>NZ_LKTL01000029.1:0-59968 GCF_001401775.1 Shewanella sp. P1-14-1 | reverse complement strand
AATATGTCCGGGTCCCCTTCGTCTAGAGGCCTAGGACACCGCCCTTTCACGGCGGTAACAGGGGTTCGAATCCCCTAGGGGATACCACTTTCTTAACTCTGAGTTATCAAACTGAGTTTTAAGTAATATCAAAGCCACTTAATTGTGGTTTTTTTTATGTCTGAAATTTATCGCTAACTCAAAAAGACCTCTCTAAATGAATACCTATACGTAACGACTATAATGTCAACGCCTAAAGTGTTAGTTAGCAACGCCAATCAAATCAAGATGAGCTCTTAATAATTACATAATCTATCTAGGATACTTAGTGAGTTGAGGCTTTAGCTATTCTTTAAAGTTCACTCTAAAATGAGTGCTGAACAATTAAAATCAAACATTACGTATTGTATTTGTACATGAGGTACAAAGTGAATGTAATAACTGGATACTAACGTTGTTTCAATAGACAACTCAGTTTTGAACGTCGAGCAGGCTTAGCGCAAGAAAAAACAACAAAAAAAAGAGGCCTTTAGGCCTCTAATTCAAAGGTAGAAAACTTATCTATGTCGTTACTGTGTTTGCGTATTGAGCTCTTGTTCAGCTGCCTTAGATTGATGATGTGTCAACCTTAAAATAGCCACTAATAAAAGAGACAATAACCCTACCGAACCAATAACAACACCTTGCCACTCTGATTGATGCCAAAATATCATCAAATAAGGGCCTCCAAGGGACGCTCCTAGATAATAACTGCAAAGGTATAGGGAAGTCGCCTTAGCCCTATGAGTCGATGCTCTTATCGCCACAAACGAATTACAACAACTATGAGTTAAGAAAAAACCACTCGCAGTCAGTAAAAAACCAATTGTAATGCAAAGTAGATTATCCATTAAGGTCAATAACGTGCCAAGCAACATCACAACCAATGCGCCTTTGAATAATCGTTGAGCGCCAAATTTAACCACCCACTTGGCAGATAAATAAGACGTTAATGTTCCACTTAAATAGCAAAGAAAAATTAAAGTAGCCGCAAAACGGCTAAAATTGTATGGGTCGGCCATCAAGTGTAATTGAATAAAGCTGAACTGATTCACCATCATCATAAAAGCAAGTCCACCGATGGCATATACAAGCCGCATCTGGGGATCTGTCAAATGATAAATAAAACCACCGATATCGTGCTTTATTTTATTAATGACGCTCGTTGAGTATTGGGTTGCCGCGCACTTTATTTCTCTTCTTGGTAGCAAATATGTGACTATAGAAATCCCAATCAAAGTAACCGAAAAATTCACCATCATGGCTTGTTCCCAGGTAAAGTATTGAGACAAAAGCCCTCCCATTAACCTGCCACCAATGCCGCCTAAACTATTTGCCATAATGTAAATACCAGCCGCTTTTAATAAAAAACCTGCTGGTAATTGCTCTTTAAAATATGCCATTGCAATGGCAGGTACTGCTGCGAGTAATACCCCCTGCAATAGCCTAACCAATAATAAAGCATCAAAGTCTCGAGCAAAAATAAGTAATAGATTGGAAGCGACTAACATCCATAAGCTGACCATAATTGGCGCTAAACGGCCTACTCGGTCTGAAATTACCGCATAAATAAGTAACGAAAAAGCCAGCGAAAAACTGGTAACAGACAAGATCAATGTTGCTTTAGCACCACTGACATTAAAATGCTCAGCAATTAAGGGCAGCATGCCTTGTACTGCATATAAATTGATATAAACAACGATAGATGCGAGACACAATGCCCAAATTAATCTTTGTTCGCCACCAGATTGGTTTTCAGTGGCTTCTTTGGCAAGTAAATCAGGCACAACATAAGCCTCGATTAAATAGTTAACTGAGCATTGATTATTGCTCGATGAAGACCATAAGCAATTTGAGAAAGTTAAAGATGTGAGTTATGTCTTAATTTGTCAGCATAATCATTAAGACATAACTTAAAGTTCGAGCAATATTTTTACTAATGAACCCTGCTGTTATTAAGCAGGTGTAAAGTGATCAGTTTAGCGCTCTACCTTTTTCATAATAACTTCAGTGGTGAACTTATCATTATTGATAACCGGAAATTTCTCATAGGTTTGAAAAATAGGTCTATCTTGATACAGAATCATCGCAACAACCCCATACTCAATATCTTCATCAATACTGTCCGCAGGTAACGTAAACTTAAACGGTACTGGTGCTCTGGCAATATCGAACGTTTTTTGCGAGATAATTAAACCTGGGGTATTAAGACCAATAATCGCAATGTTAATTTTACAGTTTTGAGGCAATACAATTTTCTCAAGGTAACCCGCATAGCCATTAATAATAACCGGCTCATCTGGGGTAACGGTTACACACGCAGTCATCATAAATGTCATCAACGCAAACATTGCTGCTTTTACACCGAACTTCATATTTTTATCCTTTCGTCATTCTTAATAAGCCTTCTTGTGTTGCAGATGCAACCAAGCGACCTTGTTGATCAAAAAACTGCCCTTTAACAAAACCGCGGCCACCGCTGGCATTGGTACTTTCTACACTATAAAGCAACCAATCTGAAAAATTAAACGGC
This sequence comes from Shewanella sp. P1-14-1, assembly GCF_001401775.1. Taxonomy (NCBI): domain Bacteria; kingdom Pseudomonadati; phylum Pseudomonadota; class Gammaproteobacteria; order Alteromonadales; family Shewanellaceae; genus Shewanella; species Shewanella sp. P1-14-1. The sequence continues at coordinate 57,417 of NZ_LKTL01000029.1, read as the reverse complement.
CTATGGAACCACATGGCATGATCTATCGTCGCCATTTTAATCCCTGGCGTTAAAAATGACACACCATGAGGCTGAGCCGCAGTCACCAGAAAGTTGAAATCTGACGCATATGCGAGCAAGTATTCATGAACACTGTGATCACTTGGAATATGGCCATTCGCTCGCATCCAAATATACCGCTTGGGTTCAGTAGAGTCTGGAGCGATAGGATGTATTGGATTAACCAAGCGCATTTCGATCGGCGAGTCAGCCATGAATTTTTCAAGTATGTTAGCGGGTACTTTATCGCGCATTGTAGAAGCTAATTCTTGCTGATTTAGTAACCCGTCTGGACCATCGACGACTGGCATTTCAGCTTGATGTTCAAAACCTTCTTCAGGAGCTTGAAACGAGCAAGTCATGTAAAAAATAGGGCGGCCTTTTTGAATCGCTTTTACTCGTCTTGCACTGAAACTGCCCCCATCACGCATGTTTTCAACATCGTAGACAATAGGAAGTTTCTCATCACCCGCCCGCAAAAAATAAGAGTGTAATGAATGCACATGCCTATCTTCACTTACCGTTTGCTTTGCAGCACTTAACGCTTGCCCCATCACTTGTCCGCCAAAGACATGACCGAAGCCTAAATCCTGACTTTGCCCACGGAACAACCCTAGTTCGATTTGCTCTAATGAAAGCAGTGATAATAAATCGTTTAAAACTTGACTCATAATTTCCCTAACGTCTGCACAACCTGACTCAATAAACTTAGATTACCTTAGAACCACACACCTAGCGTAAATATATTCTCGAATTTACGTACAAATAAACAAAAAAACGATAAAATTCAGCACAATTAGTAACAAGATTTTACTTAATTGCGCGATCACAACCTCGTACTTAATCAAAAAAAGTTGCTATGCTATTAGTCTATCCTAATTTAACTCGATATCTTGAAGCCTTAACAATATGCAATCTTGGATTTTAGCCATTAGACCTCGCACTTTACCTGCTGCCATTGGTCCATTATTAATTGGTAATATTTTAGCCCTACACCTTGAGCAATTCAGTTATACCATTGCTTGCATTTCAATGTTATGTGCCATTTTATTGCAAATTGCCGTCAATTTAGCCAATGATTATTTTGATTTTAAAAATGGCATCGACACAGAAGAACGAGTAGGGCCTGTCAGAGTGACCCAAAGCGGAATGTTATCACCTAGCAGTGTACGCAATGCCATGGTTATTTGCTTATTGCTTGCATTATTGGTTGGTTCAGCACTTATTTTTCATGGTGGCTGGCCTATTGCGATATTAGCCGTGGCATCCTTACTTGGTGCGGTATGTTACAGCGGTGGACCTTACCCTTTAGCATCACATGGTTTAGGTGAAGTGGCAGCATTTGTATTCTTTGGGCTTGTTGCCGTCGTTGGTAGTTATTACTTACAAGCAGGTGACACGAGTACCAGTGCTTGGCTGTTAGGAAGCGCTATTGGCATGTTTAACGCAGCGATTATGCTAGTAAATAATACCCGTGATATTCAAACAGACACCAAAGCAGGTAAAAATACCCTTGCAGTCAAAATTGGACAAGCTCAAGCTAGAGTCTTATATCAAGCATTAGTCTATTTACCTTTTGGTCTTATTATTGGTGGTTTTTTAATGGGTAACCTTGCAGGCCTTCCAGTGCTGCTAGCAGGTTTATCATTAATCTACGCTCGTCAACTCAGCGGAGAGTTCAGTAATACCAGTGGTGAAGCCTTAAACCCAATCTTGGGGCGCACAGCTAAGTTAACAATGATTTTCAGCCTATTGTTCAGCATAGGGTTAATCTTTAGTTTGCCAATGTAACTGACCGCTCGCCCAATAAGTCTTCCTATGAACTTGCTTTAACATTAATACAAGCATGTCATAGGAAGCTTTTTACTTTATTAAGCCTATACTTAATCCTGTAATAATTACCCTTTTCTTCCCTCTTCATGCCATTCAAGAATAGCACTATCATCCAGCCTAGAAAGCGGATAATACACAGCTTCATTTGGTTTAAATGCTTGATTAGTAATTGCATTGTAAGCACATATCATCGACCATCTAGGTTTATCTGAGCGATTTTGATTTGATTTATGCAGCAAGTTGCAATGAAAAAACAGAACATCCCCCGTTGCTAACTCAACATTGACTAAAGGATGATACTTCATTGCCTCTTCGACAAAAGTCATGTCTGCGCCTTTTTGATCGCCAGCTTTAGCGTGATCTAACCTTCCTATATGATGTGAGCCTTTTAGTACCTGTAAGCAGCCATTTTCAACTGTTGCAGAGTTGATGGCAATCATGCAGCTAATCGCTTTTGGGTACAGCATAAGGTTATCTTGATGCCAATAACCGAAGTCTTGATGCCATTCCCAAGCGCCTCCAACCAATGGCTCTTTCATCATGATTTTGGTACTCGTATGGTAAGCCTCCTCTTCTAGTATCTTTTCTACTGAATCAACAAGTCGTCGGCCTCTAGAAAACATACTGTATAAGTCATCACCAGTTTGCTGCCAAATGCACACCTTGCTTAAGGCACCTTGACTGTCTTTCTTATTCCATGCTTGTTGGTACAAACCCTCATCATTAAAAGCGACTTGCTGCAATTTCGCCATTTCTTGTTGAGAATAGTATCCCTTTACAATGACATAGCCATCACGATTAAAATCTTTAATCTGTTCAACTGTTAATTCAAGCTTACTCATCTTCCATACTTCCTTTTAATTGCTAATGTTAGTTCCGTCTTTATTCATCTTGCTCGATAATGGCAAAATAAACGCCTAAACAAATTAAGTATTGTTAACAATAATCAATTAAACTTATTAAGATCGCAAGTTTTTATTTATATATAAATGTTAAATTTATATAAGTATTGATCTTATAAATAAATACCCTGTCGGTTTTCTATGCAAATTTGCCCAAATAGCCATACCTACATCTCAAAGAAAAAGGCCAACCGAACAATTGGGCACCATTAATAAAGGGAAAGGTGATATGCCAGCAAGTGTTAACTCAATAGCAGAACAAAAGTACTCTGTGCCAGCATTGGACAAGGGCTTTGATATTTTGGAATTTTTAGCTGAGCAACAAACCCCTTTACTTCAATCAGAGATAGCCAAAGGTATTGGGCGTAAGCCAAATGATATCTATCGGGTATTGGTTAACCTTGAAGCTCGGGGGTACCTTCATCGGGATGAGTCTTCTGGTCGATATCAGCTGTCTTTGAAAATATATAACCTCTCAAGAGGAATATCGCCGATTGATAAAGTGAGGCAAGCAGCGCTGCCGTTAATGGAGGATTTGGCGGTTACCACAGGTCAAGCTTGTCACTTAAGCATGCTTTACCAAAGTCAGGCAATGGTTATTGTACAAGCAAAAAGTCACTCCCCAGTGTCAATCAACATAACTGAAGGAGCAATGTTCTCTACCGTTTCATCAACTGCTGGTAAGGTATTACTGGCAAACAGTAACCCTGATGTCGCCTTGATGATACTAAAACGAGATGCACTTTATTTAACAATGAATCAAAAACAGAAAATGGCTTTATCTGCTCAACTGGAAGAAGTTAAGCAACAAGGTTTTTTGTTTACACATACAAGCCATATTGAAGGTATCGCGGAATATTGCGCATTGATTGGAGAACCAGAAGGACAAGTGATTGCCGCACTCACCTTTTCAGTGTTACCCAATGTGCTAAACCACACAGAGCTAAACCTGCTTCAAAATGCGCTGAAGCAAACAGCGAAACAAATTACCCACCAGTTAATAAGTTAAACGCAATCCGCTTAATACGCCTTTCCTTTATGGAAAAAGGCGTATTAGCATACGTAAAAACTTAGCACTGTAGACTTTTAAGATTCAACTTCTGCCGTTGCATTGGCCGAGATCTGTTTTCGGTCAAAATCATCATTAAGCAAGATCATGTCGGCTAAAGAAGCTCTTAACTTCACTGATGCAGGTGCTTTAGCTGCCGTTCTTTGACTTAACGATTCCCTTAGCAGTACGACTTCAAGTAATTTTTCTAGTGCATCATTATTGTCAATTTCAAGGGGGGGGAGTTTTTTGGCAGCATTTTTGGAGTATTGTTCATATTCAAACGTGACGCTTTCTATCGCTTCGGCTATTCGTTTCTTTTTATCAGCTTTTGTCGGCATTATATTCCCTCATAACTATGAATTTTTACTTACAAACCTTACTGCTTATAGTTGAACCTATAGCAGTCAAGCCGCAGTTACAAGTTTTGCTTACCCGCTTGATTGGGTAATATCATTATTCTATACACAAAAAAGCACTTCTAAATAGAAGTGCTTTTTAATCAATAGCCAGCTAAAAGCTGTCATTCAAAGTCGATATCAAACTTTTGATAATGTGCGTTGCTTAGCACTCCAATCTAGATGATATTTTTCACCTGCTGGTTTATCAGTACGTTCAAATGTATGGGCTCCAAAAAAGTCACGTTGACCTTGGAGTAAATTTGCGGGCAAGGTTTCACTGCGATAGCTATCATAATAAGCCACTGCAGAACTAATGCAGGGTGCAGGGATCCCTTGCATGACAGATGCCGCAACGGTCTTGCGCCAATTCATATGCTTAGCTGATAAACTGTCGCTGAAGGTTTGAGCCATCAGTAAGTTTGGAAGCGCTGCATCATCTTGATAAGCTTTAGTAATTGACTGTAAGAAAGTGGCACGAATGATACAACCCGCACGCCAAATCTTGGCGATTTCAGCAAAATCTAAATCCCAATTTTGCTCTTTAGCTGCCATCGCCATTAATTGAAAACCTTGGGCATAACAACATACCTTGGCGCAATATAAAGCATCTTCCAGGTTAGCGATAAACTCCGCTTTTTCGGCATCGTTCAATGGTATTTTTGCAGGACCAGAAAGCTTACTGCTTAAATTAACCCGCAAGGTTTTTTGCGTACTCACCGCACGTGCATAAACCGCTTCAGCAATTGTTGGCGCAGGGCAGCCAATTTGTAAGCTGCTTACCGCAGTCCATAGACCTGTGCCTTTTTGACCCGCTTTATCTAAGATCATTTCAACCAGAGGTTGACCGGTTAACGGATCATCTTGTTGTAACACCTCTGCGCTTATTTCCATAAGATAGCTATTTAAACTACCTTGGTTCCAAGTATGGAAAATACTACCAACTTCATGAGCAGATAAACCTAAGCCATCATGCAATAATTGATAAGCTTCGCAAATGAGTTGCATGTCAGCATATTCAATACCGTTATGCACCATTTTAACGTAATGGCCAGAGCCCGCAGGACCTATGTAAGTCGTGCATGGTTCCCCTTCAATCACTGGATTGCCCGGCTCAAACCGCTCAATAGGCAAGCCAGTTTCAGGATCAACTTTTGCTGCCATTGCTTTCCATACAGGTGCCACGTATTGCCAAGCATCTTTATCACCACTAGGCATTAAAGAAGGTCCAAAACGTGCACCAACTTCTCCACCTGAAACAGCAGAACTAAAGAATACAAACTTACCTTTAAAGCGCGCTTCACGCTCCACAGTATCAGTCCATAGACTATTACCTGTATCAACAATGATATCGTCTGATTCGATACCTGCTTCAATAAGCGCATTACACACGCCATCAACAGGTCCACCAGCAGGCACAGATAACACAATGACGCGAGGTTTAGCTAAAGAATCAAGCATTTCAGTAAGATTATTACAGCCTAGCATTCGGGGAGCTAAGTTTGCTTTTCTTTCTGCTTGTTCTTGATTTATTGCGGTATTCACTTTGTCGCTGTCGAGGTCGAAAGCCGCGACCTGGTAGCCATTATCAGCAATATTTAACGCGAGATTCTTGCCCATTACACCGAGGCCGATAACACCGATGTCTGAACGAAAGGGTTGGGTAGTCATTATTATTTTCCAAAGGTCACAGAGATTAATCGCGCGTAGCGAATCCATTTGGACGGTGATTATACTGATTTATGTAACTAAATTACAGTCGCAAAATGTGCACACACAATTGCATAATTAGGAAAGCAAACTAATAAACAAGTTTTAGCTAATAAACACAGTGAGTTAGAATAAATTAAAACGGATTGTAAATAATCGTTACAACATTTAATCCAGTAGTCTGAAAATACAAGATTTTTGGTTAAATAACCAAGTCAGCGACCTTAATAAAACATGATTAATGAGCTCATTTTAGCTTAAAAGTAACTAAAAAAGGTTGTATAAGCTTATCTAAGCAAGCTAACTCATACAACCTTTAACACATTGATGAACGATTTAGTTCAGTCCGTGCATCACATCAATACCTAAGCTTTTCCCTTCGCCATGACAGGTTTGGCAAGACTCATCACCAGGCTGATATATTGCGCCAGAGCTTGCATCTTGTTGGAATACACCGCCGAAGCTTTCTGCATGAGCTGCCCAGCTTGCTTCAGTGTTATGGCATGAGGCACACACAGCAACAGTCGGTGAATACTCAGAAACTTGACCCGATGAGGTCGCATCACGAGCTGCCACTATGACTGAGTCTTGCGCACCAAGCGTATCCATTTGGAGCTGACCTTCATCATGACACGCACGACAATCGTTCGCAGAAGCCGGATACGTCATTGCTTCACGTTCACTACCGGTATAGCCTTTGGTTGTGCGAGTATTTGCATGCAGTGAATGCACTAACTCTCGATAACCTAGACTATTATTAATAGTTCTAAATGATTTAATACTTGCATCACCTGGTGTGTGTTTGCGTGTGGCATTCATGTATTTAACCATGTCGTTGGTATGACAGCTTTGACAACTACCATCTGCTAAGGTTGTCGCAACTTGTGGCGAGTGACAAGCACCGCAGGTTGCCCCATTGGCTGGTGTAGATATTTTACTGTGAGCTTCATTCACTCGTTGCTGGAACTGTTCATCATGGCAAGCAATACACTTTTGGTTATTCACTAATTCAGTATAAAGCTCAACATTAGTGGTTAATGATATCGCTGCATCAGCTGGGACCTCAGCAAGCACGATACTTGATTCCGTCTCTAGTGCCTCACATGAAGCTGCTAGACCCGTTAATTTGTCTCCGCAAACCATAACCTTCGCATATAAGGTACCCGTCGTATTCAGCCCAAGATCGGCAACACCAGCATTGTTAATTGTCACAGTAACAACTGAACTCTCCCTAATTAACGTGATATCTTCTGAGCTTGATACCAGGTCCCACACTTTACGCTGGCCATTGTTTTCAGGCATAACATCTTGTTGCGGATTACCTGATGCCACCAGCCAAAGGTTATCTATAGCGGGATCAGCATCTGGAGTCGTGCTTAATTGGTTAAAAGTTAGGGTAGCTGTTAACGTGTCTTGCGCCTCATTTACCACACTGTCAGTTAACGCAAACTGATATTGCTCAATCAAGGAATCTGTCACACTCACAGTAGCATTGTGGAAAATGGCCGAACCTAATGGATTATGACTATCTGGGTGACAACCACTGCAGCTCATCGCCCATGCATCAGGAAACGCATCTCGATCGTGAAATAAGCCTACCGCAGTCCCATTCCAGGTATCAGGTGCATATTTCTCATGACAGCTTAAACAGGTTTCTTGACCAGGGTATTGGTAAAAGTTAGCTTGAGGCGCACCATCTTCAATATGACATTGCTGACATTGATGCATATCTCCAGGATAAGTCAGATCGCTATAATCATGGACAGATCCGTTATAACCAATGACCAAATAATCACTTTTATGGATTTTATGTACTAAGCTGGCCATGCCAATACTCACGCCTGTTTCAGGATCGCCAGAATAACTGGTATGACACATCACACAGCCTTCATAATCAAAGCGTTTATTGCCATGCATTAATAAGCGATTGTCAGCACTTAAGTCATTTGTATGGCATCGATAACAACTCTGCTCCGCTGTCAGTAATACCCGAGTATCTTCTGCTGAAGCGCTTACGCCAGTGGTCGGGTCAAAGTCAAATGTGGTGTTCACCAACATCGTACTGATGTCTGCATCGGAAAAAGGCATTAACTCTAAATACACCCGATGAATATTTTCTACATTGTACTCAGTATTAATTCCATCAATATTTGAATAGCTATCTAAAGGCTGTGAAAACGTATAACGATATAAACCGTTTCCAATAGCTTCAATACAAGCTTCTTTACAATCCGACTCAATACTTGCTTGCCACTGAGTCCCTTTGTGCTTGTCCCAGCCCTCTTCTAAATCATTGTCCGCAACGTCTCCAGGCTCAACCACGTTATTGATATAACTCGTCCATTGTGGTGATAAATCAGTTTCAGCAGTTGTCACAACAGTAGCGCTATCTGCTTCATTCAATGGGCGCACGCGCCTTTGTTGAACTCCTAGCTTAGCAATGCCTGCCCCTAAAGTTGAAATGGACGCCACATCGGCTAAACCACTTACAGCTACACCGTTGGCATTACTAAGATAAAACTCAAAAGAGACCTGCAACGACTCATCAATCGTGACCTTTTCAATTTCAGCTTGTAATGATTTTGCCGATGAAATTGCAATGTTAATGTCACCAGATTCTCCATCATCGCCATTTTTTCCGTCATCACCGGAACATGCTGTAAGTGCAACCATTGGAACTAAAACAAGCGGTGTTATCCACTTCTTATATTTCCTAATTAACAATTTGCTCATCATTATTATTCCTTTTATTAATTCACGGCATTTTTAATTTTTAGTAATAATTATTTATTTATAAAAATCTTATTGTGATAAAAATCATGAATCCACTCAAAATATTAAAACAACAACTAACAAAACAGTACATTCCACAAAGTAAAATACTCAGTTCAAAAGTAACAATTCCAAAAAATGGAATCGAATAGGATTTTTCAATAATTAAATAGAAAAGCAAATTTTAATAAATGGAATACACAGCAAAAAAATGTGACTTAAGATATATATTAAGACTAATTAGAAAAACAAGAAAACAAACGTGATCATAATCAACTTGTTTTTAAATTAATTAAATAATACTCGAATCATAAATATAAACATAAAAGCAATATTTATAATTAAGAGGAAACAAATATGATTACAAGGAGAGCACTACTTGCTAATGGCGCTAAGGTCGCTGTCGGAACCGTTTATGGTGGAACATTAGTCGGTTTTTTAACTGGGTGTGGTAGCAGTGATGACGCAGAAACCCCAATAGTTGAAGTCATACCCGGTGGACTCATGGTCGTCAACCCTATCTTATGTGTAGGTTGCCGACGTTGCGAAATAGCCTGTAGCTGGAGCCACGGAAAATCAGCTGTCAGCCCAAGTACCTCAAGAATTAAAGTTGCCAAAAACCTCAATTTTGGCCCCCATGGCGTGCAGCCAAACTATCAAGACCAGCGTGGTGAACAAGGTGATAGCACCATTGTGCCATCAACCTGTCGTCAATGTGATGTTTGCATGACCGTTTGCCCTCAAGAAGCGATTACCGTTAACGAAGAAACGGGAGCCAGAGTGGTCAACGATGACTTATGTGTCGGTTGTGGCTATTGCGCTGACAAATGCCCGCAGCAAGTTATCACCATAGATAAAACCACTCGAAAATCTCTCAAATGCGATCTCTGTGAAGGCAGTCCTAATTGTGCCCAAGTTTGCCCAACTGGCGCAATTAAGTTTTATACCTGGGAAGACGCTGTTGCCGAAGTTGAACTTCATGAAAAGTATTTAGAATTAGTTTAAAAACTAAAAAGGAATAATTATGACTACTACATATGGTGGCTGGGCCGGTTATATTTTAAGAGTTAATTTAACTACAAAAGTTATTACTAAAGAAACAACAGAAACCTATCACGATTATATTGGCGGAATGGGAATCGGTTATAAAGTTTTATGGGATGACCATGTCGACGGAATTAAAGCAACTGATGAAGAAAACCAATTAGTTATTTCAGCGGGGCCATTAAGTGGCTCAGGTGCAATATGTTCGGCTAGAACAACGATTACTTCTCGTAACCCTGTTATTCGAAATCACTTAATCACTGATGGCCACTTTGGCGGTCACTTTTCACCAGAGCTTAAATTTGCTGGTTACGATGCAATTATTATTGAAGGTAAATCAGAAACCCCTGTATGGCTAAAAATTGTTGATGACACTGTCACCCTCGAACCCGCAGATTCTTTATGGGGAGTAGGCATATTCGATACCTTTGCCAGCATCAGTAAATTAATGGGACAACAAGCTCAGGTTGCAGCAATTGGCCCTAGTGGTGAACACCTTGTAGCTCAATCAACTATTCAAACTCAAGGTGGCCATTCAGCAGGCGGTCATGGGGCTGTACTAGGCTCTAAAAAACTTAAGGCCATTGGTATTATTGGCACTGGTACAGTCGATATCGCAGAATCGACAACCAATGAGCAATTACGTGCATTAGATGACCATATTCTTGGGATCATTGGTGCTAACAATCAAGGAGTTGTTCCTAATCAGCCGCAATCTTGGGCAGAGTATAGCTCTACAGGCAGTCGTTGGCGAGGCGGTCCAGGCGTCACATGGGGAGCTGCAGACAATCCTGTTGATGTGGGTGAAACACCATGGGATGACCGCCAAAAAGTAGGCATGCGCACCTCAATGGCCGAAATGTATTTTGGCCGTGATGAAGCCAATAAAATCTTTAAACGTCCAGGAGGCTGTCACTCTTGCCCTATTCGCTGTTTTTGTGAAGTTAAAAACCCAAAAATGAAAACCGAATACAATCTGCCAACTGAAAACATTACCAATGTATGTTTAGGTTTTCTCGATCCTTGGTACGCCATGGGGAAACCAAGCAATGGTGAAAAACGAACCGACATTCAAACGGTTGGTGCCTATTATATGGATGATAATGGTATTTGGAGTGCTTACGGCCAACTGTCCCATTTAATGCGAGAGTTTACCGCCCGCGGCTTTTGGGAAATCATTCTACCAGCTGAAGAATATGCTGCGATTAATTGGGCACAATACGCTGATCTCGATGCGCATTTTATGCAAGATTTCTATACCCGTATTGCCTACAGTGAAGATTATCCTGGCTCAAATATTCTAGGGCGCTGCCTAGGCCGTGGCTTACATGAATTCATTAATGAAGATGGTGAACTGTACAACGTTGAAGATATTCTTAATGAGGTAGAATCTCCTCGTATGGCGGAATTGACCTTCGAGTTAGAATCTGATGCAAATTATGATTTAGTCGGTAAAACCTACAGTGTATTTCTCGATAAAAACATGAAAGTGTTTAACCGTTCTATGGTGGGTGGCGTTCACCACGCCAGTGAATCAGCAGGTCAAGTAGGAGCACTGCTAAACACAGTATTTAACCGTGATCCGCAATGTCACTCGCACATCAACTTAATTAACTGTGGCCTTCCCCACGCCAAGATCGCCGAAGTAGCCGCGTCACTATGGGGCGAAGGCGCATTTGATCCAGTTCAACATTACACAGCAATGAACACCTCCAAAGCAAAATTTGCTAAATGGTGTTTAGTGAAAAATGTATTACATGATTCATTAACCCTATGTAACTGGATGTTCCCACTCGTTGTCTCACCAGATGCCAATCGAGACTATATCGGTGACAGCTCAATCGAAGCACAAATGTTCAGCCTTGTCACAGGTATTGAAACATCAGAAGCCGAACTGGACGCCATGGCAGAAAGTGTCTTGCAATTGCACCGCGCACTTACCGTGTTGCAAATGAATGAAATCGATCAGCGAAATAAACATGATGTCTTGTCTGAATGGGTTTATGACTTAGATCATGACAAGAATTTCGGCGACGAAGGCACGATTAAAATGGATCGAGACGATATCCAAATAGGCTTAGACATGTTTTACGCTGAAATGGGCTGGGATAAGGATACTGGCGTACCGACTCGTGCAACATTAGAAAAATTCAAACTGGGTTACGTCGCTGACAAGCTAGAAAGCTTGGCGTTGTTACCAGCATAGGTAAATCAAATATGATTGAACTGGTTGATTATATTCGCTTGCTAAGTAAGGACGGTCGTCTGGTGACGGCCGAGCAAGTTATTGCTGTCGCAGGCCTTGATGTAGAAATAGAAGATGTTGAACTCGCTCATCAACAATTGATTGAAGATAGCCAATATCACGATATCGCCATTATAACGGGAGAAAAAGAGCACTATTTTTATTCTAAAAGGTTCATTGTAAGAAGTTACGCCATCCAATGGATTGGGGTAAAAGATGATAAGTTAATTGAAACAATGGCGGATTATATTCGCCGTTATTCAGCAATGGGCGAACTCGTTGCAGCGGTTAACTTTAGCTATCCACCTTATAAACTTGAACTCAGTGAATTAACGACATTAATTGATAAATTTAGCCAAACAGAGGGGTGTGAAGACATTCATTTTCAAGCCGATGCCAAGAATCATGAAACCCAAACTCATGGTTATTACTTCTCCATAAAAACCATGACCAACACTTATGCCAAAGTGTTGGCTGACCATGATCCATTTGAGTGGTCTGCTTAGGTAAACGTTATTGCCTTATATGCCGTTTATAAGGCAATAACACCCCAATAAAATCAATATAGGCTAAATTTCTTATTTATATTTAGCCAGTTTAGCTATGTACAGAATAAACTTTTGACTGATTTTCGCTAATCTTATTCGTTAGTTAACACTTCAAGAATAAAAACGCCGCTTTATCGTGACTAAGGTAAAACTTATCTAGTTTTTAACTCCTAAATTACCTCCTAGTTGGTACATTACTCATACATGATTCCAACTAAGTGTGATATATGAAGCCAACAACTACACAAGAAAGTCTTCTGCATCTTGATTACATGACTTTGCTGGTATTTCTTCGACTTTACGAGTTTCAAAGCGGTAAACTCACAGCTGAGTCATTTAACGTTCCCCAATCAAAAATAAGTCGTTGCCTGTCTAGGTTACGAGAAGCTTTTGATGATCCCTTGTTTATCAAAAAAGTGTCAGGCTTAGAAATAACCGATAAGTCTCAGCGCCTTTACCCTATCCTTAAACGTATTGAAATCAACCATATCGATCTTGCACAAGAAATAGATAAAAGCATCGAAACACTTAACAGTGAAATTGTCATTCATGCGCCTTCTGGTTTTACAAATGGCGTGCTAAGGAAACTGTATAACTGCCAATGTAATAACGCGTGTATGAAACCCTGCGTTAAATCTGCAGTATTGCAAGACAACGGCGCAAATGACGAAGAAATGTTATTGAATAGTCATTGCGACATCGTCATTACCTGCAATCCGTCCATTCATGTTGGCATACAAAGTCAGAAAATTTGTGAAGTTACCGACACCTTTGTAGTCGCAAGAGAAAACCACCCAATTTGGGATGAGATGTATAAGCCAATTTTAGATCGTGTGCTTAATTACCCTGTAATTTTGACTGAAGTGCTGCATTTTAATAGCGAACTTGAAGCGACACCGCTAAAACAGTTTGCCGATTCTCGTCAAAGAGAATTACTCGTTGCCGCTAAAACAAACAACCTCAATGAAATTTCTGACTTCTTAGTCGGCACTGACGCTATTACTTTAGTGGTATCTCAAGGTGCGGTAGATTATTTAACCCATGATGACACCATCAGAGCGCAAATTGTCCCACGAAAAGAACGTGAAGAATTAATGCGTAATAAGCCCAATATGACGCTCTACATGCAAACCAGAAAGTCTGAACGTAAGCTATCTGAATGTGTAAAAAACAAAATTGCCGAGCTAATCACCACAGGAGCAAATGGCTGCATTAAAGCTTGTCAATTTGAGCGCTAAAATGATTGCCAGATTGTTAGTTAACCTAATACAAATAAACAAAATACCAGAAAGACTAATAAGCTAAATACTGAAACCTTACTCTATACACCAGCCACAATGGCTGGTGTTACCGTGCTTTGCCATCGCTTCCCTTTCAATCACAAAACACGCAAAAGCCATCGCAAGGCCCATTTCTAAATACACCTGACAACTCGAGATACTGGTTCCGTAAGATTTCAGCAGTAATCTCTTCACCGGCCCATGGTTTAAATAACATTGTTATTATTCACTCAGATTTGACACTTGTTTGGAATGTCCGCAAGATAATTTGAGCTTTTGCTCTTTTCTCATCCAATCGGTTGAAAACAGCAAGAAATTTATCGATAAAAATAACACAGAAACAACGTTAAGTTTTCTTGTTCGTGTTTAATCAGAATGGAATCAAGATGCATAGACAAAATATCATTATCACAGGGGCAAGCTCAGGTTTAGGTCAAGGTATGGCCATAGAGTTTGCTAAACAAGGCTGCAATCTAGGACTTTGTGCTCGTAGAACCGAACGATTAGATGCATTAAAAAGTCAAATCGAGTCGATTAATCCAAACGTCAACGTCTGGTTATTACCGCTAGATGTCAATGACCATCAACAGGTGTTTGACGTTTTTGAGCAATTTACTCAGTTAATGGGGCAAGTTGATCGCATCATAGTGAATGCAGGTATGGGAAAAGGTGGCTCAATAGGCACAGGATTATTTGAAGCCAATAAACAAACTGCACAAACTAATTTCATCGCTGCTTTAGCTCAGTGTGAAGCTGCAATGAGTATATTCCGTAAACAAAACGCGGGCCACTTAGTCACAGTTTCCTCAATTAGTGCACTGCGAGGTTTTAGACGAGCAATGACCGTTTATGCAGCAACTAAAGCAGGATTAAGCTCGCTTTCCGAAGGCATGCGGTTAGATGTAATGAATACACCGATTAAGGTTACTTGCGTACACCCTGGTTACATTAAAACAGAAATTAACGATCACGCCGATGGGGCATTATTTATGGTCGATGCTGAAACAGGCTGCAAAGCGATGGTCAAAGCAATCAATAAGGAACCTGCAAATTGTTATGTGCCGAGTTACCCTTGGGCGATGATTCAATTAATCCTCCGTATATTACCTGATAAGTTTTTACGTAAAATGAGCTAGAAAATCGCTTACTTTTCAGCTTGTCGTCATATGTTGTTTACACTAAACCGCAAACACAAAAGAGCAATAAAACAACACATTGCAGATATATCAAACTAAAAGCGCACAAAACTGTTCATTAAATAATTTGATACCAGTTCATAAAAATTAAGTCAGAAACATAAAAAAGAGAAGCGTAAAGCTTCTCTTTTTTTATGTTCAAAATACTGAAACAGGATTACTTTAGCTCAGTAATATTAATCGAGCCTTTGCCATAGGTAGGATGGCCTTTTTGTTGTTCTTCAGGTAATTGATTTATGCAGTAATTAATATAAAAAATATTAAAAATTACCGTGAAAAACTTATTCATCTTGTAATCAATATCGAAGTTAACGTGAGCATAATCTTGAATCGCCGCTCTGGCACGAAAAGACCAAAAAACATAAAGACCAAATGCGATCAGCAGCATCATATTTCCGACAAATCCGAATAATCCCATATCACTGTGGGTTAGCACGCCGCCAAGGCCAAAACACACAGCAATAGTTATCACGAAGCTATCGTCAGCAGTGCGAATTGAGGTGATATCATCCATTTTAGGGTATTTCGCAAACAACCAAAGAATGGGATAAATACCGCCAGTGAATACCGTCAACCAAAACAAACGACTTGTTTTAGTGTTAATTTTTTCAGGCAATTCTTTAATATTGGAAATCATGAATGCTAAAACCTTTTTAATCGAATAAGCTGCTAACAAAAACGGATTGTATTAGCTTATTATAAAACTAAATTGCAGTCGTTATTATCATGCAAAGTAAAATTAAATAATAAAATCAGTGTTTAGCTCTCATTTTAGACTAATAATGTCGCTTCGCCAGTCATGCCATATTTAGTCACTTTTTAGCGACAAACCCGCAGCATTACACGAGATTTCAGGCAATTATTCATCAAGGCGCAAAACTCATCAAAAAAAGCTGAGCGTAGATTAAGCTCAGCTTGCTCCCAAACGCATATTCTTGTCACAGCTATACCACAGTGTAACTTAAGAGGCTGTGAGCTCCTTTGCTAACGCATCGGCATATCCCATCTTAGTTAACGCTGAGCGCACAATATCTAAAGTCATGGGATCTTCGATTGTGGCAGGCACAGTAAAGGCACTATTGTCGGCAATTTTACGCATCGTCGCCCGTAATATTTTACCTGAACGGGTTTTAGGCAGCTTTTGCACCGCACTCACCAATCTAAAAGAGGCAACAGGACCTATTTCATGGCGAACTAAGGCTAATAACTCCTTATATAATTGCTCATCAGAAATATCGACACCATTTTTTAATACCACTAACCCTAGAGGCACTTGGCCTTTAAGTTTATCTTGCACACCAATCACTGCCGCCTCAGCCACAGCATCATGTTGACATAACACTTCTTCAAATCGACCTGTCGATAAACGGTGCCCAGCAACATTGATGATGTCATCGATACGACTCATAATATAAAGATACCCGTCTTCATCGATGTAACCAGCATCACCCGTTAAGTAATAACCGTCATACATGGATAAATAACTGTCGACGTAACGGCTGTCGTTATTCCAAAGCGTGGTGAGATTTCCTGGCGGTAATGGCAATTTAATCACGACATTACCGCTTTCATTGGCAGGCACTTGCTCACCCATAGCATCAAGTACTTCAACTTGGTAACCCGGTACTGGCCTTGCTGGCGATCCTGCTTTAACTTCAATAGGATCGGCTCCCATTAAATTGGCAGCAACTGGCCAACCAGTTTCAGTTTGCCACCAATGATCAATCACTGGCTTGTTCAACTTTTCTTGCGCCCAGTAAAGCGTATCAGGATCGCAACGCTCACCCGCTAAAAAGACTTGCCCAAGACAAGACAAATCAACGCCGTCTAATCCATCACCATTAGGGTCTTCTCGTTTAATTGCGCGAATGGCCGTAGGAGCGGTAAAAAAACTTTTAACGTTATATTGTGAAATAATTCGCCAAAAAGCCCCAGCATCAGGCGTGCCAACGGGTTTGCCCTCATACATTAAGGTTGTCGCTCCCGCCATTAACGGTCCATAGACAATGTATGAGTGGCCTACAACCCACCCCACATCCGATGCAGCCCAAAATACATCGCCCGCATCAATATTATAAATATGCTTCATTGACCACATCATGGCGACTGCGTGGCCACCGTTATCTCTTACAACTCCTTTTGGTTGCCCTGTGGTACCTGAGGTATATAACACATATAAAGGGTGAGTTGACTCAAGGGGAACACAATCAATTAATGGTGCACCTGCTACTGCTTGCTGCCAATCAACATCGCGCTCACTCAGTAATTCAGCTTGATATTGTGGCCTATTTAAAATGACACAATGATTAACTTGGTGAGTCGCTTGCTCTAACGCTTCATCCAGTAGCGGTTTGTATTTAACAACACCAGATGGCTCGATACCGCATGATGCTGATAACACTAGCTTAGGCTTAGCATCGTTAATTCTAGTCGCAAGTTCATTAGCAGCAAAGCCACCAAAAACGACAGAATGGATTGCACCGATACGAGCACAAGCCAACATTGCATAGGCGGTTTCTGGCACCATGGGCATGTAAATGACGACTCTATCGCCTTTTTTAATACCAATGGATTCCATGTAACCTGCTAAACGACTGACTTGAGATAACAATTCTTTATACGTAATGCTGTAGTGATTTTGAGTCACAGGACTCACATACTCGATGGCAATACGATCGCCATAACCCGCTTCAACATGCCTGTCGACAGCATTAAAACAAGAGTTCATTTTGCCACCAGCAAACCACTGATAAAAAGGGGCATTTGACTCGTCCAACACAGTGTTAAAGGGGGTAAACCAAGTCACTGCTTGTGATGCTTGTTGCCAAAACGTCTGCTTATCTTGTATAGATTGCTGATGCATCTTCATCCCTAATCCAGCCATATGCTATTCCTCTATCAGTTTTTTATTCGCAATTGATATTTTTATTTCTGATCATAATTTTTTCATTATGGCGTGGTTAAAAAATAAACCCTATTAGACCAAGGGATATAGAAATAGCGATAAATCCCGCTGCAATTTGCATAGAAATAATTAACTAACTACCTGAAATTAAAACAGTCGTATAAATTTTCATGATAAACAGCAGCAAAAATTTGCTACACTTAGCCCAATTAAACACAAGCCTTTTCACCTCACCGAAACTGAGATTTTCTCAGTATTGGCAAGCTCAATTTACAACTTCATCAAGCGAAACCCCGTCACAAACCGGCGACAAACTTTACCTTTACGTAAACTTCATATATCTTGCATCAAAAGACGTATTTTTGGTGAGATGATGAGCGCGAACATAAACCCACAATCAACCTATTCAATTAGTGATTTATCAAAAGAGTTTGATATCACGACTCGGAGTATTCGTTTTTACGAAGACCAAGGGCTTATTAAACCTAAACGCCGTGGGCAAACCCGTATTTACAGCTTAAAAGACAGAGTTCGTCTAAAACTGATTTTGCGTGGTAAGCGATTAGGCTTTTCGTTAGCTGAAACCCGTCGGTTATTCGAACTGTATGATGCGGATAAAAGCAGTACGTCACAATTACATACCATGCTCGACTTAGTAGAAGAAAAGAAAGCTTCGCTGCAGCAGCAAATGGATGACATCAAAGTCGTACTCATGGAGCTGAATTCTGCAGAGCAGCAATGCCGAGCGGCGCTAGAACAAGATT
Organism: Shewanella sp. P1-14-1; assembly: GCF_001401775.1. Taxonomy (NCBI): domain Bacteria; kingdom Pseudomonadati; phylum Pseudomonadota; class Gammaproteobacteria; order Alteromonadales; family Shewanellaceae; genus Shewanella; species Shewanella sp. P1-14-1. Next base: position 38,733 of record NZ_LKTL01000029.1, on the reverse strand, counting down.
AAATAATTGGGGGGAGCCCCCCTCAAAGCATCACAATTAACAACTAAGCTCAAAACGTCGCACTCATCGACTCGATATAACGTTAAACCAAGCAATTAGTCACTAAGAACTGATGCTTAACCAATACAAAGCTCAACATAAAAATTATAAGCCTAAGAAACAACATAGTTTCACGGTAAAAGTACCTAATATTCAACAGGACACAAGACAATGACATCACTCTACACAAGCCTTAATTTCGGCCTGGGCGAAGACGTGGATATGCTTCGCGACGCCATCAATGATTTCGCAACAAATGAAATCGCACCAATTGCTGCGCAGGTCGATCAAGACAATACATTCCCTAACCATATGTGGCCAGTATTAGGCGAAATGGGACTACTAGGCGTGACCGTACCTGAAGAGTTCGGCGGCGCTAATATGGGCTACCTTGCTCATGTTGTAGCCATGGAAGAAATCTCCCGCGCATCAGCTTCAATTGGCCTTAGTTATGGCGCACACTCAAACCTTTGCGTTAACCAAATTAACCGTAACGGCAATGCTGCTCAAAAAGCCAAGTACCTGCCTAAGCTGGTTAGTGGTGAGCACATTGGTGCCTTAGCCATGAGCGAACCTAATGCGGGTTCCGATGTGGTATCGATGAAGCTTCATGCCCGTAAAGAAGGCGACCGCTACATTCTAAATGGCAACAAAATGTGGATCACTAACGGTCCTGATGCCGACACTTTAGTGATTTACGCTAAAACCGATATCGATAAAGGCCCTCACGGCATTACCGCTTTTATCGTTGAAAAAACCTTTAAAGGTTTCAGCACCGCTCAAAAGCTAGACAAACTCGGAATGCGTGGCTCAAACACCTGTGAGCTTGTTTTTGAAGATTGTGAAGTCCCAGAAGAAAACATTCTAGGCGGCCTAAACAATGGCGTAAAAGTATTAATGAGCGGCTTAGATTATGAACGTGTCGTATTATCAGGTGGCCCATTAGGCATTATGAATGCGTGCATGGACATCGTTGTGCCCTACATTCACGAGCGTGAACAGTTTGGTAAATCAATCGGTGAATTTCAGCTTATCCAAGGCAAAATTGCTGATATGTACACCGGTATGAATGCAGCAAAATCATACGTTTATAACGTGGCGAAATCATGCGATCGCGGTGAAACCACTCGTAAAGATGCCGCTGGCGCTATCTTATACAGTGCAGAGTTGGCCACGAAAATGGCGTTAGATGCGATTCAATTACTCGGTGGCAATGGCTATATCAATGAATATGCCACAGGACGATTATTACGAGATGCCAAGCTGTACGAAATCGGTGCTGGCACATCAGAAATTCGCCGCATGCTAATTGGCCGTGAACTGTTTAACGAAACAAAATAGTCAAGATAGCAACACGCTATCGTAAGCACATAACCTAAGCCGTTCAAACGGCGGGCATCCGTAACTAATCGGTAAATCGAAAGTGTTTTGCGTAGCGTGGTTGAGAGTTTCCCCCATTGTCTCAGCCATGCTAACGCCTCACTTGATTCAATAAGGATATGCATTGTGACGCAACTGAGCAGCCGTATTAACTCCCGTAGCGATGAATTTAAAGCCAAACATAATGACATGGCTGCCATCGTAGACGACCTAAAACTCAAACTCGCTAAGATTGAACAAGGTGGCGGCCCCGCTGCACTTGAACGTCATCTTTCGAGAGGTAAATTGCTCCCTCGCCAACGTGTCGAAAAGCTACTCGATCCAGGTTCACCTTTTCTAGAAATTTCTCAATTTGCAGCATACGAGGTGTATGATGAAGCCGTTCCAGCGGCTGGGGTCATTGCAGGTATTGGTCGTGTTAGCGGCGTTGAATGTATGATTATTGCTAATGATGCAACAGTCAAAGGTGGAACCTACTACCCCATCACAGTGAAGAAGCATTTACGCGCTCAAGATATTGCAAGTCGCTGTCATCTTCCTTGTATCTATCTGGTTGATTCTGGCGGGGCAAACTTACCGCGCCAAGATGAAGTCTTCCCTGACCGAGATCATTTTGGCCGTATTTTCTACAATCAAGCGCAAATGTCAGCGAAAGGGATCCCGCAAGTGGCAGTGGTTATGGGGCTATGTACCGCAGGCGGCGCATACGTTCCAGCAATGGCTGATGAATCAATTATCGTCAAAGAGCAAGGCACCATCTTCTTAGCTGGGCCACCATTAGTTAAAGCAGCTACAGGTGAAGAAGTCACAGCAGAAGAGCTTGGCGGCGCTGAAGTGCACACCAAAATTTCTGGTGTGGCAGATCATTTAGCGCAAAATGACGATCACGCATTAGAGCTTGCTCGTAAATCCATTGCCCGCCTTAATCATCAAAAAGACATTGCTGCGCAGCTAAGTCCAGTGAAACCACCTAAATTTGATATCAACGAGCTTTACGGCATTGTAGGCACCGACCTTAAAAAGCCATTTGATGTAAAAGAAGTGATTGCTCGTGTCGTTGATGACTCTGACTTTGATGAGTTCAAAGCTAATTACGGTAACACCTTAGTGTGTGGTTTTGCCCGTATTCACGGCTACCCTGTCGGTATTGTCGCCAATAATGGCATTTTATTTTCAGAGTCAGCACAAAAAGGCGCTCACTTTATTGAGCTATGTTGTCAGCGCAAAATCCCATTATTGTTCCTGCAAAACATCACTGGCTTCATGGTCGGTAAAAAATATGAACATGAAGGCATCGCTAAGCACGGCGCTAAAATGGTGACAGCTGTTTCTTGTGCCAATGTGCCAAAATTTACCGTGATTATTGGCGGCAGTTATGGTGCAGGTAACTACGGCATGTGTGGCCGTGCATTCGAGCCAACGATGATGTGGATGTGGCCAAATGCCCGAATTTCCGTCATGGGCGGCGAGCAAGCTGCAGGCGTTTTAGCTACCGTTCGTCGTGACGGTTTAGCTCGTAAGGGACAAGAATGGTCAGATGAAGACGAACAAGCCTTTAGAAAACCCATTGTTGAGCAATACGACAAAGAAGGACATCCATATCATGCGAGTGCACGATTATGGGATGACGGCATTATCGACCCAGCGCAAACACGCGATGTGGTAGGTCTTGCTTTATCGGCGGCACTAAATGCGCCTATTGAAGATACCAAATTTGGTGTATTCCGCATGTAATTGCGGTTTAACAATAGGAGTACATGATGACTGATACAGTGACACTACCGCTTTCTTTTCAACACATCGAATGTCAGCTTAACCAAGGTATTGGTGAGTTAATACTTAATCGTGTTGAAAAGCATAACGCCTTTGATGAAGTGATGATTAATGAAATGATCACCGCCATTGAGTTTTTTGCCAATAACGAAACTTGCCATCAATTAATTCTACGAGCCAACGGGAAAAACTTCAGTGCAGGCGCAGACCTTAATTGGATGCGCAAACAAGCTCAAATGGACTTCGAGCAAAATCTCGATGACGCCCATGAGCTAGCTAAATTAATGCATGTTTTAGACAAATTTCCCAAACCGACCATTGCCTTAGTCAATGGCGCAGCCTTTGGCGGTGCACTTGGCCTTATATGCTGCTGTGATATCGCCATCGCCAATGAGCGTGCAAGCTTTTGTTTAAGCGAAGTCAAACTCGGCCTTATCCCTGCGGTGATTAGCCCTTATGTCGTCAGAGCAATGGGGAACCGCCAAGCAAGACGTTACATGCTCACAGCTGAACGTTTTAGTGCTGACGTTGCGTTAGCTCATCAAGTTATTCACGAAATTAATGATGATTTAGATGCCGCAGCAAAACCCTTTATCGATGCTTTTAACGCGAATAGCCCCCAAGGCATGGCATGGGTTAAAACCTTAGTATCTCACCTCGAAGATGGTGTAATTAACGACGACACTCTTGCCTACACCAGTGAGCAAATCGCCCGTATTCGGGTCTCTGATGAAGGTCAAGAAGGTCTTAACGCTTTCTTTGAAAAACGCCCTGCTGCTTGGACAACTGCCAGCAAAAATAATAACGATAAAAGCCCCCAAGCAAGCACCAAGACTGCTGCACAAGGAGTTCAGTAATGTTTACCAAATTATTAATTGCTAATCGCGGTGAAATTGCGTGTCGCATTATTAACACCGCCAGAGATATGGGCATACGCACAGTCGCTTTATACTCTGACGCTGATGCCAATGCCCGTCACGTTGCCATGGCTGATGAGTCATTTCACATCGGTGGCAGTGCCCCTGCTGACTCATATCTAAAAGCTGATTTAATTATTGATATTGCTAAAAAATCAGGCGCTGAAGCCATTCATCCTGGTTATGGCTTTTTATCAGAAAATGCAGAATTTGCTCGCAACTGTGAACAAAATGGCATTGCATTTGTCGGTCCAGGTAGCGATGCAATTGATGCCATGGGCAGCAAAAGTGCCGCTAAAATCATTATGGGGGCGGCCAATGTACCATTAGTGCCTGGTTATCATGGCGATGACCAAAGCGATGCGACATTACTTGATGAAGCAAAAAATGTTGGCTACCCAATGCTCATTAAAGCCGCTTATGGCGGTGGTGGTAAAGGGATGCGCATTGTTGAAAGCCAGGCCGACGTGCTTGAAGCCATTAACTCAGCACGTCGTGAAGCTGCATCATCATTTGGCAATGACAAACTATTGATGGAGCGCTACCTTCGCCAACCTCGTCACGTTGAAGTGCAAGTCTTTGCTGACACTTTTGGCAACACGATTTACTTATCCGACCGTGACTGTTCAATTCAGCGTCGCCATCAAAAAGTGGTCGAAGAAGCACCAGCACCAGGTCTAAGTGATAGTTTGCGTAAACAAATGGGTGAAGCGGCAGTCGCAGCAGCAAAAGCTATTGATTATGTTGGCGCTGGTACGGTTGAGTTCTTACTTGATACCGATGAAAGCTTTTACTTCATGGAAATGAACACCCGCCTGCAAGTTGAGCATCCAGTGACAGAAATGGTCACAGGGCAAGATTTAGTCAAATGGCAATTGATGGTAGCAAGTGGCAGCGAATTACCTTTGTCTCAAGATGAGGTGCGGGTTCACGGCCATGCTTTTGAAGTTCGTATTTACGCCGAAGATCCCCGTAATGAGTTTTTACCAGCTGCCGGTAAATTAAACTTCCTACGTGAGCCTGATCAAAACCGTCATGTACGCATTGATTCGGGTATCCGTGAAAACGATACCATCAGTAACTTTTACGATCCGATGATTTCAAAACTGATTGTATGGGACGAATCTCGCCCTCGCGCATTGCAGCGTTTAACCCACGCATTAAGCTCTTACCAAATCAGCGGTTTGAAACACAATATCGAATTTTTAGCCAATATTGCCGAACATAAAGCCTTTGCAGAAGCCGACTTTTGCACTGACTTTATTGAGCGTTACTCAAATAGCTTAATTGGCGATGTCACCGATGAAACTGAAAATGCACTGGCATTAGCCGGTCTTTACCAGGTATTGGCCCGTCAACAAGCTGCAAAAATCAATGCCACCAATAGCGATGATCCTTACTCGCCTTGGGGTCAAGTCAGCGGCTTTAGGCTCAACAGTGCCAATGTGCATCATGTTGCATTGCTGCATGTCACAGGCGCAGATGGCGAACACGAACTGCAAAACCTAGTGATAACTGATTTAGGAGACTCGCTGCACCTTGGTTTAAATGGTCAAGCCCTTAAACTGGCTGGCAGCATCAAAGATGAGGTCTTACTGGCTGAAATTAACGGTCATAAAAGTAAAGTACCAGTTAGCCATGAAGGCGATGAGTTCACGCTATTTTTACCTTCTGGTAGTTATCACTTTAAAGCGGTTCTCGCCCAAGAAGCCGAAGAAACAGTTGATAGCGCAGAAAAACTAAAAGCCCCGATGAATGGCACTGTGGTAACACACTTGGTTGAAGTCGGTGAAACCGTCGTTGAAGGGCAAGGGCTTCTAGTCATGGAAGCCATGAAAATGGAATACACCATCGAAGCCCCTTTTGATGGTGTAGTGAGTGAGTTTTATTTTCAAAGCGGCGAGCTCGTCACCGATGGTGTTCAGCTTTTAAATGTCGAACCAACGGCTGACGCCGAACAAGCATAAGGCGTAAATAATGTTGCCGCATAAAGTCAGTATTTTTGAAGTTGGAGCCCGTGACGGATTACAAAATGAGCTTCCCGTCAGCACGCAAGACAAGTTAACGCTCATCGACCAGTTAGCTGATGCAGGTGTAACGCGAATTGAAGCGGGTAGCTTTGTTTCCCCTAAATGGGTGCCACAAATGGCCGACTCGGGTAATATTTTTAAGCAATTAACCCGCAAGCCAGATGTTGCTTACTCCGCTTTAACCCCTAACTTAAAGGGGCTGGAACTTGCGCTTGACGCTGGAGCAGATGAAGTGGCTATTTTTGGCGCAGCATCAGAAACTTTCAGTCAGCGCAATATAAACTGCTCTATTGAAGAGTCTATTGCACGCTTTGAGCCAGTCATGGCAATGGCTAAAGCCCGTAACATTCCAGTACGAGGTTATGTCTCATGTGTCCTTGGCTGTCCTTACGAAGGTGACATTGAGATTGATGAAGTCGCTCGCGTGTCTGAAATACTTTACAAAATGGGTTGTTACGAGATTTCACTTGGCGACACCATTGGTGTTGGCACCCCCATTAAAGCCCGTAAGATGGTTGAAGCCGTGGCTAAGTTAGTGCCTGTTGAAAAACTGGCGCTACACTTCCATGACACCTATGGCCAAGCGCTTGCCAATATACAAGCTTGTTTAGACACGGGCATCAGTGTGATTGACTCATCTGTGGCCGGCCTAGGTGGTTGCCCATACGCTAAAGGTGCATCAGGCAATTTAGCGACAGAAGATGTTGTATACATGCTTCATGGTATGGGGATTGAAACCGGTATCGACTTACACAAATTAGCTAAAGCTGGCCAACAAATTAGCGCCGCTTTAGGCCGACTAACGGGCTCAAAAGTTGCTCAAGCAATTTGCAGTGAATAACCAAGGTTATTCTGGCCCCAATAATTTGCACTTAACGCAAGATAGAAAAGGACAAGATGATGGCAGGACTCAATAAAGTCGTTCATAGCTACGAAGAAGCCTTAAACGGACTCACCAATGACATGACCATCATGGTCGGTGGCTTTGGCCTTTGTGGTATTCCAGAAGGGTTAATTAACCACATGGTAAAAATGGGTGTAACAGGATTAACCGCCATCTCAAACAACGCTGGTGTTGATGATTTCGGCTTAGGCCTTCTGCTTAAAGAACGTCAAATCGCCACCATGATTGCCTCGTATGTGGGCGAAAACGCCACGTTTGAGCAGCAAATGTTATCGGGTGAGTTAAACGTTATCTTGACTCCACAAGGCACATTGGCTGAAAAAATCCGTGCTGGCGGCGCTGGAATTCCTGCGTTCTTTACCGCAACTGGATACGGAACTCCTATTGCTGAAGGCAAAGAAACCCGTGAAATAAAAGGCCGACATTATGTGCTTGAAGATTCACTGACCTCTGACTTTGCCCTTGTTCGTGCATGGAAAGCTGACACGATGGGCAATCTGATCTTTCGTAAAACGGCAGCGAACTTTAACCCTATGATGGCAACTGCGGGCAAGATTACGGTCGTTGAAGCAGAAGAGATTGTCCAACCGGGTGAATTAGATCCAAACCACATTCATACCCCAGGTATTTATGTTGACCGCGTCATACAAGCAAGCTTTGAAAAACGCATCGAACAACGTACTGTCAAACCAACTGACACGGCTGCAAAATAAGGAGCAAGAACATGGCTTTATCAAGAGAACAACTTGCTCAACGTGTAGCACAAGAAATGCAAGACGGCTTTTACGTTAACTTAGGTATCGGTATTCCAACCTTAGTCGCTAATTACATTCCAGACGGCATGAGCGTCATGCTTCAATCTGAAAATGGCTTGCTGGGTATGGGCGAGTTCCCAACCGAAGACACCATTGATGCTGATTTAATTAATGCAGGTAAACAAACGGTCACCGCTGTTGATGGCGCATCATTTTTCTCATCAGCAGAAAGCTTTGCCATGATCCGCGGCGGTCATGTGGATTTAACCGTACTAGGTGCATTTGAAGTGGATGTTAATGGTTCAATTGCATCATGGATGATCCCTGGAAAGTTAATTAAAGGCATGGGCGGCGCAATGGATTTAGTAGCTGGCGCTGACAATATTATCGTCACCATGATGCACGCAGATAAAAAAGGTAACTCAAAGCTACTGCCTCTATGTGAGTTGCCATTAACAGGTTACGGCTGCATCAAACGCGTAATGACTGACCTTGCCTTTATGGAAATCAAAGACGGCGCATTCCACTTGTTAGAGCGTGCACCAGGGGTATCAGTTGAAGAGATCCAATCAAAGACTGCGGGTAAGTTGGTCGTGCCAGAGCATGTACCAGAAATGGTGTTTTAAATTGAATGTTTGATTCAATTTAACTTTGGATAAAAAAATCAAAAGCGAGCTTCATTGAGGTTCGCTTTTTTGTTGGTGATTCGCAATTCAATTGCTCTGAAAGATTAAGAGCACCAAACTGCGTTTGGATTGAGTTTTCAAAGATTAACGTCGTGGCGCTTCGCCCACACCAGACCAAAAGGGAGTGGACGGCAACTCCCTCTTGGAACCCCCACCCGCTCCAACGAAGTGTTTTTCCTCTGACTAGCTAAGCCAATTCACTACCGCCTCAGATTCGCCATCCATGGCTCAACTGAGGCTATGTCGGCGTCCTGCCTCCATCACGTGAATTGACTTAACGTCATCGGACACTTCAATGGAGATTGTTGAATCGGCAGGTTTGTTTTTACTAGAAAATAAAGTTTATTCAGCATCAACTAAATTCTAATTGAACATTCTCTCTTTTAATTCTTCACATGTTCCATCTAATCCTGGAAATAAAGATCCTGCTGTCACTCCCATCAATGTTAATTCTTTCACAACTTTATCTCTTTCAGACCAAAGTAAGTCGACTGCATGTAAAAAATCAATACCCAAAGATTGCTCAACTGTCTTAATGTGTAATTCAATATCAGCAACACTAGTTACAGAACTTGTAGCTTGCTGAGGAATCATTCGGTTATTTTCTATTCCAAGTAAATCAATTACTGAAACATGCCTTTGACCAGACGTTATATTCTGATTTTGTGCAACTTTTTGACGCCATTCACTCGACAATATATAGATTCTAACTTTTTTGTCTGGGGATTTTTTAGCATCTTCGGAAGATATCCCTCTAAATGCAAAAAAAGCTGCTACATAGGGTGATAGTGTCCAATCAAGTAACGGAGTAGGATAACCGTGATGTTGAGCTAAATTCATAAGAGCACCGAACTCTTCTGAATTAGACAAATCGAAAACATGATTTGTTTTATTACATAAAGATCTATGAAGTTCGGGAATATCTTCTCTCAAATAACGAGTTAAATCATTCCGACCTTGACGATGAAAGCTTGTTTGTAATTTCCAAGGCTCATTCTGTCCACGATATAAAGAGCGATCAGTACTGTTAATTATCATTTGTTTGAAATCGTTCCATGACTTCAAATCTGATGGTAAAACTGATCCACTTTTAAGATTTGATACTTCAAGTTCACCATCTACATTTGTGTCAATATCAGTTTTAGCACTTACATTTAGCTTTTGATTAGTTAATTTGAACTTAATATTTACTGATTTAGGAATTTGCGATTCAATGTATTTATCCTTGAGTAACTCCCAAGAGGTTGGGGTCAATAAACGTGAATCAAGCGGGTGAATAAGTTCACTATTACACTCTCCGACACCTTGAAATATGTCCTTTTTTAGCAATTCAAAATGTATGGAAAGACTAGGAATTGTATTAGACTGATCGACAAAATAGGCTACTCCATTATACGAATTTTCTCTTTCGTCAACATTCATAGTCACCAATGCGACGTTAGAACCTTTTAAATAACCTAACCATTGTCCTTTCATCAATACTCCTGTTAATGCTCTGATTAGCCAAGCTAAAAAACTATAATTATTGCTTTATATTATCTCATAATTCTCAATCCTCCCTACAAAAAATAATAAATGACCATAAGTGGAGTCAAAGTAAACTTTCCTAACTACCTCACTTGAGCCCGCAGGTTCAATTATCTCCGTTGGAAGTGTCTGAATGCGTTAAGTTCATTTGCGTGATGGAGGCTGGTCATTCTCGTGCATCCATGCACCACATGACATTCAGGCATCCTGCCTATCGACGCCGACATAGCCTCAGTTAAGCCATGGTCACTCTTAGCATCCCAGCTAGAGTCACATTAAACAATATTAGGCTTCTATCACAAAGCTGCCTTGCATAATCGCCCAGTGACCTGGAAATGAACAAAAGAATCGGTAAGCGGCTTTGCTATCTAACCCCTCAATATTAAACGTTATTGATGTTGAGCCTCCGCCGCCAATAACGTCAGTATGGGCTAACACTCTTTCATCACCCTCTTTTATATAGCTGTTATCAGCACCTGCGGTCATGCCGTCATTCGCAATAGCTTGAACATTGTCAGCAGTGCTTAGTACCCAGTTATGGCCCATTGCTGATTTAGGTAAACTGCCTGAATGATGTAAGTTTAAGGTCACTTCTTTGCAGGTCGCTGGCACTGATAAACTTTTCTTATCAAATTGCATCGCATCATTGGCCGTAATTGTTAGTTCGCACTCACTTGCGTTAACGTTTAGGCTCATTAACATTACGCCTAGTGCAGCTGTAGCTTTAATCATGTTGGTCATATCATTTCCTTGTGACGGTATAGAATGCATTGTTATTAAAAACGAAAGCATACTAAAACAAATCGCAACAAATGAGAATGATTATCAATTGTAAATAAGTTAAATATTGATTAGCACTTAGCGAATAACCCTTTAGGAGAAATCAAAAGAGTTTGCGTATTCTACTCTTCTAGGATGCTTACTTCATATGTCTGCGTATATAAAAAATATCGATTATGTGGCAAAAGAGCGCTGTAATTTAATCTTTAATTACCGCTTTGCATGTAAGATAGGGGGTTAATCTTCCCAAATAGGCTCTGCCCTATTGCCATTGTTAGGCTAATTTCATGACGTTTGATATTTTATTACTGTTACTTGCTGGTTTTTTTGGCGGCGTTTTAAACTCGCTAGCTGGCGGCGGCAGTTTTATCACTTTCCCTGCATTAATATTTGTTGGCGTGCCACCGATTATGGCTAATGCAACCAATACTTTTTCGTCCTTTGCTGGATATCTCAGTGGTGCATTTGCATTTAGACGAGAGCTGCTTGCTCATAAAAAAGAGATTAAAACCATTATCATCACCAGTTTATTTGGTGGTGCTTTCGGCGCATGGCTATTACTCATTTCTCCAGAGACCGTGTTCCAACAAGCGATTCCTTGGTTACTATTATTTGCAACCTTACTGTTTATTTTTGGCTCTAGAATCAATGCCTTTTTCAGTCGTTTATCGAATCAACATAAGTATGCCTCTCAATTGGGCGCGGTAATGTTATTTTTAGTGCTACTAGCTGTCTGTATATACGGCGGTTTTTTCAATGCGGGGTTAGGCATTATCGGTTTAAGCTATTTGGCATTAGCTGGGCACACTAATATCAATGCGATGAATGGCATTAAGCTAGTCATTTCTTCATCGGTTTCCTTAATCGCTATTATTTTATTTATCTACAATGATGCAATTGCGTGGTTCGAGGGGGTTACGGTACTGGTTGGTACTTTGATTGGCGGTTATATGTCAGCCCATATTGCCAACAAGGTATCCCAAGTACGCATGAGGCAGTTTGTGATTGTGATGAGTTGCGCCATTACGGTTTATTTCTTTTACTCCACATATTCTAACCCTCTGTAAAAACTAGATGCAGCTTGTTGTTGTGATGAGCTGCAACATTACGGTGTATTTCTTTTACACCACATTTTTAAACCTCCCCCCAAAAAACTAGATACAGCTTGTTGAAATGAGCTTTAACAGTTCGGTGTATTTGTTTTACACCACATATTTATACCTCCCCCAAAAAAACTAGATGCAGCTTGTTGTTGTAATAAGCTGCAACATTACGGTGTATTTCTCTTACTCCACTTATTGTCATCCTCTCAAAAAATGAGATACATGTAGTGAGTGACTCCTATTCCAGTTGCATTCTTAACAACAAAACGGTGTTGATTGCAGATATAAGGCTATCGTTTCTGGCAGGTCACCGCTTTGTTACCGAAGTAACAATTCAGGGTTTAAGCAAAGTAAAATTCACTACTAAGCTTCAACCAAAAGTCCCATACCGAAGAGGCTTAAACTAAAATAAAATGAAATAATTCTGTAACAAGCAATAAACCCAATGAAAACCCAGACACATATAGTAAATGGAATTTACGATACTGAAAAAATGTACCTCACGATTGGTAAAGACTCAGTAGAGAAGCACTTTAAACCTTACCGTAAATACATTAGTCGTTATAACATCGAAAAAGAATCATTAGTTAGACTTCAAAATATTAATGGAGTCCCCAATTTAATCGACTGTGATGACAGAAACAAAACACTGGTGATGTCAAAAATTTCGGGTAAAACACCAGCACATCTAACCCGTGATAACTTGAAAGATTTGATTGAATTAGTCAATAAAATGCTCGATGCAGGTGTTGCTCGGCACGCATTACCCATAAGAGATATCATTGTTGATAATCAGAATAAATTAGGCTTAGTAGATTTCGAACGCTCTACTTTACGCGGCTCAATCATCCGTCTTGATTGGTATGTGGCCAAAAAAGTCACTCACTACCATTTATATCGATTAATTGCTCAATTCCAGCCTGACCTACTTACGAATAAGCAAAGCCAAAAACTCAATGCTGTAACTCGAATTCGACACTTCTTCAAACGCTAGTACAGCGTGCTTTACTAGAAACAGTCAGCGATTGTCATGCTTTAACTGCTTTCAGTGCAAATCAGTCTATTGGTTGATAGCGGTTGTTTTTAATCAAGATTAATCAACCTATAAATCTCACAATGTATCATTAAATCAGTAAATTAGCTCAAATTCGTTATTATATTCAACGTTAAATATCGCCTATTAATTCTGTGAGTTAAATCGTGCAAGTTTTGCATTTTATATTAGGCTTAAAGATTGTCATCTATTGACATAAAGCAGTGATTTGACAAACTTCTAAGGAGAGAAAAATGTCTAAGAAATTAATAGCGCTACTTATCTCAGGTCTATTGCTGGGTTGTGGTAGTAGTGATGATTCAGAAGAGCCAGCACCAGAAGCTGAAATACCGCAACCAGAGGTTGAAGATCCCGCTCCCACACCAACCCAAGGTATCTTTATCGATAGTGCCGTTATCGGTATTGGATATAGAACAGAAACTCAATCTGGAGTCACTGATGAAGAAGGTAATTATAATTACCTTGAAGGTGAAACTGTCACTTTCTTTATCGGCGACCTAACCTTCCCTGCAACACCAGCATCAGGAATTGTCACCCCTTTTAATATTGCGGCATCTGAAAGTGTTGATGACAATCAAGTAGTAAACATCGCAAGGTTGCTACAAACGCTTGACCAAGATGGCGATACTTCCAATGGGATTACCATTACCGATACCGCTATCGCAACAGCTGAACCAGTTGATTTTAATTTAAGCACAGATGAATTTGCCGACGATCCTGCGGTTAAAACCACTATTGAAAATGGCGGTCAAGATACCGCTGTAACAGACTTAGTTGATGCAGACGATGCTGTCGACCACTTAACCGAACAAGTTGCGGCGAATGGCGTTCAGGTCGGTATCACTGGCACTTGGCATTATCCAGATGACGATAATGATTTACTCACGTTAGTGTTTTTTAACGACGGCACCTATGCGCATTTTGAAGTTGACTCAGAGGATGAAGAGGAAGAGTCAGGAATGGAATGGGGAATGTACAGCCGTGACAGCGAAACCAACCGTGTTATTGCCAGTCAAACATTTGATGAAAATGGCGATACAGGCTTAACTGATTTTACTGACGTAGATGGTGCACCTTTATTATTTGCCGAAGTTATGGAAGAACAATTAGTCCTTTCAATCGACGAAGATGCCAATGACTCAATTGATGAAACACTTAATTTTGATAAGCAAGGCAGCGAGGGTGTTGTCGGCACCTGGTTAGTAAAAGCAACCGATGATCAACCCGGTGATGAAAATGACTTGTTGATGTTGTTATTTAACGATGATGGAACATACATTCATGCAGAAATAGACCTAGATGGTGCGGCCGAAGAGTCAGGCATGGAATGGGGAACCTACAGTATCGATAGTGAAAGCAATATGGTCACAGTAACCCAAACGTTTGATAGTAATGGGGATACAGGGTTAACTGACTTTGTCGGTGAAGATGGGCCTTCCCTATCAATGTCGGCACAAGGCAATACATTGCTTTTATATATCGACGAAGATGGTGATGGCGACGTTGATACTCAGATGTTATTCCAGCGTCAATAAACAATGTACACAAGCTAACTCAGTAGGTTCAATCTACACCTTTAAGAATGCGCAATACACGCCATGCTTGAATCTGCTGAGTTTTATTACCCCACCATAATTAAGGCTTTATCATTACGAGTTAATCAATAACGACACATTAATTGGTCGTTAGTAGCGAATACACATGCAATAAACTCAAGTAGCCATTCTTAAAAAATAATTCTTTAGGGAAGCAAGGGGTTTTGCTTCCCTCCTTATCTAACAAACTGCTAAAAATGATATCTCACGCCGCCAATGGCTTCTAATTCGACTTTAACATCATCAATCAAGTACAAGGTAGGTTGTGCTTCAATAAAAAACGTAAAGCGCTCTACTTTAGTGTGAGCACCAAATACCGCTCTTGCGCCCAATTTAATATCATCATTTTTTTTATCAGCAATCTTGCCGCCCACGCCCCAATAAAAATGTGGGTGATCGTTAAAATTAAATGTTTTATCTAAGGTAAATGAAAAGTCATCAAAACCCACCCCAAACTTATACTCATTCATTTTTACATTAATGCCTGAGTCGCTACCTACCATTAAACCGACTTCAGGCGCAGCATTGGCCTTAGGTGTAAAAATGATAACCAGAGAAAGCATGATTGAAACAAAGACGGTGACAAACTTCATGATGGACCTTGTTAGAAAATAAAAGGCGACATCCTAGCGAGTTTGCTTTTAAGAGTAAATTTGACGAGTAACATTGGGGCATTTTTAAACAAATAACGCGAGTAAAGCGCCAGTATACATAACGATTTCATAGCGATTTTGCATCAAGTGTTTCAATGTTGGGCGAAAGTAACACACAATAAAATTAAGGCGTATATGAAGCATGGATGCCAAAGTAGCATCCGAGTCGGAACCTATTCAAACTCGTCAGTAAATCATGAACAAGTCCCGATTATCTTACTTCAAGATAATTTCTCGCATTCTATATTCCCCTGTTAAGGTTCTCACTTCTGGGTATTTGGCAGAGATTTCGTTAGACATTTTTTCATCCGAATCACTCCATTTCTGCATAAATTGTTTGTACTTTTCCTTATTGGGTTCAATATCAGCGGCATTGTCAAAAGTCACCACCAGCAACATATTAAAGTCACCACTGGTTGCCAGATCACTGCCGTATATTTTCCAATCTTTAATAAAGCCAAGCTCCTTTTGAATATTTACTGCTTTAACCCAGCTACTGCGTAAACCCGCTAAGTAAATATCTCCCATATTGGGATCCACTTTTACCGTGGTCATCATCATGATTTCGCTGCCGAGATCGTAATCTTCATATACTTCTAATCTATCCTTTGAAAATACAGAACTACTAAATAAAACACATAATGCAATTATTAAGGTCTTGTTCATGTCGTTCACTCCTAATTGTTAACTTAATTCACTGGTCACTTTTTAACCAAATTAAGCTTTAAGAGTATAGTCGAAAGGGTTATAAAAGCAGGAAAAATATAAATCTGAAAGTTATCAGTTCATTAGCGGTGAATATAAAAAAGAATAAAGAAACAAGTCAGTCTAAAGTTATACAAACGACTGAGATTAAAGGATAAAAACCGCACATAAAAAAAGAAATAAAAATGGTTCTAGAAGTACCTTTAACGTATTTAAAGTAAAACACCGCCCGAAGAGCGGGTTTTCACCGCTCAAAAACGTATCACTTTAGACTTACATAAAAAGAGTTGTTAATTAAGCATCTTTAGCGGGGGCTGCAGTAAATAACCCCTGAATTTTCGGTGTGATACTAATAAGTTGATTGGTCAATAAACTCATGCTGTAACCCAGCATGGCGCCCAATAATAATGGCGGTAGAATAGCTGCTAAATCAGCGCCTAATGCAAATGTAATACAGCAGCCAATAAACGCACCTGGGATAAACGCCAGTTTTTGATAACTCGCCTGTAAACACATCGCAGCAGTGGCAACACCGGTAAATGCGTAACCTACCATCGGTGAAATAAAGAACCCACTCCCCGAGATAATAAGCCAACCCCAAAAAACACCTGACAGATTCGTACTCATGGCCATCAGCATGCCTTTAAGGCCAGTTTCTGTTTGAGCAAAAAAAGTGCTACAGCTTAAAAAACCAACCCAAGTCACTAACTGGAAAACATCGGCAACCCCAGCCCATAGCGCTGCGAGTAGACCTGCTGATATTGCTATTTGCCAACGATGTTCCATATTGCCCTCTCGAATGTTGCCAAAATAAAACGTAGAGTTTATAAAATAATACAATCGACACGTAATCTACGCTATTTAGCGATGAAACAAAAGTGATCTAGAACAGATTAATGAGCAAAAAACAGTCAACCAAAGCGATAAAGCTGCCAATACATTAAATATTACTAATTCAAGATACACTTAGTATTAAGGATTTTTATCCTCCTCAATGAAGTAAATCTGTAAATCTATCGACAAAAACCATAACACTTGTCACTTCCAAACAAGCTAAAACCATTCATAAACGAACTATTTAAGTGATACCGTTCAAATTTTTACTACAAGAACACCGAGTTTATGTAGCTAATTGTATTTTCTTGCGAGAGCTATCATTTTCTATTCTTTGACTCCTCTAGTCTGATATTCAACAAGTCATCAACAGCAAAGCTGCCTTATTGGACTCAACAAAACCAATAGTCATGACAATAATTTGAGGAACGCCTATGAAAAACTACCTATCAAACTCAAGATTAAATCTTGCGACAAATAGTCTTGACTGGGTCATGGGACACACCATCAAACAATCGCTAAGTCTTAAAGATGCAGTGCCTTTAGATGGGATTCAGCAATTAGCGGTACCAGAAAAACCGATTGAGACCTTATACATTCACATTCCTTTTTGTCATACATTGTGTCGATTTTGCTCGTTCCACAAAATTAAGTTTAATGAAGGCGTCGCTAAAACTTATTTTAAAGCCCTAAGACAAGAAATTCGCACAGTAATTGCGCAAGGATACCGATTTAATCGAGTGTATATTGGCGGCGGCACGACCACGATTTTAGAAGATGAATTAATCAAAACTATCGAACTGATTAAATCTATTACCACGATAAGAGAAGTCTCTTGCGAGAGCGACCCGATATACTTTAAAGAAGGTAATCCGCATTTACTTAAAGGCTTAGTGGATCGCATGTCTATCGGGGTGCAGAGCTTTGATGACAAGATTTTAAAGGCCAGTGGTCGATTTGAAAAATTTGGTAGTGGATTACAACAAGCCGAATACGTTAGCCGTGCAATTGAAGTAATACCAACGGTTAATCTCGATATGATGTACGGCTTTAAAATGCAGACCCCAGAGACTGTAGCCAATGATTTAGCCCAAACAATTCGTCTCAGCCCAGATCAAATCACCACTTATCCGCTTACCGTAGGCATTGGTCAAAACCGTAAAAAAGCGGGTTGCCTTGCTGGCCAACCCGAAGAACTTTGGCCACAATTTTTAGCGGTAAAAGAAGCACTGGCTGAGCGGTATATTATGGAGTTCCCATGGACTTTCAGTCGTAACTTTGGCCAACCCGTTGAAAATAAGTATGTATTAGATGGCGAAGATTGTTTCGGTGTTGGCTCTGGTGCTTTCGGGCGTTTTGGCGAGCAGTTCAGGATCTCAAGTTTTGATATCCCTGACTATATTGAGCGTATCCAATCTAATCAAACCGGAACCAGCTACACCAAACCATTAGATAACAAAGCATTATTACAACATCATTTAATGATGATGATGGGGCATGGACTATTGGATAACGCCCAATTTAAAGCACATACAGGTAAAACATTGTGGCAAGCGTTCCCACTTGAGATGAGTTATTTGATTTCAGCAGGCGCACTGAATAAACAAGGCAGTAACTATGTGACCACACCGGCAGGTCAATTTATTGGTTTGAAAATGTTCTCAGGCTTTTTAGCTGGGATGGACTTCTTACGTGAACAAGCAAGAGAACTGCCCTTATCAATGAAATCTGACAGCGAAGCATCTGCTAATAACAGCATCGCTAATGAAACAAAAACAGATTCAGGCATTATCGTTTAATACAGGCTCTGCGGCTTACTATTTAAGTCGCAGAGCAAACATCCCTTAAATTTGCTACGACTTTATTAGCTTATAAAAGGATAACTAAACGGTATTACGGCGTAAGGATATACTCTATGGCTTGAGCTAGTTTAGGCGAGTCAGGGTCGGACACTTGTGTCACCCACACCACTTCCCCACTTCGGTTTATAAATACGGTAGTTGGTGTACCTTTAACGCCATATAAGTCGGCCACACTGTCACCGTTTATCAGCGTTTGCATCTCTATCCCTCGACTTTTTAACACGCTCTGCGGTTGTGCGCCCTTATCTTCACGAAAACTAATCGCTACCATCTCTAAATCAGTATCTTGATAAGTTTGCCGTAATCTTTCTAAACCAGGTTGCAGCTTTTTGCAGTAAGGACACCAAGTCGCCCAAAAGTGAATAACAACGGGCTTGCCAGCAGTCGATTCAAGTGACCATTGTTTACCATTAGCATCAAACAGCGAAAAATCGGCGGCTTTGGGAAATTGATACCCTTTATCACCTTGCTCATCAGCGCCCCATGCTAGCGATGACAATAAAACAGCTTGTATTACTGCCGCAGCGAATAGTAGCCATTTGGCGAGTTTTATATGGTCACCGTTATGGTGAATATCAATCACATTCATACAGACAAACCCCGGAAATATTAAGAATGATTTAACGCAAAAGTCATCTAAATTCTGTCTTAAACGCTCTCTTAAATTCGGCCTTTAATTCGGCCTTGCTTGAGCACCTATATACAGACCGAGCTACCCGCTTATTGCTTTCATCGCTATTCATTTTTAACTGAACTTGTCACAGAAATCATGTTCGTTTATCCAAGTCATCAGCCATTTTACAAACTGGTCTAATCAGGTTAACTTGGCACAAAAGGTAAATGGAGTTCACATGCCGACATTGACTGACTGGCAACAAGATAGCTATTTTCAGCAATTTTCTTTTGCCAAAGAAGCTGACTATTCTATTTTCGTAAAACATGCAGGAGATACTAATAATCCCGCGTTATTACTGATTCATGGCTTTCCCACCAGCAGTTATGATTGGCAGCCTATATGGCAAAGTCTCAGCGCTCAGTTTCATGTCATTACCTTAGATATGATTGGCTTTGGATTATCAGATAAACCCACCCAATTTCACTATTCGTTCGCCGCTCAAGCCAATTTAATCGAGCAAATACTCGCGTCACTCAAGATAACTAATGTGCATATTTTGTCTCATGATTATGGCAACACAGTCACACAAGAGTTACTGGCGAGGCAACAGCTCAATCAACCCAATTATCGAATACTGAGCACAGTGTTATTAAACGGCGGTATTTTTCCTGAAGTGATTCACCCAATTCTTATCCAAAGATTGTTATTAAGCCCACTCGGCTTTTTAGTCGCTAAACGAATGGGATTCAAAGCATTTAAACGTAACTTTGATACCATTTGCACAATCAACATTTCAGAAAGTGAACTACAAAAACATTGGCAATTGATTAAACATCATCAAGGTGAGCGAGTATTTCATAAGCTTATTCAATACATGAAAGAGCGAAAGGTGAATCGTGACCGCTGGGTCAATGCGCTTATTGATAACCCAACGCCGATGCGCTTCATTAATGGACTAGATGATCCTATTTCTGGCCAAGATATGCTTGAGCGATATGAAACTCTGATTGATACTCCAGATACTATCAGCCTGCATGATATTGGTCATTACCCTCAACTAGAAGCGCCAAGCTTAGTATTGAAGCATGCAATGGCATTCTGGCAGCGCCACCAAATTATTGGTTAATCTGCGTTAATAAAACCAAGAAATGAATGAAGGATAATGGCGCTCAAGCAACACAAATTATTACCGCTTAAATTAACTGAGTTTTTACTCAAAGTTCGCTAAAGTAGACTAAGTTATAACCAGTCGCTGAAAAACTTATTCAATAATTAATAACAACCACGACGACTCAACAACCACAACTATGGTGCGAAAAAACGCAAAAAACAAAGGACCGTATTATGCCGATTTATCAAGCCCCACTGCGTGATTACCAATTTATCCTATCTGAGCTGCTATCTATCTATGATCAAACCGAACTCGCAGGCTTTGATGAAATAGACCCAGAGCTAACCGACGCTATTTTGCAAGGCGTCGCCGATTTCACCACCGACATCATGTTACCTTTAAATGCATCAGGCGATCTTGAAGGATGCCAACTTAAAGATGGCAACGTCATTACGCCTAAAGGTTTTAAAGAGGCTTACCAACAATACATTGATGATGGCTGGGCTACGCTCACCTGCGATCCTGAATATGGCGGTCAAGGCTTACCTGAAGTCATTGGCACCTTTGCCACCGAAATGAAAACCGCCACCAATATGGCTTTTGCCATGTATCCTGGGTTAACCCATGGCGCTTATTCAGCCATCCATGTCCATGGAAGCGATGCACTGAAACAAAAATATTTAGCAAAATTAGTCAGTGGTGAATGGACTGGAACCATGAACTTAACTGAATCCCATGCTGGAACCGATCTTGCCCTTCTTCGTACTAAAGCAACCCCCGTTGCTGATGGCAAATTTGCAATCAGTGGCGAGAAAATTTTCATTTCATCAGGGGATCATGACTTAGCTGAAAACATTGTCCATTTAGTTTTGGCCAAGCTGCCTGATGCACCAGAAGGGGTGAAAGGTATTTCATTGTTCGCGGTGCCAAAGTTTCATGTAAACGATGACGGCAGCTTAGGTGAAGCCAATCAGTTATGTGCCAGTGCGTTAGAGCACAAAATGGGGATTCATGGTAATTCAACCTGTGTCATGGTGTTTGATGGCGCTGTAGGAGAGTTGGTTGGCGAACCTCATCAAGGTCTAAAAGCCATGTTTACTATGATGAACCAAGCTCGCCTTGGCGTTGGTATTCAGGGCTTAGGCGTATCTGACATCGCTTATCAAAATGCGCTGGTTTATGCCAAAGAGCGCATTCAAGGCCGAGCGCTTTCTGGAGTTAAACAGTCACAACAAGCTGCAGACTCGATTTTAGTTCACGGTGATGTGCGTCGTATGTTGTTATCTCAAAAGTCATTCAATGAAGGAACGCGTGCATTAATGGGCCAACAGGCTTTATGGCTTGATCAGGCAGAGCGACACAGCGACCCTGTAAAAGCTAAACAAGCGGCAGCGCTTGCAGCCCTTTTTACGCCAATCGTAAAAGGGTTTGTGACCGATCAAGGCTTTAAAGCTTGTGTTGATGCTCAGCAGATTTATGGCGGACACGGCTATATTAATGAATGGGGTATGGAGCAATTTGTACGTGATATTCGAATTGCGATGATTTATGAAGGCACAAATGGCGTACAAGCACTCGATCTTGTTGGTCGTAAATTATTATCAGATAAAGGCGCAACACTGACATTATGGTCAGATATGGTTAAAGGCTTTATTGGTGAACATAGTAATAATGACGCGATGAAACCTTACCTAGCAGGGTTAATGGATGCAGCCACGGATTTAGAAAAAGCCACAGGATTTATTGCACAGTCAGCGGCTAAAAATCCCGATATGATTGGTGCAGCCTCAATGCCATATATGCAGTTATTTGGCATTAGTGCCCTTGCATGGATGTGGGCACGAATTGCAGCGACTTCAATTGCCGCCCTTGATGCAGGTACAGATGAGTCTGATTTTTATCAAGCTAAGTTAAATACAGCCGAGTTTTATATGCGATATTGGGGATGCCAAACGCGCAGTTTACGCAAGCAAGTCGAAATGAGCAGCGCGCAAATTGCAACCTTTGATGAAGCTGATT
Organism: Shewanella sp. P1-14-1; assembly: GCF_001401775.1. Classification (NCBI taxonomy): domain Bacteria; kingdom Pseudomonadati; phylum Pseudomonadota; class Gammaproteobacteria; order Alteromonadales; family Shewanellaceae; genus Shewanella; species Shewanella sp. P1-14-1. Next base: position 16,390 of record NZ_LKTL01000029.1, on the reverse strand, counting down.
TTTAGTCTGACTCAATACAAGCAATCTATGTGAGCTTTATAAAAAAACAGCGCCTTTAGGCGCTGTTTTTGTGTTTCTGGAAATAACCTTTAATGACTAATCCCAGATGAATTCTCTAAAATGCTTACGACACACTGACTCGTAGCTTTCATTACCACCAATAGCAACCTGCTCACCTTCACGCATAGGTTTACCATTACCATCAAGACGAACGACCATATTGGCTTTGCGACCACAGTGACAAATGGTTTTTAACTCAACCAATTTATCTGCCCAAGCGAGTAGATATTGACTACCGCTGAACAGCTCCCCTTGGAAATCCGTTTTCAGGCCGTAACACAATACTGGGATATCAAGATTATCCACCACATGAGTTAATTGCTTCACTTGTTCTTTACTTAAAAACTGGGACTCATCAATTAAAATGCAGTGTAATTGCTGAGATTCAAGCTCAGCTTCAATCATGGTCGATAAATTATCGTTTGCTCCAAATACTTGAGCATCTGTTTCAATCCCTATTCTAGACGCCACTTTTCCAACACCGTATCTGTCATCAATTGACGCTGTCATAACAAGCGTATTCATGCCACGTTCACGGTAGTTATAAGATGATTGGAGAAGCGAAGTTGATTTGCCGGCATTCATTGCCGAATAATAGAAATAGAGTTGTGCCAAAACAGAAGATCCTTATTGTTATAATCGAGGTTAGTCTACCATTGAATCGATTTAGAGATAAGGCATGTGAGGATTAAATAGCGTGAACTTGCTAGCACTATTCCTTGATGATGAATCCCCTTTACCATCACAGTTAATTTGCTTTCCCTTTTGATGGTTAACTCGCCCTACTCCTTATTCGTTTCTCAAGAGAATATCGCACAAAGCCAAAGCATGGCTGATGAAAAGAATGTATTCCAAACAAGCATCCATTAACATAATTTACATTTTGCAATAAATTAGATCACAGTTTTCAAGCTCACTACCAGCACAACATATACAGGCATCACGAAACGACAAAATCTTCATATACGATTAAGAAACAATTGATAAATTGCATAAACAATTATAATTAAGGAAGTAGAAACACAATGCATAAAACAATTGTCGCTGCCGCGATTGCTGCAACACTCGCATTAAGTGGTTGTAGTCATACTCAAACAGAAAACACCACTCAGGGCGCTCAAGTGCAAACTCAAAATCCATTGATGCAAGCAAGCGTACTCCAGTACCAAGCACCTGACTTTAGTCAGCTTAATAATGAGCATTTTCAGCCAGCGCTTGAACTGGGAATTGAACAGCACCATCAAGAAATTCTCAAAATTGCTGCTAACCCTGCCTCACCGACATTTGAAAATACCATTGTCGCTATGGAAAAGAGCGGTGCATTACTCACTCGCACTTCGAGTATTTTCTATAACTTAACCGGCTCAAACAGCAACCCTGAATTACGTAAAGTACAAGGCATTATGGCGCCGAAGATGGCGGCACATTCAGACAATATTAATTTAAATCCGCAGTTATTCAGCCGTATTCAAGCAATTTATGATACTCGCAATAACAGCTCGTTAACTGCAGAAGAAGTTCGTTTAGTAGAGGTTTATCATCAGCGATTTGTGCTCGCTGGCGCCAAGCTAACTGAAGCGGAAAAACAAAAGATTCGTGAATTAAATGAAGAGCAATCAACACTCACCAATGAGTTTGCACAACGACTGTTAAGACTCAGCAAGGAAATTGCAGTAAAAGTAGACGATGAAGCCCAACTGGCAGGTTTATCACAATCCGCTATTGCAGCAGCAAAAGCAGATGCTGAAGCGGCAGGACTTAAAGGCCAATATCTACTCAATATCACCAATACCACACGCCAACCGGTTTTAGCTCAATTAGATAACCGTGAGCTGCGTCAGCAAGTTTGGGAAGCGTCAGCAAACCGTGGCTTAACGGGTGACAACGAAACCGCTTCATTAGTCGCTCGTTTAGCGCAGCTTCGTGCTAAAAAAGCCAAACTACTTGGCTTTGACACTTGGTCTGATTACCGTTTAGCCCCGCAGATGGCTAAAACGCCCGAAGCGGTTTACGACATGTTTGGCTCAATGGTGCCATCTGTGGTGGAAAACACTCAAAAAGAAGCCGCTGATATACAAGCCATGATAGATAAAACTAGCGGTAACTTTACCCTAGCACCATGGGACTGGGCATATTACGCAGAGTTAGTCCGTAAGGAAAAATATGACCTCGACTCAGCGTCTATTAAACCTTACTTTGAGTTCAATCGTGTTTTAGAAGATGGCGTATTCTTTACCCTAGAAGCATTGTACGGTGTTACATTAAAGCCACGTCCAGACTTACCGGTTTATCACCCAGACGTAAAAGCTTACGAGATGTTTGATGAAGATGGCAGTAGCATGGCTATATTCTATGCAGACTACTTTGCTCGTGAAGGTAAACGTGGTGGTGCGTGGATGAGCTCGTTTGTCGGTCAATCTGAGTTATTAAATCAAAAACCTGTCGTCGTAAATGTCATGAACATTAAAAAGGCGCCAGAAGGCCAGCCAACCTTTGTGAGCTACGATGAAGCGACGACCATGTTCCATGAAATGGGCCACGGTACTCACGGTATGTTCTCTAAAGTGAAATACCCATCTTTAGCAGGTACTGCTGTATCTCGTGATTTCGTTGAATTCCCTTCAACTTTTGAAGAGGACTGGGCTGCGCACCCTAAAGTACTTGCAAACTACGCTAAACACTACGATACAGGCAAACCTATTCCAGACGATTTACTGCAAAAGCTATTAGCTTCTCGAAGCTTTAACCAAGGCTTCGACACCTTAGAATACATGTCAGCTGCGCTGCTTGATCTAGAGTGGCATGCACTGGATGCTGACGCGCCGCTGCAAAATGTTGAAAGCTTTGAAGCTGCTGCGCTTAAAAAACATGGTGTCGACTTACCAGCAGTACCACCTCGTTACCGCTCAACTTACTTTGCTCATGCCTTCCCTGGGGGATATTCAGCTAGCTACTATGCATACATGTGGAGTGAAATTCTTGCTGCTGATGCCTTTGCTTATGTGCAAACTCAAGGTGGGCTGAATCGAGAAATCGGTATGAAGTTTAGAAAAACTATCCGTGAAGTCGGCAATAGTGTGCCGCCAATGGAAGCCTATCAAAACTTTAGAGGCCAAGCCCCTACCACTGACGGCTTGCTTGAGCGCCGTGGCTTAAAGTAACTTAGCTCTGGTTAACGAGCAAAAAAATGCCACTCAATTGAGTGGCATTTTTATTGTTAGATTTTAGCCTAAACTGGGATCTGACTTTAACAAGTCGAGCTCATATTAAGTCACAAACTAAATCCAAGTGCTTAGGACTACTTAGTGGCTATTTTTAGTCCTAAGATTGCTAATACGAACAATACAGAACACGTAATAAAGCCCATCGCAACAGAACCAGAGAAACCAAGCACGGTATAACCCACAATACTGATAACCGCTACGATTATCGCGTAAGGCAATTGTGTCATAACGTGGTCAAGATGGTGACAGCTCGCTCCTGTCGAAGACAAGATAGTGGTATCAGAAATCGGTGAACAATGGTCTCCAAATACCGCACCAGAAAGCACAGCGGCAAGCATTGGTAACATCATAGTGCTATCACTGCCCATCGCCATATCGGCAGCGATTGGTAACATAATACCAAATGTCCCCCAGCTAGTGCCGGTTGAAAATGCGGTTAAACCAGCTAATAAAAATAGCACTGCAGGCAGTAATGCAAATGGAATATTACCCGTTGCCAAGCTCGCCATGTATTTACCCGTTTCAAGCTCGCCAATCACTGACGCAATTGTCCAAGCAAATAACAAGATATAAATAGCTGGCAACATTGACTTAGCGCCAACTTTGATTCCAGTAAACATCATGCTGGTGCTAATTTTTTGCTGCATGGTTAATGCAATCGTCACCACTAGACCCACTAATGAGCCGTAAAATAATGATTCGCTGACTTCAGTGTTTTCAAATGCGCCTAAAACACTAAATGGTAAACCTTCACCCGCCAGCGCATCAGCACCGGTTGAAACCATAAAGTAAATAGTTGCCGCCACAAGCACAAAAATCGGCAGGAATAACCCCATGATTTTACCTGTATCAGCTTCTGGTAAATCAGCGGTCGCGCCTGGAGGTAACCCTTTGCTTTCGTCAAAGAGTTCGCCTTTTTGCGCATTACGCTCATGTTGGCGCATTGGGCCAATGTCTAAACCAAAGATAGCAACACACAATAAAAGTAATAGCGCAAAAATGGCATAAAAGTTCATCGGCACCATTTGTAAAAACACGCTTAAATGGCCTGTATCAGCAAAACCATGTGCCGTTAAGATACCGCCAATTAGGGCAATAATGTATGCCCCCCAGCTTGAGACTGGAGAGATAACACAAACTGGCGCAGCTGTTGAATCTAACAAGTAGGCCAGTTTTGCACGTGAAATATGGTAGCGATCAGTAATAGGACGTGCGATTGAGCCAACCACGATACTGTTGAAGTAATCGTCGATAAATACCACACAACCTAAGAACATGGTCATGAGTTTGGCGTCACGTTTATTGCGAATACGTTGGTGTGCCCAATCAGCAAACGCACGTGCTGAACCACTCACGGTAATTAAAGCGGTGATCATCCCCAGCACTACCAAGAAGCCAATAATTTGTAAATTCCAGGCATTGAGTGCGCCGTCATCCCACACTAAACTGGTGACAGTACTCACTAAGTGGCTTGCAGCTCCAGTAAAAGAGAAATCAGTCAGCAATATCACGCCAGCAATAATACCTAAACCTAATGAAAGAAGTACTTTGCGTGTAACTACTGCTAATACAATTGCCACAACAGGAGGCAAAAGAGAGAGTGCCGAATCGGCATAACTTGTTATCATCATTTATATATTTTCTTCGTTGAGTACGAATGGAGGATAACTGATAAGGCAAGACATCGCATAAAGCGAAGACAAGAATCTTTTCAGTAGCACTCCACAGTAATATCGATATCAACATCGATATCCATTGTTTTATCCTCACGGATAAAAATTACTATGACAGTGCAGCCCCTTTCGGAAACTGCCCCAGCAAATGGTATTGATCGTACCGATTCACTTCGGCACCAAATCCTTTCAAATTAAGTTATTGGTATCAACCAACTTAACCATACTGATATTTGATGCGCCTCTACTTATGTATACGACAGTTTAAATGCTTTATAAAAGCTCACTGCCGCGACACAAGACCATACAAACATAAGCACGAGGTTAATTACCAGATAAAACTAGCTTATCTTGTGAGAAATAACATCACAATCAAAAAACAACACAACACGATATCGACACCGTAACGAATTGTTAGCAAGCGAAGAATTATCCATCAATTAACGACAGTGAGATTAATATGCTTAAAAAATCTGATTATTGAATTAATTCAGATGTATTTATATCGTTCAATAGGTTTAGCAATGATAAAGCTGAAAAACAATGTCATTTAATGCGCACTGACACTAAAACAAACTATCGAATAATCACGCCATAAACTGCGACCCAAAAAAAAGGTTTTTGCCTAAAAGACAAAAACCTTTTTCTACAATCAGTTTATAATTACAAAGATTGAGTTAACTCAGGAATCGCATCAAATAAGTCTGCTTCAAGTCCATAATCAGCCACTTGGAAAATTGGCGCTTCAGGATCTTTATTGATAGCCACAATCACTTTAGAGTCTTTCATACCCGCTAAATGTTGAATAGCGCCAGATATACCGACAGCGATATACAGATCAGGAGCAACAATTTTACCTGTTTGACCGACTTGTAAATCGTTAGGAACATAGCCAGCATCAACAGCGGCACGTGAAGCGCCAACGGCAGCGGTTAGCTTGTCAGCTAATGCTTCTAGAATAGCAAAGTTCTCACCGCTACCCATGCCACGACCACCAGAAACAATCACTCCAGCGCTGCCTAATTCAGGGCGCTCAGATTCTGTGAGAGTTTGCGAAACAAAAACAGTCTTAGCTTCTGCAACAAAATCAATGTTAACCGCTTCAGCACTGCCATCGTTGCCTGCAGCATCAAATGCACTGGTACGAACCGTCATCACTTTTTTGTCATCTAAGCTTTGTACTGTCGCCAATGCAGAACCTGCATAAATAGGACGTACAAATGTGTCAGCACTCACCACATCTACGACTTCAGAAATTTGCGCAACATCTAATAATGCTGCCACACAAGGAAGTGTATCTTTACCTACACTGCTTGCTGCAGCTAGCACGTAATCGTAATCACTGGCGACATTAACAATTAACTTAGAAAGGTTTTCAGCCATTTGCGCTTCATAAGCAGCATTGTCAGCGACAAGGACTTTACTCACACCCGATAGTGCTTGTGCAGATGCAACCACAGCACCAACATGACTACCAGCAACAAGCACATGGACATCGCCGCCAATTGCGGTTGCTGCACTAACGACTTTGGCCGTGTCTAATTTTAAACTTGCGTTATCGTGTTCTGCTAATACTAAAATAGCCATAATTAGATCACCTTCGCTTCATTTTTTAACTTTTCAACAAGTTCAGCCACCGAACTCACCATGACACCTGCTTGACGTTCTGCAGGTGGCGTCACTTTAATCACATTTTGATGTGCTTTAAGGCTTACACCCAAGTCATCAATAGATAAGGTTTCAAGTGGTTTACGCTTTGCTTTCATAATATTAGGTAATGAAGCATAGCGAGGCTCATTTAAGCGTAAGTCCGCAGTCACCACCGCTGGTAACGGCATTTTTAATGTTTGTAACCCACCATCAACTTCACGAGTCACTTCAGCACTGTCAGCAGTTAATGTTAATTCAGAAGCAAATGTTGCTTGTGGCATATCAGTTAAAGCAGCAAGCATTTGGCCTGTCTGGTTATTGTCGCCATCAATTGATTGCTTACCAAAAATAATCACATCAGCTTGTTCTTTTTCTTGAACCGCTTTTAAAATTTTAGCAATTGATAACGGCACTAAATCTTCATCAGTCGTCACATGAATGGCACGGTCAGCACCCAAAGCCATTGAAGTACGTAACTGCTCTTGTACTGATTTGGCACCAATACTCACCACTACAACTTCTGTGACACTTCCCGCTTCTTTTAGTCTAACGGCTTCTTCTACCGCGATTTCACAAAATGGGTTCAAGGCCATTTTCAAATTAGCAGTATCAACATCTGTGTTATCAGCTTTTACTCTGACTTTCACATTGGCATCGACTACGCGCTTTACAGGCACCAATACTTTCATGGGATTTCCTTCTACACCTTCAATGTATGTGGATGGCACATTGGCTTCAGCCAATGCAATATGGCATAACTTTACGTCCTGTTAACGTTAACGTCAACCAAAGTCAAACACTTGTTTATATAATTTTTAGTTAAGAGACTGCTGATAAATAACTTATATATGCAAATAAAATATTACTTTTAGACTTAATTAACGCTTTTTAATTAAAATTTGCCTATTTAAAGGTTTTTTTATTTGATCCAATCAAATTTACTTTCTATTATTAAGAGCAATTCAAGTAACCGTGCTTTTTTTACTATCTTTTTTTGTTTTAACAATTTAAATAGTCGCATCAATTTACACTCTAGTTTGATAACAATTAACCAATTTAGAGTATTGATAGGTATTATTTAATCATCACAGAATTACTTGAGATACTTATTAATTAAAATCATTAGGATGCACATTGATATGAGTGACTTTTTAGAAATTTTGACACATGGTCGTCGTTTTAAAGCTGCTGTAAAAGAGTTATCACTAGATGAATTACGTGAACTTTCTACTAAGCTTGAAAAAATCATTACAGAAAGAGAAGAAGATGAAAAAGCTGAATTAGAAGCCAATGCTGAGCGTAATGCCCGCATTGCTGAAATATTAGCTCAAATTGAAAATAGCGGTTTATCAATTGAAGATTTAGGTGAAGTAACAGCAAAGCCTGCACCTAAAAAGCGTGCCCCACGCCCTGCTAAATATCAAATTGAAGTTGATGGCGAATTAATTCAATGGACTGGTCAAGGCCGCATGCCAACTGTATTTAAAAACCAAGTAGATAATGGTAAAACAATGGAAGACTTCTTAATTCCAGGTATGGAATAAGTCTTAATCTACGATATGATAAAAAGCTTACTTCGGTAAGCTTTTTTGTTATCTAGGATGAGTAAACAGTATTTCCTCGACGCCATAAGCCATGTAAACTAACCCCTTCGCAGCACACCACTCAATTAGGCCTGTATTATGAATGTTTCTCGTCCAATGATGTCTTTCGCACTAGTATCAAGCTTTTTATTATCAGGCTGCGCAAGTGATTATACTTTTAATAGTAATTTAGACAGTAAAGCCATAGATGAGTATTTCAAGCCAACAAGCGTTGAACTATTTAAAGACGGTGAACGTCCAACTGGCGCATTTGATATTGTTGCCCTAGTTGAAGGCGAGTCTTGCCAAGAAACGGAAACTGGCGTACCCGCTAATGTCGCAGATGCCCGCACACAAGCCCGTAAAAAGGCCAATGAACTGGGTGCTAATGGACTTATCGTTAAGAAGTGTCTATTAACAGAACAACCAACAGAAACTTGCTTTACCCAAGCATTCTGCGTCGGCCAAGCAATTAAAATGCACAATGTGCAATAACCTTTTTACTATTATTTAATTCATGACTACTCATTCTGACCAGCCGTTTCAATCTGATATTGAAGCGGTTGCAATTTGTCGCACGCCATATAAACAAAAGTTTGGTATTCCTAGGCAACCTGGCCTAGTTAATGTCAAAGGCTGGGTTGAGTTAACCCCCAAATTTAACCAACTCGATGCCGTCAGGGGTATTGAACAATATTCACACCTTTGGCTACTTTTTTGTTTTCATGAAAACTTAGCACAAGGCTGGAAAAACACCGTTAGACCTCCTCGACTAGGCGGAAATGAAAAGCTAGGCGTATTTGCTACCCGCTCTACTTTTAGACCAAATGGCATTGGCCAATCTGTAGTTAAATTACATTCAGTTGTTAGACGCAACGGTAAAGTCTGCCTAGAAATATCTGGAATGGATTTATTAGATGGCACACCAATCATTGACATAAAACCCTATATTCCATTTTCTGACGCCATTGATAATGCAACTGGAGGCATTGCTCAATCAGCACCAGAATTAATAGAGGTTCAATATTCATCATTAGCTGAAACACAAGTTTTGGCTCACTCTAAAGCGCTTGATATATCGCATTTACAACAAGTAATTACGGATGTTTTAGCGCAAGATCCGAGGCCTGCATATAAAAAAGCCAAAGTTGATCTTAAAATTTATCAAGTTGCTTTATTTGATATAGATGTATTTTGGCGAGTTAACGATAAAACGATTGAGGTGATTGAAATTAAACCGACTAGCGTATGTTAAAATAAACTTAGCTTTTCGATTAACTATGTCATTTTCACCCATTTTTAGGCGAATTGATTTATCTAACAATGTTTTAAATCTAACGGTCTTAATAATAATTTCGTTAACTTAATCTTAGGCTTAATAATGAATAATAAACCTGATTATCAAACTCAGCATAAAAAACGCCTATCTTGGATGCCTTGGCTTTATTTTTCGTTAAAAGAAAAACACTTAGTCTGGGCAAAGCCTTGGCAAGACGAGATCCAACAACATTTAACCCAAGTTGAAACTATTCATATTGGTGAGCACAGTTTTATCGCTCCTGAAGCCAACCTTTTTGCAGAACGTGGACGTGACATTCATATAGGTAACCAATGTATGATTGCAGCTGATGTGTTTCTCCACGGCCCTATTACACTGGGTGATGAGGTCGCGATTAACCACGGCTGTTCATTTGATGGCGGAAAAGTAGGTATCACGATCGGCAATAAGACCCGCATAGCAAATAACGTGACTATTTACGCATTTAATCACGGGATGTCCGTCGATAACCCTATTTACCAACAAGCTGTTACAGCCAAAGGGATCACAATTGGTGATGATGTTTGGATTGGAGCACAAGCTGGTATTGTTGATGGTGTCACTATTGGTAATCAAGCCATTGTCGGTATGGGCAGCGTTGTCACCAAAGATGTCCCGGAGTTTGCTATTGTTGCAGGAAACCCTGCTAAAATAATCGGCGATAGGCGCGATAAGTAGATAAAAAGTGCTGCACAATAACGCCATGTCGTTCAATTTTCCTTGCTAACATGACGATGTAAAACCAGCGTCTTATTGGTTTAATTATTTCAATGCCCTTGTTCCATATATTAAAGCCAAGATGTTGTTAATTATCTGGTGACAACATCGTTGCAAGTGCTAAAATGTCGCCCATTAATAGCTACTAAGTGGACATTGGGAATGCGAGTTAGCAATTACCTGCTTTCAACACAAAAAGAAACTCCTGCAAATGCAGAAGTGATCAGTCATCAATTAATGTTACGTGCAGGTTTTATCCGCCGTAATGCATCTGGCCTTTATTCATGGCTGCCCAGCGGATTACGCGTATTGCGTAAAGTTGAGGCGATTGTTCGTGAAGAAATGAATAATGCTGGTGCTGTTGAAATCTTAATGCCCCTAGTTCAGCCTGCCGATTTATGGGCTGAAACTGGTCGCTGGGAAAAATTCGGTCCAGAATTGCTCCGCTTTCAAGATCGCCACAATCGCGACTTCGTATTAGGTCCAACTCATGAAGAAGTCATTACCGACCTTGTACGTAAAGAAGTTAGCTCTTATAAGCAATTACCATTGAACTTATATCAAGTTCAAACAAAATTCCGTGATGAGGTTCGTCCTCGTTTTGGTGTGATGCGTGCTCGTGAGTTCTTGATGAAAGATGCTTACACATTCCATTTAAGCCAAGAGTGTTTAGATAACACCTACGCACAAATGCATAATGCATACAGTAAAATTTTTGAGCGTATGGGGTTAGCTTTCCGTCCTGTTATCGCAGATACAGGCTCAATTGGCGGCAGTGCTTCACATGAATTCCATGTACTTGCAAATAGCGGCGAAGATTTAATTGCTTACTCAAACGGCAGTGATTACGCAGCCAATATCGAGAAAGCAGAAACAGCTGAGCCTACAACAACGTTAGCCGCACCAACTCAAGAAATGACTTTAGTTGATACGCCAAATGCTAAAACGATTGCCGAGTTAGTTGAACAATTTGACGTTGAAATCACTAAAACAGTGAAAACATTGATTGTTAAAGGTGCGACTGAAGAAGCGCCCCTTGTAGCGCTAATCGTACGTGGCGATCATGAGCTCAATGAATTAAAAGCTGATAAGCACGAACTTGTTGCTGCACCACTTGAGTTTGCAACTGACGCAGAAATCAAAGGTGCCATTGGCGCAAGCACTGGCTCTTTAGGCCCTGTAGGCTTAACAATGCCAGTTATCATTGACAAAGATGTTGCTGTAATGAGCGATTTTGCAGCGGGTGCCAACCAAGATGGAAAACATCATTTTGGTATCAACTGGGAACGTGACTTACCAATGGCGCAAGCGATGGATCTTCGCAATGTTGTTGAAGGTGAGCCTACGCCTGACGGTAAAGGTACTTACGAGTTTGCTCGTGGTATCGAAGTGGGTCACATCTTCCAACTGGGAACCAATTACTCAGAAGCCATGGGTGCAACCGTACTTGATGAAAACGGTAAAGCAAAAGAAATGCTGATGGGTTGTTATGGTATCGGTGTCAGTCGTATTGTTGCTGCAGCAATTGAGCAAAACCACGACGACCGAGGCATGATGTTGCCAGTAACCCTTGCCCCATTCACTGTGGGTATTTTACCGATGAACATGCACAAATCGCATCGTGTAAAAGAAATGGCAGAGCAGTTATACAAAGATTTGAGTGCTGAAGGCATTGAAATCTTACTGGACGATCGTAAAGAGCGCCCAGGTGTCATGTTCAATGACATGGAGCTAATTGGTCTACCTCACGTTGTCGTAATTGGTGACCGTAATATCGACGCAGGTGTATTTGAATATAAAAATCGCCGCACTGGTGAAAAGCAAGAAATTCCTTTTGACCAAATCGTTGACTTCATTAAGTCATCTATTAAAGGCTAAACCTTTACTCAAACCTTCACTAGGCTAGCTAAAATCTGCCTCAGTGAAAGACATTAAACGCACCTTAGGGTGCGTTTTTTTTACTAAAAATTTATACGATGGTGTAAAAAAACCTTCATTAACTCGTCTAACCAGATAATATTAACCATACTGATATCATGATGTTAAACACAATAAGGAGATAAACGTTGTCAGAGACTATTGCACTGGTATTAGGTGGCGGTGGCGCTAGGGCTGCATACCAAATTGGTGTGTTAAAAGCCTTAGTACAACTGTACCCTCGTAATCACCACATTCCATTTGCAATCCTCAGTGGTTCTTCAGCTGGTGCAATTAATGCCACTTCGTTAGCAACCCATGCATCGTGTTTTCATTTAGGCGTTAAAAAACTCGATTGGGTATGGCGTCATTTTGAAACGAAAAAAGTATATCGCTCTTCTTTTTGGGATGTATTCAAGCACCTTTGCAAGATGGCATTAAAAGGCTTACAGACTGATAAAATGAACACTGATGCCGGTAGTTTGCTCGATAACTCTCCGTTACGTCAGTTACTTAACCAACTAATAGACTTCCAACGCATTGAGCGAAACATTGGCAGTGGCGCACTAAAAGCAATTAGTATTGACGCTTCTAGTTATAACGACTCACATTCATACAGCTTCTACCAAGCCCATAATAGTGTCGATGATTGGCAAAGAGCGAGACGGCAAGGAAACCGCTGCACACTGACGACCAACCATTTGATGGCAACATCAGCTATTCCTTTGGTTTTTCCGTCAATTAAGCTCAATCAAGCTTACTTTGGCGATGGCTCAGTACATCAATTATCCCCGCTATCAAGTTCAATTCATTTGGGGGCTGATAAAATCATGGTTATTAACCTCGATAGCCCACATAAAAAACCGCAACACGAAATTGATGCTCACCCAAAAGCTGCCACCATCGCGGGTCACTTACTCGATACCATTTTTTCTGACACCTTAAACAGTGATCTTGAGCGGCTTGAAAGAATTAATACCACCTTAGATTTAATTCCTGGCGCAGATGTGGAAATGATAAACCTAAGGAAGATTAATACGTTAGTTATAAAGCCTAGTGAAGACCTAAGCGAAATTGCAGCAAGATATTATAAAGATCTTCCCCTCGCGATAAGGATACTCCTCAAATTCATTGGTATAGATAGTCAGTCAGACTCAAGTGTGGTTTCTTACCTATTATTTGAAAAAGCCTACACAAGTGCTTTAATTGATTTAGGTTATCAAGACGCAATGACACAGATAGACACCTTTAAGGACTTTTTTAATATCAAGACTACCTAGCTGGATAAAAGGAATGTTATGGACGCAATAAGGATAATTGCTCTAGCAACTTTGCTGATGTTAGCAGCCTGCAATGACACTAAGTTACAATTTGACCCCGATCCTCTCAAAGGCAGCTTACATACGGTTGACTGGGCAGGCACTTACCAAGGCGTTTTTCCTTGTCCAAGCTGCAACGGAATGAAAACCATACTCACCTTAATTGCCCCTAATCAATACACCATTTCAACAGAGCACTTAGGACAAGACCCTAACCCATTTGTCAGTTCAGGTGAGTTCAATTGGGATAGTACAGGAAATATAATCTATTTAGATCGAGGGCAAATTTACCAAGTTGTAGAAAGCAAAATGTACTTATTGAATGTGGAAAGTCAACGAATACGTGGGGAACACGAAGAGCAGTACATTGTTCACAAAATCAGTTCATAAAATCAGTTCATAAAATCAGCTCATAAAAAAGCCTTCCCCTTATATGTCCAACAGTATGTCCAGTCGTCGATATACATTGTTAGCAATTAGCTTCCCGGCTACCGCCTAACATAAGCGAATGATACCAGATATGTCGGAAAGAATTTTTCACCAACAAAGCACATATATTTTGCTTTCGCTTCAAAATAAAATTCGGTAAAAAGTACGGGTAACCAGTCATGATATACGCTATGACAGCCCTAAAAACTCAGCTGTAGTAGCATCACTTTGGAAAGAGTTATGTCTCAAAACTATAAATTTGATATCGACGATCTTCTTTGGGATGAAGAAGTTGAAACCAAGCCCAAAACGAAAAAAGTCAATCATCGTAGAAAGGATACCAAAAAACGTTATGCCGATGATTACGCTGAATTAGATTTTGAGGCGAACCAATATCAGTGACAGACTGCCATAAAAAAAAGCAAGTTGCTCAGCAACTTGCTTTTTTATATATGAACGACCAACGATGAAAGTGCTAGAATTTTGCCGTACCGCCAATATAGAAACCATCATCAAATGAGCGATCTGAACGGTCGTCATATTTGAATGTTAAGTTACGGTAACCTACAAACAATGCCATATTCGGGTTAAAGCTATACTTCACTTTTGCACCTAGCTCGGTGTAGCCATCGACGTTAGAAAAAGATAATACAGAAGGTGCGTAATAAGCATCACCATGTAATGATAAATTGTTATTCAGCGCCAAGCTGTAATGACCACCCACTGATATCACACTGCCATTTGGACTATCATCAAACCAAACTGAAGACCATTTAGGGCCTACTTCAATAGTATGTGGACCAGTTTGATGAACCATGTGCATCGCAAATTCAGCCAAATGTCCTTTTTTATCAGAATAAATGTAACCCGCTTCAAGGTTGGTATGCTCATTAAGGTAAGATTTTAAATCAGCAGAAACCACATGTTCGCTTATACCAAACGTTAATTCGGATGCACTTGCATTCAACGATAGTGCACTTACTGCCGCTATGGCTGCAGCTTTAATGGTTTTGCTCATGTTAATACCTCAATCAAGAATCATAATTTGCCGAGATTATACTGACCATTATTATTAAGTCTTTATAAATCAGTCACGCTGGTGACAAATCAATCACTCGAATACAAACTTCAAACGCGTTAATAACAATTTAACCAAATGATTCATACTTGCTACTTATAAATATTGATGACGACATTGCTAAAAAATAAACGAAATAGCAGTGCTTTTGATATCTAACTCACAACAAAAAAATTAAATTGCGCACAACTTAATTGTGCTATTAGAGTTGATCAGATATAGTAAGAACAAATCTATAAGGAGTAAGCTATGAGTCAGTCTTTTTACGATCAATCAGCAGTTGATATTCAAGGTAATACCGTTTCAATGGCACAATTTAAAGACAAAGTTGTGTTAGTCGTTAACACCGCTAGTGAATGTGGCTTTACTCATCAATACAAACCACTGGAACATTTATACCAACTCTATAAAGATCAAGGTTTTGTGGTATTAGGTTTTCCGTGTAATCAATTTGGTAAACAAGAAAAAGGCGACGAAGCAGCTATCAGTGAATTTTGTGAAATTAATTTCGGGGTCACCTTCCCACTATTTAGCAAAATTGATGTAAATGGCCCAGATTCAGCACCGCTATATACTTTCTTGAAGTCACAAGCTAAGGGATTATTAGGTAGTCAGTCGATAAAATGGAACTTTACAAAATTTTTAATCAACAAAGATGGCAAGGTTCTCAATCGATATTCACCAACAACAAAGCCGGAAAACCTAATGAGTGAAATTGAGGGCTTATTAAAATAAACATCAACCCACTGAATTTAAATACAAAAAATTTATCAAAAGTCATATCAAAATAAATATCAAAATAAATATCAAAATAAATTGTATTTTTTTTGAACTATCCAGAGAAGGGAGAGTCTTACTTACTAAGACAGTGTGATTTCACTTTCATCATCTCCCTGGGACTTCTAGCGCGGTCCCCTTGATCTCAAAGTGGATCGATAGGCAATCATTTGATTGCCTTTTTTTATGGCTCTAAATACGTAAGCCAATACATCGACATCTCAACCATAATAGTACTCCTCTCCGACTAGCTAAAACTCATAAAAAGCGACGTAATGGCAAGACTCTAGGTCATCAAAAATCAGTTTTTTTATATTTTTATAAAAATTTTAAATTTATTTGAACCTTTTTGAATAGCAACGCTCTGAGTATATGTAGCAAGTTGGTAAGCGTTAATGGTAAAGCAAACCCTTCATCACGGTTTACTTCACAAGACAATTTATCAACATGGTCTCATCAACCAATGCTAACCGAATTATTTTTAAGACTGCTTTACTGGTTTTTGAATTGTTCATCATCATCCCCCCATTCGGGAACCTGTTAATCTGCTAGCGCTTGATTAACTTATGTCCCACAAGAAATACTTCTGGCAACCCATTGGGTTGCCATTTTTTTATCTTAAATTCAGCAAATAAAATTTGAGGT
>NZ_LKTL01000028.1:0-66993 GCF_001401775.1 Shewanella sp. P1-14-1 | reverse complement strand
AGATAGGGATTTGAACCCTAGATGGGCTACAAACCCATGCCGGTTTTCAAGACCGGTGCATTCGACCACTCTGCCATCTCTCCGAACGACGAGAATAATAATGCTCTCGACGTTTGCTGTAAAGTACTAAAACTAATAAAACTAATCGATTGCTTGACTTACAATCAATCTGTCGATTTTTTATCTGAATAAAGCCCTACTCTTGCTGGATCTGGCGCTACAAAACCATTCGACATACTCGCCCAACTATCTTGCTTAGATAACAAGTAACCTAAATAAACTCCAACAGCGCTCAGTAATATGCCTAATCCAATCGTCATTTCAGCATATTGAGCCAGCATAGCAACAATACTCGAAGCCCCAAAGGCCATTCCGATTTGAATAAAGTTTTGTAAGCCAGCTGCCTTAGTCGCATTCTTACTAAACTGCTGTAATGCGTTATTGACCACAATAGGATAAATCGCACCGTTGGCCGCCGCTAAAACAGAGAAAGAAATCAGCAATGGATATATAGTTTCCATCGTCATAACTAAAGTGACTAACGCAATTACAGCAACACAAGCAAAAAATAAACCTAGTAAGTATTTAAGGGCTGATTGTGCTCCGCACTTTTTAACTAATACCTTACTCATATAACCACCTACGATAAACATGATGGTTTGAGGAATAAAACTGAGTCCAATCGCCTGCGCTTCGTAGCCAAACTTAATCATGACACTTGGCCACACAGTTAAGTAACTAAAGAATGCAGCCGAACACGCTCCAAAAATAACCACGTTTCCTAAGTAACGGGTGTTTTTCACAATGCTTTTATAACTGATGCTTTGCTGCACTTCAGCTTGTTTTGATTCACTTGCCACTAACCATTTAGTGAGTACGATAAGTAAAACGGCCACAATGACTAAAGTAACAAATACCGCACGCCAGCCAAATGAATTAACAATCGCAGCTCCAATTAACGGCGCAACAGCTGGAGATAAAGCCACTAGCGGCATAATATTCGAGAACACTTTTTGCGCTTTGTCAGCGTCGTATTTTTCAACGACGATGGCTTGCCAAATGACACCAGCACTACATGCTCCTAATGCTTGAAAAAAACGGGCAATATTTAACATCGTAATTGAATCACTTGCCACGATGACGCCACTTGCAGCGGCAAATAACGTTAAACCCGCAATTAATGCGTTTTGCTTACCAATTTTTTCAACTAAAGGACCATATAATAATTGGCCTATGGCGAGACCAGCTAGGAATGTAGTCAATGAAAAGGCGACGTTATTCAAGCTTGTTGAAAAAGAATCAGCAATATTCTGAAATGCAGGCAAGTACATATCAGTTGCAATAAAACCTAACATACTCAACAAAGCTAAATAGGCTAATAAAATAAAATACTGCACATTGGCAGTGTTTGAAGACGCATTAGTCATCTTAAAAATAATTCCAAATAAAGGGCTGTTAAAAATCAGCGTGTAGTCTAATGACTTGCAAAATGTTTGTGAAACGTTTACTTTTGATGACTGCATTCATATTTTTTCACAGCAAAGGATCGCCCTCTATGCTTTCAGAACAAGCATTGGAAATGATTGATATTGTCGCTCGTGTAGGTAGTTTCACCGCTGCAGCTAATCAATTGCATAAAGTTCCATCAGCCGTTAGTTACGCAGTAAAACAAATTGAAGATGAACTTGGTGTCATTTTGTTTGAAAGGCATCATCGCAGTGTTAGCTTAACGGAGCCAGGTAAACATTTTGTCCAACATGCAAGAGAGTTACTGGCTGAAATGAATGACCTAAAAAGAAGCACTCAACGTGTCGCAAACGGATGGCAACCTACACTTTCTATTGCGTTAGATAACATTGTTAGAGCAGACCGAATCAGTGTGCTGATCTCAGATTTTTACCGCCACTTTAGTGATGTAGAATTAATTATTCGCATTGAAGTGTTTAATGGCGTTTGGGAAGCATTAGCAACAGGCAGAAGTGATATTGCCATTGGTGCAACCACTGCGATACCTGTCGGTGGTGTTTTTCAGTATAAAGATATGCGAGACATTGAATGGGCATTTTTAGTCAGTAAAAATCACCCATTAGCAGAAATCGATCGTCCTTTAACTGATGATGAATTACGTATCTACCCTTCTATTTGTCTTGAAGATACGTCAAGAGAGATCCCTAAACGAACCACATGGCTACTCGACAATCAACGCCGTCTAGTTGTACCTGATTGGATTCGTGCCATTAATTGCTTTAGAGACGGTTCAGGTATTGGTTATATGCCACTTAATCTCGCTAAGCCTTTTATCCAATCGGGTTCATTGATTGCGAAAACCTTAGAAAACCCTAAAAATGCAAGCCCATGTTGTCTTGCTTGGAATCAAGAAAAAATGTCCCCAGCACTTGAATGGGTGCTCGACTATCTTGGTGATACAGACAAGCTCCATCGTGAATGGTTAGCGTAAACCACAGCTTTGCCGTCGTCCTTTAAGATTGACCAATTTAATGTTCATTTAAGTATTGTTTTCAACAATAAGGTTATTGCGCAACATATTGTCTGATTTTGCGACATTGAAGATAAATTAATGGCGCAAAATCAACTAGTTCATCATGATGACTTTAAGCTGTAGCAAAGCTGTTGTATCATCAAGTTAAGTTATCAGTAATTTACCATGTGCTGAGAGAGCATTTTGTTAAATTACACTCTTTTTAACGTCTCGGAGACTGTTATGAATCAACAAACTTTGTCGGGTCAACAAGCCACGACGATGGAAACCAACAAACTCATTAAAAACACTTATATGCTGCTGTCTATGACATTAGCATTTGCTGCTGTAATGGCGGGTGTCGCAATGGCGTTAAATATCGGCCCATTCATGTCTATCGGTTTATCTCTTGGTAGTATTGTCGTCATGATGGTCACCTTGAAAAAAGCTGACAATGCTTCTGGATTAGCGTGGATCTTTGCCTTCACAGGTATGCAAGGTGCTTCATTAGGCTATATTCTAAATCACTATGTTGGTTTGAATAATGGCCCAGAGCTTATCATGCAAGCATTTGGTTTAACGTCTGTTATTTTTGTATCTTTATCAGCTTACGCAATCACGACGAAGAAAGACTTTAACTTTATGGGTGGCTTCTTATTCGCCGGCCTACTTGTTGTTATTGGCCTTTCATTAATCAATATGTTCTTTGTTAATAGCGGTGCTATGTTCATGGCATTACAAGCTGCTGTCGCTATGATCATGGTTGGTTTAATCCTTTACGATACAAGTCGTATCGTAAATGGCGGCGAAACTAACTATATCCGCGCAACAATTTCGTTATTCTTAAACTTCATCAACCTATTCATGGCACTTCTTCACCTGCTTGGTATGGGAAATGATGATTAATAGCGTCAAGTAACGGGTCAGTCACTTTATAAATCCACTGTGATTAATCAGTTAACTAGGCTAAAATGGCTCCTCATTCAGGAGCCATTTTTTATTGTTATGAGTAAATTTATTATCCAAGTTAATGGCACAGTTTATGGGTCTACTGCCAGTTTTAGAGCGCTTCGTTTTACTGAAAGTGTTTTATCACTAGGTCATCAAGTCAGACATATCTTCTTTTATCAGCAAGGTGTATTCAACAGTAATAGCCTCGTTTGCCCAGCATCTGATGAGCATGATTTACACCGCGCTTGGACTAAACTGGCATCAGAACATAATGTCAAATTAGTCAATTGCGTCTCTGCTGCATTAAGGCGTGGAGTCCTATCAGCGCAAGATGCATTAGAAAATGACAAGCAGCAATATAATGCTAGTGAACAATTTACTATGGGTGGTTTAGGTGAGTTAGTCACGGGTATTGAGCAATCAGACAGATTGGTTTGCTTTTAGTGATGCATACAGGAATGGATATGAAAAAAATCTGCGTCATCTTCAGAAAAAGCCCCATTGGAAATACATCCAGTCGCGAAGGCTTAGACTTTGCTATGCTCAGTGCAAGTTTCGAGCAAGAAGTCAGTATTATATTTACCGATGAAGCTGTACTGCATTTACTGCCTGAACAACAACCTGAACTTGTGGGAAGTAAAGATTACCTGTCGACTTTCAAAGCATTAAGTTTATACGATATTGATACTGTTTTAGTCTGCCAAAACTCAGCAGTACAATTTGGTATTACATCTAAAGATTTTAACTTTGAAGCTGAATTAGCCTCAGAAAAACACATCCAAACTTTAATTCAGCAATCAAATGAAGTGGTGGTGTACTAATGATATTGCACCTAATACAACACTCAGCAACGACAGATAACGCACTAACCTGCTGTTTACGATACATCGCAGAGCAAGACAGCATCTTGTTATCAGACGATGCCATAAACTGCTTACTTAATCATGAGTGGCAACAGCGATTATCAAACATCAAAATTTACGTGTTAATTGAAGATATTGATGCAAGAGGATTAGGCGCTCGCCTACCTCAGACAAACAATATTAAGGTTATCGATTATGACCAGTTTGTACTGGCCACATTGGAACATACGAAGGTGATCACTTGGTAAACTCATTTGACTTTAACGGTCAGCAAATCGAAGTCGATGCTAAAGGTTATTTAAAAAATTATACCGATTGGAAAGTTGATATGGCGCCTATTCTAGCGGCCACAGAAGACATTGTCCTTACAGAGCAACATTGGGAAGTCATAAACTTCGTTCGTAACTTTTACTTAGAATACAAAACTAGCCCAGCTATTCGTGTTTTAGTAAAAGCGATAGGTCAAGCATTAGGCCCAGACAAAGGTAATTCTAAATACCTTTACACATTATTCCCTATTGGCCCCGCAAAACAAGCAACCAAAATAGCCGGTTTACCAAAACCCGCTAAATGCATTTAACCTACTTGATGACTTCAACAAGCCTGACACTTATTCGTTCAGGCTTTTTTAATAGTGTCGATATCGCACGGGCTAACGGGCTAACGGGCTAACGGGCTAACGGGTAAATATTTTCAATATAAGCTTAAAAAAACTATGCAATTGGCAAATGATCACGCCCAGCTTTAACCACATTACTATTCCCTACTCGACTGTCGTTAAGGGCCATACCATAATTGTCACGACAATACTGGCATGGGCTCATGGTGTTAATTAACCGACCACGCTTACTGTACTTACGAATATAAGCATGAGAAATAGTGACATTTTGTTGAGTTAATAAACTGACATCTGCAACTTTATCTTTTAGATCAATAACAGCTGCATCCTCAGCACAATGACGATCATTAGCTCGCCCCCAACCAATAAACTCATTACCCACTTCATCAACATACTTTGCAGCAACCCATGGCCCACTATGATGACCTGTCGGCTCACCATTAGGTAAGTAAGAAGGTTTATTGGCAAGTTGATATGGAATTAATTCAAGTGGGTCATTAGGTGGTTGCTCACAGCTAACTTCAAGAGCCGATTGAGGCTGTTGTGTAACGAAAAAGTGATGGTTATGGCTTAACTTAACGTCACGTAATTTAGCTACTAGTTCTGCATTGGGTTTACGAGTATCGACTTCAACAATTCGTAATATACTTGCTTGGCTACCATTACGGGCGATTATTTTGTCACCCGTTTTTAATGATGCAGCGGTGACCCATTGTTTGTTGAAATTACTGAAGATATGAACTTGATCGACATACATTAGGGTGGTGATGTCATCTATGGTGTATTTAATTTCTAGCATGAACTCGTTGATTAAGTTTAGTGTTAAATGCTGAAAAGCATTTTAGCATTAAATACTCGACAGCGTTTACCTGCACGAATAAACAAGAGTGAATCAATACAAGCGAATCAAATTAAACCACTTTTGATGACAAGTACACTGCGCATCCTTACAGCCTAACAAAACGCAAAAACTATCACTATCATCACTATCATCACTATCATCACTATCACTTACAATAAGCTGAATCTAAATCGCTGAACGAGCCAAGCGCTGTCAATGAGAAACACACTAAAAGTCCGGTAAAGATAAATACAAGACTCGATACCAATTTAGCGTGTCTTTTACCTCGATTAGGATTTAGAACATGCAAATAAATGGTTGCGTGAAGATTGAATTAATTGATTAAACTCAGACGCTGATTGAAGATGGTTCTCTACAAAATGTTGATCCAAAAAATATGGAAACTTATCAGCTTTATTAACCAATAACTGATAACGCGTAGTGGCATGTTGCACATACGGAGAGAAACTTGTCTGCTCAGCACCTTCACATTGCTCGGAATAAAGCGTTAATAGCTTAGATGCGATAGCAATTTCATTCGGATAATCATTTATCTCATCTTGAAGTTGAGCTCGGGTTGCTTGAAAACTTGCTAATCCGTATCCGCATACAAAAACAACCAATAACGACATTCTTTTCACTTATTTTTGATCCGTAATAAAAAGGAGAATCTGGCTATTCAAAAAACTGACTTAAATTAAGCAGCGGCCTCGATAAAGTCATAAATTGTATGCTTTAGGCACTAATAACCTTCTATGAGAATCTCTTTTATACTCCTTAACAATGGTCAAATGAAGCGCGTCGTTGTAATTCCACATTTTCTCCTTATTGTTTGCAAAGATTGACGAATTTGTGTATTTCACTTATCCATTATTGCTATGTAAATCCAATAAATCACAGTGTTCATATTGCAAATTTTTTTTCAGCACGTGTTAACTTCATTAAACTCGGATTTACTTTGCGCTATTTTATTTATGGCATAAAAAAACCAAACACAGGGTTTGGTTTTTTTGCAAAGAAAACTGGCTTACAGAATATTAGGCCATTTTATTAGCTAATTGCATTAGCCAATCTTCTCTAAGCCACGCATATAAGGGCGCAATACTTCAGGGATCGTGATAGAACCGTCCGCATTTTGGTAGTTTTCGAGAATCGCAACGACAGTACGACCAACAGCTAAACCCGAACCATTTAATGTATGCAGTAATGTAGGCTTTTTATCATTAACGCCACGGTAGCGAGCTTGCATGCGACGAGCTTGGAAATCCTTCATGTTAGAACAAGAAGAAATTTCACGATAAGTATTTTGTGCAGGAAGCCAAACTTCTAGATCGTAGGTTTTAGCAGCGCCAAAACCCATGTCGCCAGTACATAAAATCATTGTGCGGTAAGGTAAGCCTAACCCTTGTAATACTTTTTCAGCATGGCCTGTTAACTCTTCAAGTGCAGCCATAGAATCTTCAGGCTTAACAATTTGAACCAGTTCTACCTTGTCAAACTGATGTTGACGTATAAGGCCACGTGTATCACGGCCATATGACCCTGCTTCACTACGGAAACATGATGTTAATGCCGTCATTTTTAATGGTAAATCCGCTTCATCGATAATCGTGTCACGAACCATGTTAGTTAATGGAACTTCAGCAGTAGGAATTAAGCTTAGTCCTTGGCCTTCTTCAGTAGCAGGTTTTGTGTGGAATAAGTCTTCACCAAATTTTGGTAGCTGACCTGTACCTAATAAGCTTTCTTCATTGACTAGAAGTGGTACATACATTTCTGTATAACCATGGTTTTCAGTATGTAGATCTAGCATGTACTGACCGACAGCTCGAGTTAAACGAGCGATTTGACCTTTCATGACAATGAAACGAGAACCGGTAATTTTAACGGCACTTTTAAAGTCTAAACCATCTAAGCCTTCGCCAAGATCTAAGTGATCCTTGATTTCAAAATCAAATTTAGTCGGCTCACCCCAAGTCCGAACTTCAACGTTATCATTTTCGTCAGCGCCTGCTGGTACTTCATCATCAGGTAAGTTAGGCATGCTCATCGCAATACCATTTAGCTCTGCTAATAACGCTGCTAGTTCTGATTTCTTCGCATCGAGCTGAGAACCTAAGTCACCCACTTTCGCCATGATTTCACTAACATCTTCGCCACGAGACTTTGCTTGACCAATGGATTTAGAGATTGCATTACGGGATGCTTGTAATTCTTCTGTTTCCACTTGTAGCGACTTACGTGTTTCTTCTAAAGCAGTTAAGCGGCTAACATCAAGGATAAAGCCACGTCGTGCTAAAAGCTCAGCTGTGACTTCAAGTTCGTTACGCAAAAATTTTGGATCTAACATGTTATATATTCTTAATAGTTAAATGCGAGAAAATACTAGCTGCTGACCGACATACACCATGAATATACATAGGATGACATTCAACAACACGTTGAGAATTGCTTTAATGAAGAGTCCCTCTTGCATTAGCAATAATGTTTCATTGGAAAAAGTCGAGAATGTGGTTAAAGCACCTAAAAGGCCAACTCCGACCATCGCTTTTAGCTCTGGGCTTAAATGCGAGGTTTCGAGACTAATGGCATATACAATGCCCATTATGAATGATCCCAATATATTGACCAACAGTGTACCAAAAGGAAAACTGCTTCCAAATAGCTGAAGCATTAAAATTGAAATAACATAGCGAAAAACTGCTCCAATAGAGCCGCCGAGTGCCACAAACATGATATTGGTCAAGCTAATCATATCGTTTTACCTCACTTGTTCTGTCAAGTTCAGCCAAATGGCCCAATTTATCTTTTATCCGTTTTTCAAAACCACGTTCTGTTGGATAGTAAAATTGGCTGTCTTGTAATGATTCTGGGAAGTAATTTTCACCTGGTGCATACGCGCCAGGTTCATCATGAGCGTAGCGATATTCTGCCCCCAATCCCATATTTTTCATTAGTTGAGTTGGTGCGTTTCGTAGATGATCTGGAACTGATTCATGGCCTGACTCACGTGCTAATGCTCTTGCGGCTTTAAAAGCAGTATAAACGGCATTACTTTTTGGGGCACTTGCCATATACACTATCGCTTGTGCAATTGCTCTTTCACCTTCTGCAGGTCCCACTCGGTGGAAGCAATCCCAAGCGTTTAGCGCAATATTCATTGCCGTTGGATCGGCATTGCCGATATCTTCTGAAGCGATAGCTAGTAATCGTCTCGCAACATATAGCGGATCGCCGCCACCTTCCAATATACGACAATACCAGTATAAAGCGGCATCGGGAGCAGAACCGCGAACTGATTTATGCACTGCCGAGATTAAATCGTAAAATTGATCGCCATTTTTGTCATAAGCCGCCATTTGATGCCCGGCAACTTGCGTCAACATGTCTGGTGTAAAACTGCCGTTATCGTCAACCAAGTCACTCATTAACTCTAATAAGTTTAATGCTTTTCTCGCATCGCCATCTGAAATGCTGGCTAATTGCTGCATCACGTCATCTGGCATAACAAAATGACGAGTCCCAAAGCCACGCTCTTCGTCTGTTAAGGCTTGCTGGATAATTGTAGCAATGTCTTGGTCTGAAAGTGGTTTGATTAAATAGACTCTTGCTCGTGATAACAACGCGTTGTTTAACTCAAATGAAGGATTTTCCGTGGTGGCGCCAACAAAAATAACCGTGCCATCTTCAATAAAGGGTAAAAATGCATCTTGTTGGCTTTTATTAAAACGGTGTACTTCATCAACAAACAATAAAGTACGTTGACCTCTGCTTTGTGCTACGGCTTGAGCTTGTTCTATAGCCGCTCGAATTTCTTTTACACCAGACGTTACAGCAGAAATTCGCTCAACATGCGCGTTAGCATAATGGGCAACGAGCTCTGCTAGGGTAGTTTTACCCGTTCCTGGAGGCCCCCAAAGTAACATTGAGTGAGCACGGTTGGCTTCAAGAGCTTGCCTTAAAGGTTGACCTTCACCTAATAGATGAGACTGCCCGACATACTCACTGATATCTCTTGGACGCATTCTAGCAGCCAAAGGGCGAAAGTCAGGGGCAAAGTCAAATCCTAAATTAGCCACTATGATTTATCGCTCTGATTGACGCTGATCATCAATATCGACATCTGTTGGGATAACAAACTCAAACAACCCCTTTTCTTCTGTTGATACATTAGTCTGCTCGCTTAAAGCAAATTGACTATGATTACCTTGCTGATCAAGTAAGCTAAAATCACTAATGCCTGAATCATTAAAGCACACAGTGACAGTCACAACAGACGTATCCAATAATTTAGGCTTAATCAAATAACACGCTTTACCAGACTCTGGTTGCACTTGGCTAACATGGTATTGTTGCCAGGTGCTCTCATCTCGATGTACCAATAATGCGATTGGCGATGCTTCAACTGCATCAGCAAAATCCATTACAGTCACCTCTTCTGCAAACGGGTTATATATCCATAAATCAGAGCCATCAGCGACGATTAATGACTCATCAGGTTCAGTCAAATGCCAAAAGAATTTATTGGGGTATGCTAATGCAAAGATGCCACTACCACTTTGAATAACTTTGTCGTTAATATCTGTGACTTCTTGTGTAAAATTCGCTTTTAATGAATCAAGTTGTTCCAATTTGCTACGCAATGCGCGTGAATCATCTGCCATCACGTTAGCAGATAGCAACAAGGCTACCATTGAAATTACACCAACACTTTTTGTCATATTGTTTCCTACTACTTGTTTGAGGTGCAGAACGCTTATTACACACTACCTCATATCTGAGGTGCCATTGCCAATTAGGTTAATGTTAGCCTCTAGGCGGTGGTGGCGCTAATACTTCACGATTTCCGTTATGACCTTGCGTACTGACAATCCCCTGCGCTTCCATCATCTCGATGATTCTAGCTGCTCGGTTATATCCAATTTTAAATTTACGTTGCACACTGGATATTGAGCCACGACGCGTTTCAGTAACAAATGCCACCGCCTCGTCATAAAGTTGATCGGTATCGTCATCAGTCTCAGCTGTTTCACCTGGCAGTAATACTTGTTCACCTTCGCTTACGCCATTTAGAATTTCATCAACATATTGTGGTTTACCTCGAGCATGCCAATCAGCAACCACTTTGTGCACTTCGTGATCGTCAATAAACGCGCCGTGCACACGAATAGGAACGCTTGTTCCTGGTGGCAAGTAAAGCATGTCACCCATGCCAAGTAAGGTTTCTGCACCTTGTTGATCTAAAATGGTTCGAGAGTCAATTCTTGAGGAAACTTGGAAAGCTATCCGTGTTGGAACGTTGGCTTTAATCAAACCAGTAATCACATCCACAGAAGGTCTTTGGGTTGCTAGTATCAAATGGATACCCGCAGCTCGCGCTTTTTGGGCAATACGAGCAATCAACTCTTCTACCTTTTTACCAACAATCATAATCATGTCGGCAAACTCATCAACCACAACGACTATTGAAGGTAATTTATCTAACTCAGGCGCTTGTTCATCCATGCTTTCCGATGATTTCCACAACGGGTCAACGATCGGAGTGCCAGCTTCTTTAGCCAGTTTAATCTTAGTGTTGTAGCCTTTAAGGTTACGTACACCCAGCGCCGACATTAACTTATAACGGCGTTCCATTTCCCCAACACACCAACGCAGCGCATTGGCTGCTTCTTTCATGTCGGTGACAACTTCACAAAGTAAGTGCGGAATGCCTTCATAAACCGACAGTTCCAACATTTTCGGGTCAATCATGATAAAGCGAACATCATCAGGACCAGATTTATAAAGGATACTGGTGATCATGACGTTCACACCGACAGACTTACCCGAGCCTGTAGTACCCGCCACTAATAAATGCGGCATTTTACCTAAGTCAACAACAACAGGGTCACCCGCGATGTCTTCACCCAGCACCATAGATAAGTTCGACTGGCTTTCATCAAAGGTTTTACTGTCAAGCACATCTCGCATAAAGACCGTTTCACGGAATTTGTTAGGTAACTCTAAGCCAACATAGGCTTTTCCTGGAATGACCTCTACAACACGAACACTTTCAGCAAGTAAAGAGCGCGCTAAATCCTTAGAAAGGTTTGTAATTTTCGAGGCTTTAACACCTGGTGCAAGTTCAAGTTCAAACCTTGTCACAACCGGTCCTGGGAATACGCCAACCACGTTTGCGACAATGTTAAAATCAGCTAATTTAGTTTCAACAAGCCTTGCAACTATATCTAGCTCGTCTTTAGTTATTGGATTTTCTTTACGATCGGGTACATCTAATAAACTGATACTCGGTAATGGCGGCATTGCCACTCTTGGCTGACTCGTGACCACTTGCGGCTCTTGACCAGGAATAACAATGATCCCCTCGGCAACATACGGTTTTTCAGCTGCACTTGCTTGGACGGGGGCGCTTTCAGTAGAAGCCACAGAATCTGATACCGATTCTGATTGCTGGTTTTTAACCGCAGCAGCCATAACCGTTGCACCAATAGAAGTAGTACGTTCAAACTCATCGCCAAATTCAGCAACACTGTTTTGTTGGTTCTGTTGAGTAAGATCAACCGCTGGTGCATCACCTGTTGCGGCCCACGCTGGCGTGTCATCAGCTACAATAGCGTCATTTGTGTTTAATTGAGGTTCCACTCTGCCCTGCTCATTTATATTTGCCTGAGCATGCTCTGAGTCATTCATATATTCGTCATCCAAAGCATCATTTACTTGTTGACGACGTGGTGAAAGTTTAGATTTTAAACGCGAGAAAACCGAAGGTTTATCTTCGCTATTATCTTCATCAACGTAAACAGAATCATGGTTTGATTCTTCGTTGTCGGCGGTGAACTGAGGTTCTAGTTTTCCGCCATATTCACGAGTCGTTGCAGGGTTAATTTGATTGTCGCCCTGACTTTCGTCATGTTGTGGTGCACTGAATTGCGTATTACCGTCAGCAGTGACATTGGCATTTTCACGACCCTGCTTAAATTTATCGACAACAGACAAGAAACCTCGCGTATCTTCTGTTTCTGTATTTCCAGAAAAGTAAGTAGGCAAACTAATAATTTTTTTGACACACCATATCGTGCCGTAACCTGTGCCTTCGATGACCGTGAGCCAGCTAATACCTGTCGCTAATGTAAAGCCTGCACCAATAAAGCAAAGCAACAAGAGTGTCGTGCCAAGATTATTAAAGTAAGGCAGCATAGCTTGGCCAATGACATCTCCCGCAACACCACCTGCTGAAAAAACATAAATATCATCAGCATTCATACTCGCTAACGCAGCTAAGGCTAATACCATAAGCATGAATCCAATGATTCTTAATCCAACCGAAAAGTAGTCAATTTCAAACAGTTTATGAGTTCGGTTAAATATGAACCAACCTGTTGCCGCAATAATGATGGGAATAAGGTAAGCAATAAAGCCAAAGAAGTAGAACAAGACATCTGCAGTCCACGCGCCCACAGCACCAGTTAAATTACTGATTTCCCCTTGATAATGGGACTGGCTCCAGCCTGGATCATTCGGGTCAAAGCTACTTAAAGCTAAAAGGATATATGTTGCTGTCATGCAACAAATGATTAGGCCACCTTCAAGAAGACGCTGTAGGCCACTAAGTGTTTGAAGACTATTTCCCTGAGACAAACGAAAACACCTGAATATGAATTAAATAAGAATGATAACAATAACAGAATATCAATGACGTTGCAGTGATTATGCAATGCTTGAAAGCCAAGCTCAACCTAATGTTTTCATATAGATGCCTGCATAACCAATATTTAATTAACAAAGCGATTTTGGAGTAAAAAGTAAGCAATTTAGGCTGTAAAAAAGCCAAGAAGTGGGATTTTAGATAAAAAAATAAAGGGCAACGCCCTTTATTTTATTTGGTCAGAAAGTTTAGTAGCTATCTGCTAATAAATTTAATGCGACTTTATTAGTTTGTTTGACTTCTTCCATGACCACGTAAGTACGAGTATCAGAAACTGATGGCAACTTAAGTAGTGTCTCACCTAATAAACGACGATATGCCGACATGTCAGATACTCGAGTCTTCAATAAATAATCAAAGTCACCAGAAACTAGATGACACTCTTGAATATCATCTAACAACTGAACAGCTTTGTTGAAGCGCTCAAAAATATCGGGCGTATCTCGTGTTAACGTGATTTCCACAAAGACAAGTAAAGATGCACCAAGATAATGCGGGTTAACTAATGCTGTATAGCCATTAATGTAACCTTGTTTCTCAAGACGCTTAACTCGCTCTAAACAAGGAGTCGGACTTAACCCAACTCGCTTGGATAACTCCACGTTTGATATGCGACCATCAACTTGAAGTTCATTGAGGATATTACGGTCAATCCGATCTAAATCTTTTACAGAATTTTTTTTATTATTTGCCATATTATTAACCTTGCTTTAGCACAAAAACAACATATTCATCTTTTAATGTGTAAAGTTTAGCAGCATAAACTGCGTCTAGGGCACTATACTAGACTTCCCTGAAATAAGCACGTTCAGGCGACCGAATATAATAACAATTGAGATGTCGACACCGACAAATTTAAATAGAGGCACAAAATGATTATTGGTATCCCTACTGAAATCAAAAACCACGAGTACCGTGTAGGTATGGTTCCTTCAAGCGTTCGTGAATTAACGATTAAAGGCCATGATGTATTCGTTCAATCTAATGCCGGTATGGGCATTGGCTTTACCAACCAAGATTATATTGACGCTGGTGCTTCTATCTTAGAAACAGCTGCTGAAGTCTTTGCTCAGTCAGACATGATTGTCAAAGTAAAAGAGCCGCAAGCTGTTGAACGCGCTATGCTTCGTGAAGATCAAATCCTATTTACTTACTTGCATTTAGCTCCGGATATGCCGCAAACAGAAGACTTAATTAAGAGTAAGTCTGTCTGTATCGCATATGAAACTGTCACTGATGATCGTGGCGGCTTACCGTTACTTGCTCCAATGTCAGAAGTTGCTGGACGTATGTCGATTCAAGCTGGTGCACGCGCACTTGAAAAGTCTTTAGGTGGTCGCGGTATGTTACTTGGTGGTGTTCCAGGTGTTGAGCCAGCGAAAGTCGTGATAATTGGCGGCGGTATGGTTGGCACTAATGCTGCGCAAATGGCTGTGGGTATGGGCGCAGACGTTGTTGTGCTTGATAGAAGTATCGATGCCTTACGTCGTTTAAACGTTCAGTTTGGCTCTTCAGTTAAAGCGATTTACTCAACAGCTGATGCAATTGAACGTCATGTTCTAGAAGCGGATCTTGTTATTGGTGGTGTCCTAGTTCCTGGCGCTGCAGCCCCTAAATTAGTGACTCGCGACATGATTTCACGCATGAAAACAGGTAGTGCGATTGTCGATGTAGCTATTGACCAAGGTGGTTGTGTTGAAACGTCTTACGCAACAACTCACCAAGAGCCAACTTACATTGTTGATGATGTTGTTCATTACTGTGTTGCCAACATGCCTGGTGCCGTTGCACGTACATCAACTTTCGCACTCAATAACGCTACACTGCCTTATATCATTAAGTTAGCGAACTTAGGTTACAAAGCAGCGTTATTAGACGACAAGCATTTATTAAATGGCTTAAACGTTATTCATGGCAAGCTTGTCTGCAAAGAAGTTGCAGAAGCATTAGAACTTGAATTTACTGAGCCTAAAAGCATGCTGGCGTAAACAATATCAGTTTGATTTAGTTGATTAAATCATATTTAAAAGCCGCTGATTAAGCGGCTTTTTTTATTTCCTCACCGGTTATACCCAAGCTAAACACGTCTTACTTTTTAATCCCAAATGCATAAACTTCTCAATTTTCAAACACGTTAAATGCCGTTGAAAAGCGCGTTTAATGCACTCCACGTACACACAAAAAACGGCTATAAAACGCAATATAAAATGCATCAATTTGTATCAATCGTTTGTTTTACACTCAGCTAACACGTGTTAACCTTTTTATTAGCTGTTGCTTAATTAAATAATTTGATAATTCTGCTCTTGACAGCATTTTTAGTGTTTTTTGATTAAGCGTTTAAAGGATACCCTATAAGTCAATGCTGGTAAGGGTTTCAAAAAATACAACAAATAAAACACGCCAAATCATCACGTTAATCACCCTAATAGTGTTTTCTACTGAGTTAGTTTTTTTGAACAGTATTTTAAACTGTTGGAAAAATGACTGATTTTAACTACAATTTGGACTCATTTTTACCATTTCAGTGATTAAGTTATGTGGCTACAAAAGCAAGTACAACTCGCATCAAAAACACGTGGATTTCATATCGTCACAGACGAAATCCTCAATCAAATACCCGAACTTAATCAGCTGAAAGTTGGTTTAATGCATGTCTTTTTACAACACACTTCCGCTTCCATCACTATCAATGAAAATGCAGATCCAAGTGTAAGGCAAGATTTTGAATCTTACTTCAACCGTGTCGCTGCAGAAAATGAACCTTATTATATTCATACCTATGAAGGCAGTGACGACATGCCCGCTCATTTGAAATCTAGCTTATTAGGTTGCCAAGTAACGATACCGATTAAAAATGGCCAACTTGAGCTAGGCACCTGGCAAGGAATATATCTTGGAGAGCACCGTAACCATGGCGGACGTCGGCGTTTACTGGTTACAATAAATGGTGAGTCAGATGTCTTATAGTAATCGAAAGCGGTGTTATATTGATTTTATAAGCCGACATTTCACGGTTAAATAACATCAAGTATTAAGGGTTATCTAAGCTTAGTTTATTTCAGTATTTATTTAGTTAGCTTAAGAGCAAAATTGTTTTTCAACTAATGCCAAAAACTCCTGTTGCGGCATTGGTTTATAAAAAAAGTAACCTTGAATATCGTCGACTTTTTGCGTTTTAACGAAATCTAACTGAGTTTGTGTTTCAACGCCTTCAGCTGTAACAGTTAACTCTAAAGCATTACTCATACTCGCAATGGCTTCTACTAATGCTTTATGCCGTGCACCCTGTTCAATTTTTTGGATAAACGCTTTATCAATTTTTATCTGATCGACTGGGAAGTTGGCAAGATAAGATAACGATGAGTAACCAGTGCCGAAGTCATCGACCGAGATTTTAATTCCCCACTCTCTTAATCGTATGAGTAAGTTTTCAATATTTTGATGCTGGTCCATCATTAGCGACTCGGTAATTTCCAAGGTTAATAACTCAAACGGAAATGCGGTCTTGCATGATTGTTCACTGCAGGATTTAATTGAATCAATAAATTGATGTTGTAACTCATCATTTAAGAATTCGCAGGTCGATACATTGACCGACAGTGCAATAGGCGTATTTTGTTCAACAAATTGATTAATTAGCTTGATGGCTTTTTCTCTAACCCACTTTCCAATTGGTACGATTAAACCCGAATGCTCAGCTATAGGAATAAACTCCTCAGGTGACACAAACTCACCGTGAAGCTTCCAGCGCAATAAAATTTCAGCCTTAGCAATATGAGTATTTTGAGTCGACACTATTGGCTGAAAGTACAATTCAAACCCTTTCTCATTTAATGCCTTAGTCATCTCCATTTGCAAATAAGCGGTACGTTCAGCGTTTTGCTGCATTGTCTTATTAAAAAACTGATAACCGTTACGACCGGTTAACTTAACGTCATACATCGCTTGGCTGGCACAATTGACCAAAGATTCAACAATGGTGGAATCTTCA
The DNA here is from genome assembly GCF_001401775.1 of Shewanella sp. P1-14-1. NCBI lineage: Bacteria > Pseudomonadati > Pseudomonadota > Gammaproteobacteria > Alteromonadales > Shewanellaceae > Shewanella > Shewanella sp. P1-14-1. The sequence continues at coordinate 49,541 of NZ_LKTL01000028.1, read as the reverse complement.
GGATAACGAGAAATACCAATACTAATAGAGGGGTGAACTTGTTGATTATCAATATTAATTTTATCTGTCACCACTTGGTTGATATCTTTGGCAATGCTGATTAAATCTGAGGTAGAGATTTTGCCAGGAATGAATAAACCAAATTCATCACCCGCGATTCTCGCTAATAAGCCATTTGAAGGAGCGACATTGGCTAAACGGTTTGATACTTCTTTTAGCAATACGTCGCCATTTTCATGTCCCAAACTATCGTTAATCTGTTTGAAATTATCAATATCCATTAACAGAACACTACAAGCCGCCCCTTTTTGATGGGTACGCTCTATTTGCCAAACATAGTCATAGATTTTATCTAAGAAACAACGACGATTAGCTAAACTCGTTAATGCATCGTTATTTGCTTGAAAATGGATCAAACGATTAGCATTTTTGTGCTCGCTAATGTCAGTAATAAGCCAAGAAAAACAATTCTGTTCACCATGATAATCCCTAAAAGTGGTGACCGTAACATCAGCATCAAAAGTTTGCCCATTTCGCTTATAAGCAAGTAACTCACCTTGCCAAGTATTGCCACGATGAATGTTCTTCAGCATTGACTCCAGTACTACCGGATCGGATTGCTCAAAAAAAACATTAGGATCGAAACATTGCTTGTCAGCAGTAAAGTCTCTCGTGATGGTTTTGAACATAGGGTTAACGGACAAAATTGAATGTTCATCATTGGTGATAATCAAGCCCATTGGCAGTTTATTAAATATACGGCTAGTTAATCGTTGTAAATGCAGCCCCTGACTACGCTCTATGGCAAGGCTGCCAAGCTTTGCAGCTTCTTGTATTAACTCAAGATCAACGCCAGCAGGAGATTTAATCGTATCGTAATACATGGCAAAAGTACCAAGTACATTGCCATGGGTATCGATAATAGGCTCTGACCAACACGCTTTTAACCCAGCTTTAAGCGGTAGTTCTTTATAGGCGGCCCAATTGGGGTGATTTGCAATATCTTCAACAATGACACGTTTTTTGGTTGCTGCAGCGGCGCCGCATGAACCAACATCAATACCGATTTCAACACCATGAATTGCTTGATTATATTCTTCAGGTAAACTTGGAGCAGCACCAGTCAGTAATCTTTTTTTATCATTGCTTAGCAATAATACTGAGGCTTTAGTACCGATTTTTTGCGCTTCTATGGAAAGCACTAATGAATGGAGGATTTCTCTGAGTGGTGACCCATCTAAAACCATAGAAAGTATCGTACTATAACGCACGATACTTGATGAACGATGACTTAGTACGGCATGTTCTTCAATATTCATTGGTTGATATTGGGCACTTTCCATAGAGCTCCTTAGCATTACAGCTAGCCTACAATGCTAGTTTTTATTTTTGATTTACTCTTGAGATTATTCATAAAAACAAAGAAGATCAACCAAAGTATTACTAAAATTTAACATCTCCATCTGGGACAAACACCTAGCTAGTATGATTATCTTACAAAAATGTGCTTTGGTATATTTTGTTCTTAGAACAACAAAAAAAGCAGTAATGTCTGCTGACATGACTGCTTTCATAACTTGTTTTAAATTAAAACAACTGAGTTTACGCTTCGCTAACGCGTTCCATTCTCGCTAAGTAAAAACCATCAAAACCGTGCTCTGAAACTAAAATCTCTTCATCATCGATAAAGCTAAAATGCGGGTTAGCGGCTAAAAATGCATCGACTTGATTACGATTTTCATCAGGCATAATTGAGCAAGTTGCATAAACCAATATACCGCCCACTTTCACCATTCTGCTGTAGCTTTGCAAAATATCTTTCTGTAACTCCATTAGAATAGGTAAACGTTCAGGCGTATCTCGCCATTTTGCATCTGGATTACGTTTTAATACACCTAAACCAGAGCATGGTACGTCTAACAGTACGCGATCAGCCGTTAATTTTAGGCGTTTAATTGTTTTACTGCTGGCAATAATTCGAGTTTCAACATTGTGAGCACCAGCTCTTCTAGCACGTGCTTTTAAATTGTCGAGTTTCCATTGTTCAACGTCCATTGCTAGCAAACGACCTTTGCCTTGCATTTGCGCTGCAATATGTAAGGTTTTACCACCAGCGCCAGCGCAAGCATCTACAACACGCATCCCCGGTTTAGCGTCGACTGCTGCTGCAACTAATTGAGAACCTGCATCTTGTTGCTCAAAAAAGCCTTCTTTGAACGCTGCCGTTTTAAATAATGCTGAATCAGATCGCACTTCTAATGCACTCTCAACACCTTCGACTTCGTTGGTTGCTACCAGCTCTTTTGTTAAACGTTGCTTTAACTCTTCTCGACTCGCTTTTAAACTATTCGCGCGAATATAACGTTTTGGAGGCATTGCTAATGCAGCACGCTCAGCAGGCCATTTTTCGCCAAGTTGCGCAGCGCCAATGTCATCTAACCATTCAGGACAACCATCCCACAGTGCTGGTTTAGTTTTCGCTTCAGCGAGTTTCTGCGCAAAATCGTCTTGATCAACGGGTAAAGCATATTCCATTTTCGGTAGATCTAATTCATGAAACAAATGCCAGCCATTTAATAATTTCGAGCCCATACGTTCGATATCTGAAGCTTGTATATCTACAAGTTCACAATATAAGTTTAGTCGACGCAGGATATCGCCCGTTACCGTTGTAATTCGCGCAAGCTCTGCTGGCGGTAATTGACGGCCTGAGAAATTGTGAGAGTATGCTCTATCTAATGGTTTACCATCAGTTAACACCATGGTTAGCACATCGATTACCAGCTCAGAAGAACTGCCAGAAAGTGGAAAAGTCAGCATTGAAAATCTCACAGAATTATGGAAAAGAAATTTATATAGGAAAAGCGGATGGATCATAGGAGCTATCAGGCTGTAGCGCAAGTATTGATTATGATTTATCAGGCTTTAAGCCGAATTAACAAGGTCTAAGTAGAAAACTAAAAAGCAGCCATAAGGCTGCTTTTTAGTTACGACATAATTATCTAACTGAATTATGACATCTGAGAGCCTTTAGCACCGTAAAATACGATATAAGCATAACAAACAACAGGCAATATAAATGCTGGTTGAATGCCCATTGAATCAGCCATGACACCTTGCAATAAAGGAATGATTGCACCACCAACAATAGCTAAACACAATATACCACTGCCTTGTGACGTGTGCGGCCCTAAATCTCTTAGTGCTAAACTGAAAATGGTCGGGAACATAATTGAATTAAATAACCCCACGGCTAAAATGGCATACATGGCAACTTCACCGCTGGTATACATTGCCACTAACACCAATATTGCGGCAACGAAACCATTAAAGGCTAATACTTTACCTGCAGCAATTTTTTGCATTACAGCTGAGCCGATAAAGCGCCCTACCATAGCTCCCCCCCAATAATAGGTAATGTATTTAGCAGCATCAGCTTCTTGTAAGCCAACAATGTGCTCTTCACCTAAAAAGTTAACTAAAAAGCTACCAATAGAGACTTCAGCACCAACATAAACAAAAATACCCACTGCACCTAATACTAGATGTAAGCTTTGTACCGCACTGGTTTTGCCTTTATAGCTCACTTCACCTGTTGTTTCTTGTTCTACGTGCTCTTCAATAACGGGTAAAGACAGTTTGGCAAAAATAATTGCTAAAATGGCTAGAGTGGCTGAAAGAAACAGATACGGCATTTTAACGACTTCAGCTTCGGCTTGAGCATGACTCATTTCCCCAACCGCACCTGTAGCGACCGATAAAATCAAGATAGCGCCAAAGTATGGCGCAACTGTCGTGCCTAGCGCATTGAAAGCTTGGGTTAAATTAAGACGGCTAGAAGCTGTTTCTTCGCTCCCAAGTGCATTTACATAAGGATTAGCAGCAACTTGTAAAATAGTAATCCCTGATGCCAATACAAAAAGTGCCCCTAAAAACAAACCATAAACGGCTAAATCAGCTGCAGGGTAAAACAACGCACAACCGAAGCTTGCAATAACTAATCCAGTAACGATACCGCGCTGGTAGCCGAGTTTTTTGACTAACTTACCCGCAGGTAAAGACACTAAAAAGTAAGCACCAAAAAAACAGAATTGAATCAGCATAGCTTCGGTATAGCTTAATGAAAATACAGCCTTTAAGTGCGGGATTAAAATGTCGTTAAGACACGTTATAAACCCCCACATGAAAAAGAGTGAGGTCAGCGAAACCAATGCAAACCGGTATTTTCCATCACCTGAATGGCTAACGGTCGTATTAGAACTAGAGATAGTAGAGGCCATATTCTTGTTACTCTTGTTATTGTGTAATGGTTGTTAATTGAATATATGAACAGCGATCGTGAGATCGCTATTTAAGATTTAATCAATCACAGCGAAGAAACAGTTAAATGCATCGAGAGAAACGCTATTGTTTTTATCTACAACTGCACTCGCCAAACCATGGTCAGTAATGACTTGGTTAATTGTAAAGTTCGAAACATCAAACTCGTGAGTTTTATTTGCCAGGTTAAATATCACTAACAAGGTTTGTGTTTCGAAATGACGTGTGAAAGCAAGAATAGGTTCACTGCTATCAATAAACTTAATGTCACCTGCAATTAATGCAGGGAAATCTTTGCGCCAAGCTAAGAAATGACGATATGCGTGTAAAGTTGAATTGCTATTTTGTTCCTGAACATCGACAGCTAACTGTTTGTGGACATCAGGTATGGGTAACCATGTTTGCTTGCTTTGACTGAACCCTGCTTGCAAATGGGCATTATCCCAAGGCATAGGCGTACGACAACCATCTCGACCTTTAAACATTGGCCAGAATGTTATACCGAACGGGTCTTGTAATTGCTCATATTCAATAGGCGCTTCAGTTAAGCCCAGTTCTTCACCTTGGTAACTACACACACTGCCGCGAAGTGAAAACAACAAGCCATTTAGCATTTTGACTAAGTCAGGGTTCGCTTCACCTTTGCCCCATCGTGTCGCGACACGTTGAACATCATGATTACCAATAGCCCAACAAGGCCACCCATTTCCAATACTGGCTTCTAACTCTTCAACAGTTTGACGTATATAAGCAGCACTGAAATCATTTGTGAGTAATTCAAAGCTATATGCCATGTGTAAACGATCGTCACCTTGAGTATATTCTGCCATCGTCGCAAGCGAATCTTCAGATGAGACTTCACCTAAGGTCACTGCACCAGGATACTTATTGATCAATGCACGTAAGTCTTCGATAAAACCAACCGTTTGTGGGCGAGTATTATTATAATAATGGTACTGATACGCGTAAGGGTTATCTTCGCTGAAGCCTCGCCCTTGGCGTTGTTCTTTAGGTTTTGCAGGGTTATCTCGAAGTTGTTCATCATGGTAACAGAAGGTAATGGCATCTAAACGGAAACCATCGACGCCTTTTTTAAGCCAAAACTCCACATTATCTAGAACCGCTTTTCTCACTTCTGGGTTATGAAAGTTAAGATCTGGCTGACTTTTAAGAAAGTTATGCAAATAATACTGCTGACGACGTGGTTCCCACTCCCAAGCACAACCACCAAAAATAGCTAGCCAGTTATTAGGTGCCGTTCCATCCTCTTGTGGATCTGCCCAAACATACCAATCCGATTTATCATTATCACGGCTTAATTTACTTTGCTTAAACCACGCATGTTCATCTGAGGTATGACTCAATACTTGATCAATAACCACTTTAATATTTAACTTGTGCGCTTTGGCGATTAACTCATCAAAGTCATTCATGGTGCCAAACATAGGATCAACATCGAGATAATCACTAATGTCGTAACCAAAGTCTTTCATTGGAGACTTAAAAAAAGGAGATATCCATATCGCATCAACATTTAAGCTAGCAATGTAATCAAGTTTCGCAATAATTCCCTGTAAATCGCCTACTCCGTCGCCATTGGAATCCATTAAGCTTCGTGGATACACCTGGTATATCACTCCACCGCGCCACCATGATAACTGACTCATTGCACACCCTCTGTAATAAGAGAATTAACTATTAAACAACTTAGACATAGTTAACTCTTTGTTGCGACCCAGTAACGAGCCGTCATTATTATTTAATTGACTCGAGGATACGTGAATATGGAAATCAGGTTCAATAGAGCTGCATACGTATGCAAAGAATTAATACAAATTTTAAAAATACAAAACCACAAGTTAAGTGCTACAATTCAACAACTTAATTAATCAGCAACAAGACTTTTGAATGTTAATTAAAAGTAAAAAAACGGCCTTTTTTAGCCTGCATAACCTTTGAATACGTATGCATAACGTTGTCGTAGAAAGAATGCTAGGAGTAGTATCTTCACTGTTCCGCAACAAAACGGACATATACCTCAGCGCTTATGCAGTCATTTAAGCAAGCTGAAGGAAATACTATAAAGACTGTAAATATAAATAATAGAAATCTAGCAGCTCAACCTTACACATTAATTAAGGGCTGCTGGCCATTCAGAAGGGGAAAGATGGATGTCGCTATTTAAACCAAGCTTACTAACGTTAGCAATGGTTGCTGCCAGTACAAGTATGTACGGTTACGCAGCTGAAGCAGAAGAAGGCACAACTGCAGATGAATCAATTGAGGTGTTAAAAGTCACCGGTATTCGTCGAAGCTTACAAGAATCTCAATCATTAAAAATGTCTTCTTCATCAATTGTTGAAGCGATTTCAGCTGAAGATATCGGTAAATTACCTGATGTCAGTATTGCAGAATCACTTGCACGTCTGCCTGGTGTATCAGCACAGCGTCTTGATGGCCGTGCTAACGTTATCTCTATTCGTGGTATGGGTCCTGACTTCACAACTGCAACATTAAATGGCCGTGAACAGGCTTCTGTTAACGACAACCGTGGTGTTGAATTCGACCAATACCCTTCTGAATTATTAAACCGTGTTGTGGTTTATAAAACGCCAGATGCATCAGTAATGGCTCAGGCTATCGGTGGTACAGTCGATATGCAAACCATTAGTCCGCTAGCACACGGCGAGCAAACATTCGCAATTGGTTTACGTGGCGAAATGAACGATCTTGGCGCATTAAATAGCGGCTCAGATGACACTGGTTACCGTGGCAGCATTTCATACATTGACCAATTTGCAGATGATACTATCGGTATAGCATTAGGTTACGCTCGTATGGTGTCACCTAACCAAGAAGAACGCTGGCAGGCTTGGGGTTACCCTGAAAATGATGCTGGTGATAGTGTGTTAGGTGGTGCTAAGCCATTTGTTCGTTCATCAGAGCTTGAGCGTGATGGTGTTCTAGCGGTATTCGAATATGCTCCAAATGATTTTTACCACACAACGGTTGATCTTTATTACTCAAAATTTACTGATGATCAGCGATTACGTGGTATTGAGATCCCAGCAGCATGGGGCGCTAATGGTGGTGTTGAAGCCACTAATACTGAAGATGGTTTGGTAACTGAAGGCATCATTCGTGGCGCTGAAGTTGTTGTTCGTAATGACGTCAATAAGCGTGATGCTGAATCTTTATCTGTAGGGTGGAATAATAAATTCTTCCTAAATGATAACTGGTCTGTTGAAGCTGATGTTGCTTTGTCAAAAGCAGAACGTACTGATATCGGTATGGAAAGCTACAGTGGTACAGGTCGTGGTACTGGTGTTGGTGCTGTTGATGACTTAGGCTTCGCCTACAATGGCAGTGGTGGTTATAACTTCACTCACAATTTAGATTACTCAGATCCAAACGTTATCAAACTAGGTGATCCACTTGGTTGGGGTAGCCCGTTAGGCGCAAACACTCAAGACGGCTTTATTAACAAACCAGAGATTGAAGATGAATTAAAATCTTTCCGTTTGAGTGCTGAATATGTATTTGATGATGGTGCATTCCGTAGTATTGAATTTGGTGTAAACCGTACAGACCGTGACAAAACCAAGTTAGACAAAGGTTACTACTTAACCTTAAAAGGTTATGACGGTACAGACCCAAACTATGTAATGACAGTACCTGATCAGTATTTACTGAGCCCTACTTCTCTTGATTTCTTCGGTATGGGCGACGTATTAAGCTATGATTCTCTAGCTTTTTATAACGACGGTAATTACACAGAAACTGATGTAGCAAATGTTGACTTATCTCGTGCCACAAACTCTTGGGGCGTTTACGAAGAGATTTCTACTGCTTACATTATGGCTAATATTGAAAGCGAGTTATTTGACCTACCACTAACAGGTAACTTTGGTATCCAAGCTGTACATACAGATCAAACTTCAGACGGTACTGTTGCAACAGTTGAAAACGGTGAAGTAGTTGTTACTCCACGTACGGCTGGTGACGATTATTTAGAATGGTTACCAAGCGTCAACTTAGGTTTAGAAGTTGCTGAAGGACAAATGCTTCGTTTTGCAGCTGCACGTACATTAACTCGTGCACGTATGGACAAAATGAATGCAAACGTTAACTTTAGCTACAATGAAAACCCTAATGACGGAGTAAACTGGTCTGGTGGTGCAGGTAATCCTGAGCTTCGTCCATGGTTAGCTCGTCAATACGATTTAAGTTATGAAAACTACTTCAGTGATCAAGGTTACTTTGCCATAGCAGTATTCTATAAAGATTTAGAAAACTATGTCTATGACCAACAGTCAGCATTTGATTTCAGTACTATCTTGCCGCAAAACCCAGGCGATAACCCTATTGGCATCGTAACTCAGCCACAAAATGGTGACGGTGGTTATGTACAAGGTATCGAGGCTTCATTCTCACTAGATTTTGGCTTCTTTGCTGATGCATTAACAGGTTTTGGTACTGTTATGAGTGGTTCTTATAACGACAGTGAAGTAAAAGAAACACCAGACAGCGATCCTACTACTTTACCAGGTCTTTCTGAGAAAACATTTAATGCAACTGTGTACTACGAAAACTCTGGATTTGAAGCACGTGTTAGCTCTCGCTACCGTAGTGACTTCTTAGGTGAAGTCACCGCAATTAGTTTGACGCGTCAAAACGTGAACATCAAAGCTGAAACTGTGGTTGACGCTCAAGTGGGTTATGACTTCTCTGAAAGTGGTATTGATGCCCTTTATGGTTTATCTGTACTTTTCCAAGTGAATAACTTAACCAATGAGCCATTCACATCTTATACAGGTGAAGATGCACGTCATGTTCGTGATTATCAAAATTACGGTCGTAACTACATGTTAGGCGCTAACTATAAGTTCTAATTAAGACGATTTGTCTCGTTAGTAACATTGAAGAGCCTCTGTAACCTGTTACAGGGGCTTTTTATTATTTCATAATCTGTTTATTACAACCGACAAATAAAAGGCGATTACTATGAATAAAAATAAAATAAAAGACATTGTAATTGTTGGAGGCGGTACTTCTGGTTGGATGACCGCAGCCATGTTAATCAAACTATTTAAAGCTCAACTTAACATCACATTGATTGAGTCAGAGTCCATTGGCACCATTGGTGTCGGTGAAGCGACCATCCCTCCTCTTCAAATATTCAATAGTGTCCTTGGAATCAACGAGGCTGACTTTATCAAACAAACCCAAGCGAGTTTTAAACTAGGAATCCAATTTGAGAATTGGGGTAAGGATAAAGACAGCTACATGCATGCTTTTGGCAATTTTGGCAAGGATATTGGCTACACTCAATTTCATCATTATTGGTTAAAATCCTCGCCTCAAAATGCTCATTCATTTTGGGATTACTCACTCAACTATCAAGCTGCTGCAGAGAATAAATTTGCTCCTATAGACACAATTAAGGGCTCTCCTCTTGCTGGAATAACGCATGCGTATCATTTTGATGCATCTCTTTATGCCCAATTGCTAAGGCAATATAGTGAAAACTTATCAGTAAAACGTCTTGAAGGATTCATTAGCTCAGTACAGCTCAAGCAAGAAGGCGACATTCGATCGGTTACTCTTAAAGATGGCCAGGTCATTAACGGCGATTTGTTCATTGATTGTTCCGGGTTTGCAGCACTATTAATAGCACAACAATTAAATGTCAGTTACGAGAATTGGCAACATTGGTTGCCGTGCGATAGTGCTTACGCAGTGCCATGTGAGCGCAGTGAGCCATTAGTCCCCTACACTCGTTCAATAGCTCATAAAGCAGGCTGGCAATGGCGCATACCATTACAACATCGTACCGGAAATGGGGTGGTTTATAGCAGTCAGCATATAACAGATGATGAAGCTAAATCGTTATTGCTCAACAATTTAGATGGAAAACCACTTGCTGAGCCCAAAAAGATAAGCTTTACAACTGGAAGGCGTGAAAAGCAGTGGCATAAAAACTGTGTTGCTATTGGTCTTTCCAGTGGGTTCCTTGAGCCCCTTGAATCAACCAGTTTACATTTAGTTCAGTCTGCAATAATTCGATTAACAAAGTTCTTCCCACATCAAGGTATTCAACAATCCAGCGTTGACGAATATAACCGTCAATCAAAGTTGGAGTTTGAACAGATTCGTGACTTTATCATTTTACATTATCACGTGAATCAACGAAGCAGTTCATCCAATAAAACTGACTTATGGCAACAATGTCGTGATATGCCAATACCTGCATCATTACAGCAAAAAATTGACTGTTTCAGAACAACGGGAACAGTCACTCGATATCAAGATGAACTGTTTACAGAAGCGGCTTGGATCCAGGTCTTACTTGGCCAAGGGGTGACACCAAAAGATTATAACCCACTCGCTAACAATATTAACCAAAGTGATCTCACTGAGTTTTTAAGTAATGTAAAACAGATCATTTCCGGTGCAGTTACTAATATGCCAACACATAATGACTATATTCAGCGGCTTTAAACGCTATAACCAGTAATCTCATCCCCAAATAAAATATATAAAGCAAGGTTTATAATATGACGGATCAGTTTAAATTAGCTTACCCACTACTAATAAGTTTGCTGTTTTCAGCGCCAGTTGCTTCAGAAGTATCATCATTTTCAGTTGAGCCAGAGTCATGGTGGGCTGGCATGCATAACAGCCAACTGCAATTACTAGTTTATGGTGACAATATCGCCAATAAACAAATCAGACTCGCCCAAGCTAATGGGGTTAAATTAATTGACGTTCATCAATCTAGCAGCGATAACCACTTATTTGTCGATCTTGACCTAGCTAATGCCAAGCCACAAACGTTAACGTTCGCCATTTATGATAACGATAAACTAGTGCAGCATTTTGATTACCCTATCCTTGCACGTGAGCCAGGATCACGTGACAGACAAGGCTTTAGCAATAAAGATGTCATTTATCTGATAACACCCGATCGTTTCGTAAATGGTAACCCTGATAATGATAGCCACCCAGATATGCTCGAAAAAGTTAATCGTGCAGACAAAGATGGTCGACATGGCGGCGATATTATGGGGATCCGTAAATCACTTCCTTACTTGAGCGAATTAGGTGTTACCCAGTTATGGATTAACCCGCTTTTAGAAAATAATCAGCAAAAGTATTCATATCATGGTTATTCCACCACTGACTTTTACAACATAGATCCCCGCTTTGGCAGTAACGAAGAATACAAGTCATTAGTCGAAGAAGCGAAGCAGTTCGGAATTGGAATTATTAAAGATGTTATTGTCAATCATATGGGTTCAGGACATCGCTGGATGGCAGATTTTCCAACTTCAACTTGGATAAACGGCCAGCAACAATGGCAACAAAATCCATCTGATATCTTATATACCAGCCATCGAAGAACAACAGTACAAGACCCTTACGCACTGAAAAGTGACAGAGCTAAGTTCGAAAACGGATGGTTTACTGACACCATGCCTGACATGAATCAACATGATCAGTTTATGGCAAATTACCTGATTCAAAATAGCATTTGGTGGGTGGAATATGCAGGGTTAAGTGGGATCCGTGAAGACACCTATTCATACGCCGACAAAACATTTTTAACTCGCTGGTCAAAAGCGATTATGGATGAATATCCAAACTTCAATATTGTCGGTGAAGAATGGACTGCAAACCCGATTACAGTCAGTTACTGGCAAGCTGGAAAACAAAATGCTGATGGTTATGTGTCACATACTCCTAGCATGATGGACTTTCCGCTATATGAAGAAATGATTAAAAGCTTTACCGATAAAGAGGACTGGGGAAGCGGCTTAATCACTTTATATGAAATGCTTGCCAATGATGTGATTTATGCCAAACCGACGGATTTAGTCTTATTTGAGGGCAACCATGATACCAACCGCCTATACAGTTTGATGGGTGAAGATTTAGCGACGTATAAAATGGCGATGACTTATGTGATGACAAGTAACCGTATTCCACAAATGTTTTATGGAACAGAAGTGTTAATGACTAGCCCAACCAAAGACCGAAATGATGGGTTAGTGCGAAGTGATTTCCCTGGCGGCTGGCCAACGGATAAAACCAATGTATTTGAGCAAACAAACTTAACGCCAGATCAATTAGATTCGCTAACGTTTAATAAGACCTTATTAAACTTTCGTAAAAACTCACTTGCTATCCAACAAGGTACCCTGTCTCATTACGTGCCTAAAGACGGTGTTTACGTGCAAGCAAGACGTTATCAAAAATCTGATAAAAATGAAGATATTCTGATCATATACAACAAGAATGAAAACGCTGTTGAGCTTGATTTAAATCGATTTAGTGAAGTGCTCAGTCAGCATACCTCAGGCGTTGAACTGTTCAGTCAACATTCGTATTCATTAGATAAGCCACTCAGTTTACAAGAAAAAGGTGTCATTATCTTAAGCTTATCTAACTAATAACAAAAATGACTGCAGCGATTAAATTATTCAACTTAACCGCTGCAATAATAAGAGATAATTATGCATACCCTATCAAGAATTAATAAACCACAACTGCGGACTTCTGTACTCGCCAGCGCACTCGTATTTTTTGCTGCAGGGTGTAGTCACTCCAGCACATCGATTGATAATCACATTGCAGAATCAGAAGATAAGCTTCACGATACAGCACAACACAACACAAGTGCTTTGACTGGAAAGCCGGTCATATATCAAGTCTTCACGCGTTTATATGGTAATACCAATACAACCAATAAGCCCTGGGGAACCATAGATGAAAATGGTGTCGGTAAGTTTAGTGATTTTACTGATGTTGCCTTACAGGACATAAAATCACTTGGAACCACGCACGTTTGGTACACAGGTGTGCCCCATCATGCATTGATCAATGACTACACTGATTATGGGATCAGTAATGATGATCCTGACGTTGTAAAAGGCCGTGCAGGTTCTCCCTATGCAGTAAAAGATTATTATAACGTTAACCCTGATTTAGCTGATGATCCTGCTAATCGCTTAAATGAGTTTGAATCACTTATATTGCGCACCCACAACAATGGCATGAAAGTGGTTATCGATATCGTGCCGAATCACGTTGCAAGGCGCTATGAGTCGATTGATCAATCATCTAGCTTACCTAGTCATCGTAATTTTGGCCAAAACGATGACACTAATGTGGAATACGCTAAAAATAACAACTTTTACTATATTGTAGATCAAGCATTTCAAGTGCCTGACAGTCATCAAGGAAAGCAGCCTTTAGGCGGCGAACGACATCCACTTTCAGATAAATTATTTGGAGAAAGCCCTGCTAAATGGACCGGGAATGGATCGCGATTAGCAAAGCCAGATGCAAATGATTGGTATGAAACTGTAAAAGTTAACTATGGTGTCAAACCTGACGGTAGCTATGACTTCCCTACACTTCCTGAAGGATTCAATAAAAAGAACCCTGCTGAGCATTACTTGTTTTGGCAATCTCAACTGCCAACAGCCATACCTGATTCATGGATTAAGTTTAAAGACATCACCGAGTTTTGGTTAGCAAAAGGGGTTGATGGTTTTCGCTATGATATGGCAGAGATGGTTCCTGTAGAATTCTGGAGCTATTTGAACAGTAATATTAAACACATCAATCCAGACGCTTTTTTATTAGCCGAAGTCTATAACCCAAGTCTGTATCGTGACTATATTCACCTAGGAAAGATGGACTACCTTTATGATAAGGTCGATTTATATGACACATTAAAAGACATTATTCATGGTAAAACTGCTACATCTCAAATAGCCGTTGATCAGGCCAAAGTCGCGGATATTGAAGAGCATATGCTGCACTTTTTAGAGAACCATGACGAACAAAGGATCAATACCACTGATTTTGCTGGTAGTCCTGAAGCAGCCTTACCAGCTATGGTCGTATCGACCACGATTAGCCGTTCACCTACTCTTTTGTATTTCGGTCAAGATGTCGGTGAAAAAGGCGCTGAAAACGCAGGTTTCGGTCAGGCCACACGTACGAGTATCTTTGATTATGTGGGCGTACCAGCGCATCAACGTTGGATGAACAATGGTAAATTTGATGGCGGGCAATCAACTGAAGCAGAGAAATCTCTTCGTGCTTACTATCAAACATTGTTAAATTTAAGCCATACTGCATCTGCACTCAATGGCGAATATTTTGAGCTAGATACACATAACCGTGATGCATCTGTAGCAACAAAAAATGGTTACTCAGACAAGCTGTTTGCATTTAGCCGTTATGATGAAAACCAATTTATCGTTGTCATCAGCAATTTTAGTCAACAAAAAGCAACAGACTTAACGTTAAGTTTACCTAAAGCCTTGCTTAAAGCGGTAAGCTTAACTGATGGTGTTTATAAGATGACAGATTTACTAACGACTGAAGAACAGACTGAGATGACGGTTAATCAAGATATTGGCACAATATCGATAACGCTAAAACCATTACAGTCTAGTGTGCTAATGATTGAACTATAACGTCTTTCATCATTAACCGTTTAAGCCAGATAGCCATGTTATCTGGCTTTTTATTTACTTTTATTACAACAACTTATTTATATAACTCAACTTCAACAACGGTAATACTCAGCTCGGCAGTTAACTCAGCCAACAATAGCTTGCTTAACTGCGCTGCTGCACTGTATAAGCCACTATTATCATTATCTATAACCAAGGTTAAAAACCGTTCACTCCAAGGTAAAAGATGTTGGCTCAGTAGCACCTCTGTTCGACTTGTCCCTTCTTCACCTTGGCTAGATGCTAAGCCTGAGACACTATCAAGTTCTAAACAATGCACCAAAGCAACTAACATCAGGCTAAAGTGATCTGTCGGTTCATTATGTTCAAGATTAAAATTAAGATCTTGAAGCTTACAAAAGTCCATAAAGGCAAGCGTTGTATGGTCAAATAAACGATTTTGTTTATTTAAATAGACTGACCCCCAAGGATACGCTAACTTGCCCTTCGGCCTCACAAATAAGGCATTAAAATCTTGTTTAAGTGCTAATAATGGCAGTTGTGATGCTAACTGTTTAATTTCATCTATTTTTAATAAAGCTAGATCTTGCAAATTCGTTTTATTTGTTATGAATATTGATGTATCGAGTTCAGATAAGGTATTTTTAAATTCTTCATCAGGATTTCGATAAAAAATTTCAGCTAAAATATTAAACATTAACGCTATAGATTTAACGTTATCTGAATTACTCATGTTTATTCCTTATTATTTAATTTACACCATATTATTTCAGGTTATTATTAATATCTGTGATGCATTTCCAGTTATAAAAAGTAATAGCGATGATTTGTAAGCACAGTGATTTAGATCATTATTCAATGCTTAAAAAATTCGTATGATGTTTCAATGCGGTTTATTAATAATAGGTAAACTATGTTAGTCATGAGCTTTAAAGAAAGATGGCGAGCAGCCGAATTGGCCAGTGCTATCGAAAACACCTTAAAGAATGAAGCTGTGTGGTTAGCATCATCTAACCCAGCAAAATCGATAGATGCTATCAGCAGAAAGCTTGCAAGTATGGTAATTAATGACTTCAGACGTGTGGAAACCTTTCCTGAAACCTTAACGGAGTCTGAATTATTAAGCGCTTTTTTTAACGGCTTCAGCGTAGTAATTAATAAAAGTATTAATCAAGAAACCATTACAAAAACCGACTATTCTATCATTGCTTTAGCAAGAGGTTTTGCATTAGATATTGATTTATCCCATGAACAAGCATTATTAGATCAAGCAAGTTCAGTTATTCAAGTTGCAAATAACTGGGATAAGCATATCAGAAATTTAAATCAAAGACGTAATACTCGATTTACTGTGTAATGATTTTTAAAGCTAGTTTATAAATAAACATAAAAACTCTGTCACCTAGATAACAAATCTTTATTTATTATTGTTCGTCTAAAAAACTATACTTTAGTATTAAAAAAGCCTGTTAAATTAACAGGCTTTTACATAACAGCATTTCATTTTGAGCTTTAAAAAGGACATTAATATTTTAAATGCTCATATTATTAACGATTTGCCAGTCACTAACCTCTTAATTTAATAAAGACTGTACTTGGCGCCGTACCTAAATCTTGATGACCATCACCTGACATACTCGCACCAGGTAACGCTAACGCCTCACTGAGATCCATCACATCAAGAACCTGTACAGGACATCCCGTTACACAGAAAGGTTTTTCACCGAGATCAAGCCTATCCTTGCACATATCACATTTGGTTAGCACACCTCGACTTGGGTCGATCTTAGGCGCATCATAAGGACACGCATAATGGCAAACACCACAACCAATACAAGTAGATTCATCTATGTATACAATGCCATCATCTCGTTGGATCATCGCACCTTGTGGACATTTCTCGACACAAACCGGTGACTCACAATGGTGACAAGACTGAGATAAAAATACCGAAACTTCTCTACCTTCACTATTTATTTTTTCGCCTTGGCTAATATCGCGCAAAGTAACGAATTCATTGACGTCGTTACCTGCTTGGCAAGCGACAGTACATGCTTCACAGCCGACACAGTTTTCTTGGCGAAATACAAAACATTTTTGTTCAGACATTTGTTTTTTCCTTAATGTAATGGATTACGCCAAAGCGATATCAACACGAGTTGAGTGGAAAGTTGAACCAAAGTTCATATCGGTTAATTCACTATTGGTAAGCTGATTAATAGCAGTGCCACTGCCGTTTTCATTGAGTTTTTTCCATGCATTTTTCCAAGCGAAAATTGTTCCTGCTGGTGTCATAGCTTCAACTCTTGCAGTGTATTGAATCACCACATCACGCTGACCATAACGACTTGCCGTTAACTTAACTTGGTCGCCATCACTGATCCCTTTGCGCATAGCATCATCTGGGTGAATATAAACCATATGCTGCGGGAAAGTGCCTTCAATATACTTAACGTTTGCCCATTGCGAGTTACTCAGCTTGGGATGCGCTGGTGAAAGTAAACGGAATTCACGTGATTTTTCATCATCTGTCATGCCTTTGGTGGCAAAGTCATCTGACTCTGGCGTACCAGTATCGATAACAGGATTGAATTTTTCAGGATCGAAATAAGTACCACTGGTGTCTTTAAATTCAATTTTTCCGCTAGGCGTTGGGAAGTCATAATTTTTACGGAATGGGTAATCAACCACTGGGCTATCCCAGTTTTGAACACAGAGTTCATCGTAGCTAATGTTGCCCTTCCAAGTACCACGTAAAATATCCTCAATACTTTCACTAAACTCAGGGTCGCTGTAACCCATGGCTTTAGCTAAATCTTGGAAGATAATGGTATCTGGTTTTGACTGATATAACGGGCTAATCGCTTGCGTGCTGTGTTTAGCATAATAACAGTGGTAACTATCAATCATATTAGCTTGCTCAATGTAACTTGAGGTTGGCAGTAAATAATCAACGTAGTCCATGGTATCGGTTTGGAATAGATCAATCCCGACTAAAAATAAGTCATCCCGCATTAATCCAATTTCAATTAAATCAGCATCAGGAGCAATAGCAATCGGGTTACTTGAATATACAATCATCGCTTTAATCGGATCGCATGGTTCGTCAAACGCTAATGGGCCGACTTGACCGTCTTCATGCTGATAATCTTCTGGCAGAAGTGATTTACCAATTTCACTAATATTGACAGTATCTCTTACAGCATCTTCTGGTGTTAAATGACTACCGCCAGAATATGCCCAGTCAAACAACCCACCAGCTTGAGTGTTCAGATACACAACGCCTGCACCGACTTTACCAATATTACCTGTTAAAGCAGCTAGCGTTGGAATAGCTTTTACCATACGCCCACCATTTAGTGTACGTTGTAAGCCATAACCAATACGGATCATTGCACATTCAGCGCCAGCATAAGCTCTTGCAAAAGACTGATACTGTGACTTGCTTACCCCAGTTTCAGCTTCAATTTGCTCATGGGTAAATTCTTCTAATCTTGCCAATAACGCATCATAGTCTTGGGTATACGATTCAATAAACCCAGTATCATGCAAGCTTTCTTCAATCAATATCTTAGCAATACCAATAACCAAGGTTGCATCAGTCCCTGGTGTCGGTTGTAACCAGATATCTGCCTGTGATGCTAGCGGCGTTCTTGCTGGGTTAACTACCAGTACTTTTGCCCCTTTATCACGCGCTTCATTGATAAATTTTAAGTGATGAATATTGGTCGCTTGTTCGTTTGTTCCCCACGACACAAAACACTTGGTATTGACGTAATCTTCTGGGCTCGGACCGGAGAACTCGCCTAAAATTGAGCTCATGCCAGAATAACCTGCACTAGCACAGATGTTTCGTTGTAAATTACGGCTCGCAATTCGGTTAAAGAAACGGTTAGCACCTGAACTGGCACCTATGCCGCTATAGCCTGAATAGAAATAAGGCACAATGGCATTACCAGAATAGGTATCAATAACTTCATTTAATTTTGCAGCCATTTCGCTATTAGCTTGTTCCCAACTAATTGGCTCGAAGGTTGCGCCAGGACCACGTGGACCAACGCGTTTCATTGGTTGCTGTATGCGATCAGGACTGTAAATAGATTCAAGATACGCATGGCCTTTTACACATGGCGTACCTGCAGTAACAGGATGCGAAGGATCGCCACTAACAGAAACCGCAACCCCATCTTTAGTTGAAACTAGCAGGCTACATCTATCACCACAGTTTCTTGGACATGTTGTATGAAAAACACCGTCGGGTTCAGGTGTTGGCGGCTCTGTTACAGGTGGTTCTGTTGTATTGTCATCATCGCTACTAGAACACCCCATGATACTCGCAGAAAATGCAAAAGCACTACTGCCTTTTAAAAAACTACGTCTGTTCATTGCCATCATTTAATCCTTATTGTTATTCAAAAAAACCATAGCAAATAGCTGTGTTTTGTTAACAAAAAAAGATTAAAAAATATAATCTGTTCAAACATTTAGAAAATCATTTAACGCTATCACAGTTTCATCTTTTGGATATCAAGTTTTCACATATCAAAAGTTATTGTTAGTAAATATCTCATTAAAAATTTAAAGCTGTAAAAATAAAAACAAATGTATCCGTGCGATCAATATTTACATTGTCAGTATCAAACAATCACTGTTACATCCAGTTATTTTCCTAAAAAGTGCAAACTAAGACTTACCAAAAATTTATCCCTCAGCAAAGTGTATTTAAAAACAACAAATTCTAATTTTTGAAATCAGCATTGCGAATTTTTGGTTTGAATACGTATGCAGTCAATTGCGGCAAAAATATGAACAGCTCTAGTATGAAGTTACAAAAATAATTAAATCTATAATGGAGTTGTCAATGTCGCCGGTTTCAAGGAAGTCTCAACCTAATGTCTCGCTGTTACCCAAAAGAAATTTAGCTCGTCTACCGCTATTAATTAGTCTTTTTTTGCTTGGCGCCCACCAATCGGCTCTCGCAAAAACAGTAACCGTAAATTCTCCTGATAAGCGTATTTCAGTTAGTTTGACCGATGACGGTGACAGACCGGAATATAAAGTAACTTTTAACGGTAAAGAAGCCGTACTTAATTCAAGGCTAGGGTTGGTTTTTGAAACATTTGGTGAATTTGGTAGCGGTTTTGATATTACAGAGTCCAGTAAGTCAACGCACTCTTCTCGATGGCAACAACCTTGGGGCGAGCGTGAATGGATAGACGACAACCATAATAAGCTGACAGCGACTTTTTCTAATGGTCGGCATCAATTTGCACTGGAGTTCAAAGTATTTGATGACGGTATCGGATTTAGATATCTCGTCCCCAAGCAAGCGTCATTTGATAAAGTGACTCACCTTAATATCACCAATGAGCTGACAGAATTTTCCGTTCCTGATGCGCATCAAGCAACTGCGTGGTGGATCCCTGGCCGAGGCTGGAACCGTTATGAGTATTTATATCAAACAACATCGGTTAACAAAGTCGACCGTGCCCACACACCTTTCACTTACAAATTAACTTCAGGGCTTCACTTAAGTATTCATGAAGCGGCTCTTACAGATTACGCAGCGATGGTGTTAGATCAGCGCCGAGATGGCACGCTTAAAGCCGATCTCACCCCTTGGTCTGATGGCACCTTAGTCAAAACTCAACCTGGTTTCACTACTCCTTGGCGCACTATTCAAATTGCTGATGCAGCAACTGGACTACTCAATTCAGATTTAATCCTTAACCTGAATGAACCGAACAAACTCGGTGATGTTTCATGGGTTGAACCTGGTAAATACGTCGGTATTTGGTGGGGGATGCACATTAATGAAAACACTTGGGGTTCTGGCGAAAAACACGGTGCAACCACCTCAGAAACGAAACGTTATATGGATTTTGCAGCTAAGTACGGTTTTGATGGTGTTCTCGTTGAAGGCTGGAATCTTGGTTGGGATGGAAGCTGGTTCCATAACGGTGATGTATTCAGTTTTACTCAGTCTTATGATGATTTTGATATTGATGCTGTCAGTGCACATGGAGCAAACAACAATGTGCGTTTAATTGGCCATCATGAAACTTCAGGTTCTGTGACCAACTACCGCAATCAAATGAGTGACGCTTATGATTTATATAAGCAACACGGCGTAACACAAATCAAAACAGGTTATGTTGCTGATGGTGGCGACATTAAGCGAGTCGACTCGCAAGGTATTGTTCGCCATGAATGGCATGATGGTCAATTTATGGTTAATGAGTATCTTCATAGCATTACAGAAGCTGCTAAACGTCAAATTAGTATTAATACTCACGAGCCAATAAAAGACACTGGTTTAAGACGAACCTACCCTAACTGGATTTCTCGTGAAGGCGCTCGCGGACAAGAATTTAATGCATGGGGAACGCCTCCTAACAGTCCAGAGCATACCGCAATATTGCCATATACACGCATGCTATCAGGACCGATGGACTTCACTCCGGGTATTTTTAATCTTGCCCCTGAGGGACTTGATGCCGTTAACCGCGTCCAGACAACCCTCGCAAAACAACTGGCTTTGTATGTTGTACTATACAGTCCAATTCAAATGGCAGCTGATTTACCAAGAAATTACGTTGAACGATTAGATGCATTTAAATTCATTCAAGATGTACCAACGGATTGGAGCGAGAGTATTGCAGTCGCTGGCGAGATTGGTGATTTTGTTGCCTTTGCACGAAAAGACCGCGCTTCAGAGGATTGGTATTTAGGCGCACTAACCGACGAATCTGAGCGGGAGTTAACAATCAAGTTAGACTTTTTATCATCTGATAAATCCTATCAAGCACAAATATATCGTGATGGAGCCGAAGCTGATTGGAAGACCAATCCATACGATTATGTTATTGAAAACAAGCAAGTAACAGCGAAAGATACCTTAACATTAGCCCTTGCCACCAGCGGCGGTGTAGCGATTCGTTTTATCCCATTCGATTAACACTCAACTTTAAGTCTCCCCCCAAAAACCTGATGCGCAAAGTGATTGTTGCCATCAGGTTTTTCTTCATTTACATTGCCTTAGCTCACAAAAAAACAACACCGAAGACGCCATGACATTTAAGAAAACACTCCACAACCTTGTTACAAATATGATCAGTTTTCGTTGTGCATAAATGATGAATACGTATGTAATTAGTTGTGCCAAAATCCACCACAAGGCTAATATAAAACCTGCTAAATTTCTTCCTCTGCTTGTGGGGATGAAATGGGCTAGGTCGTTACTGGCGCATCACCTTCATCGGATTGTGTCAGGTTTAAGAACCTTTCTAACTTCTTTATCAATCGAAGTCAGAATACGAGGTCTTTGGCGAATACCCGTCTTAGGGAGATGTGTATTCGCCATTTTTTTAACTATCGTCTAATCAAGCCGAAATGAATACCTAGCAAAATAACAAGTAACAATAAGAATTCAGCCATGATGCTGAACAGCCCATTTATAATGGAAGATAAAGGAAGATACATGTCTGCCGATAATACATCGCATCAGGGTACACCGAATAAACAATCGCTTCGTCAGCAACCAGAATTAAACTTCTGGCAAATTTTCAATATGTGTTTTGGATTTTTGGGGATCCAATTTGGTTTTGCACTTCAAAACGCTAATGTCAGCCGTATTTTTCAAACCCTAGGCGCTGAGATTGATGAAATTCCAATCTTATGGATTGCAGCTCCGTTAACAGGACTTATCGTCCAGCCCATTATTGGCTACTTAAGTGATAATACATGGAATGGACTGGGTCGCCGTCGCCCTTATTTTTTAATTGGCGCAGTTTGTACCACACTCGCTTTATTTATCATGCCGCATTCTCCAGTTTTATGGGTAGCAGCCGGCATGCTTTGGATCATGGATGCCTCAATTAACATTGCCATGGAGCCATTTCGTGCGTTTGTTGGAGATAACCTACCAAAGTCTCAGCGTACTCAAGGCTATGCGATGCAAAGCTTCTTTATTGGAATCGGCGCCGTTGTAGCGTCAGCCTTGCCGTATTTATTAACCAACTATTTTGATGTGGCGAATACTGCTCCTGAAGGCGAAATTGCCGACTCGGTTCGTTACGCATTTTATTTTGGAGGCGCCGTTTTGTTCCTCGCGGTTGGATGGACCATCGTAACCTCTAAAGAATATTCACCTGAAGAACTGGCCTCTTTTCATCAAGAAAATGATGAAGAATTAATAACTGAAAACAATAGCGATAGCCCCACTAGAACAGCTAAGCAATATCAATTTGCTTCTATGCTTTGGATGGCTATTGGTGGTGGTTTAACAGGTTTAGTTTTTGGCCTTTCGTTAGATAAGCAGCTTTATATATTGACCATCGGTATTTTTGTATTTGGCCCTTTGCAATTTTACTGCGCAAAAGCCCTCGCAAAAGTTAATCCAAATGACATCGCTGAGCGCGAAAGTCTAGGCATGGTATTTAACGTAGTTGATAATTTATTCCATATGCCAAAAGCCATGCACCAACTGGCCATCGTACAATTCTTTTCATGGTTTGCCTTATTCGCGATGTGGATTTATACCACTTCAGCAGTCACCTCTTACCATTACGGTACCAGTGATGTACTGACCAAAGCCTACAATGATGGCGCTGATTGGGTCGGTATGCTATTCGCTTCATATAATGGTTTTGCTGCTGTTGCTGCGATTGCAATACCGTTTCTAGCAAAAGCAGTCGGAATAAGATTCACACATACCATCAATTTAACATTGGGTGGTTTGGGGCTTATCAGCTTTTATTTCATTAGCGATCCTGCCCTACTTTGGATACCTATGATTGGAGTCGGCATCGCTTGGGCGTCAATCTTATCAGTACCGTACGCAATGCTATCTGGGATCTTACCACCTAAGAAAATGGGGGTGTTTATGGGAATATTTAACTTTTTCATTGTTATCCCTCAATTGCTTGCGGCCAGTGTTTTAGGCGTAATTCTTAATACATTATTTGATGGAGAGCCAATCTTTGCATTAATTACTGGCGGTGTGTTTATGATTATTGCGGGTATCGCAGTGTTGTTTGTAGACCAACCAAAACAATAACTTATTGAGTCATATTTCTGATTATTCAAATTATAAAACGTTTCGTGACTATACGCGGATCTTGATTGGGGAAAGTTACACATGATGGGTAAAAGCATTAACAGTTATAAAAAATCTACACTGGCAAGTGCGATCAATATTGCAATAATTGGGGCCTCTATTTTCGCTTTATCGGCTTGTTCAGAAACTACAGCCAATAAAGATGTTCCAACATCAGCAGACACCAGTTCAGCAGTAACTCAAGTGCAAATAGCACCAGGCGCGCCAGGTGCTGCGCCTACATGGGCTTTTTCTGGTAAGACCGGTATCGGTACATCTTATGAGCCTTACATTGACGGTCAGTACCAAGGAACAGCTGAGAACCCTGTCAGTAAAGTGTGGTTTTCACTCGCACAAGGGATCTTAACCGAAACCATGTATGGCATGATCCACAATGCACAACTAAAAGAAATGCAATTTATCATCACTGGTGAAGGGTTTGTCGATACAGAAAAAGATGACACGATCAGCACCATCGAATACCTACATCACGATGAACAAGGTCGCCCACTTTCATTAGCATACAAAGTCATTAATAAAGCTAAAAACGGTCAATATCAGATAGAAAAACATTTTTTCACTGATCCAAACCGTGACAGTATGATGATGAAAGTTATTTTTACCGCTTTTGCTGATGGAATAACCCCTCATTTATACGCCAACCCGCATGTAGATAATAGCGGTGCTAACGATATTGCGAGTATTGAAGAGCAAGCACTTGTTGCTTACACCAATGCTAAAGACTCATCTGTGATGACGATTAAATCCGATGTAGCCTTTACAAAAGCTTCAGCAGGTTTTGTTGGTCAGTCAGACGGCTTAGTAGATTTGGCAGATAATGGCGTACTGGACAACAACTATCAATCTACCAGTAAAGCATCAGAAACTGTCGGTAACGTTGCGTTAACTGCTCAGTACAAGACACTCAACAAAGCCACTGGTGAAAACACCTTAGAAATGAATGTGGCTATTGGTTTTGGTGCAGACAAAGCCCAAAGCTTAGCTAGTGTTGAAGCCACGCTTTCTGCAGGTTACGACAAAGTATTAAGTGCTTATTTAGGTGATGATAAACACCTTGGCTGGAAAGACTACTTAACTGGCTTACCCGCACTTAATGCCATGAGCAGCAATACTACTGATGATGGCAAATTACTTTATACCAGTGCGTTAGTGCTAAAAGCGCAAGAAGATAAAACCCATGCCGGAGCATTAATTGCTTCGCTATCAAACCCATGGGGTGACTCAGTCTCTGCTAAAGTCGGTAGTACAGGCTATAAAGCAGTTTGGCCACGTGACTTTTATCAATGTGCAATGGCCTTTCTTGCTATGGGCGACCTTGAAACGCCAAAAGTGGCTTTTGAATACTTGAAAAAAGTGCAAGTTAGTCAGCAAACGCCTGAATATGTTGGCACGCCTGGTTGGTTCTTACAAAAAACGCATGTTGACGGTCAAATTGAATGGGTTGGCGTGCAGTTAGACCAAACGGCTATGCCAATTATGTTGGGGTGGAAGTTATGGCAAGCTGGCGTATTAACTGATGCTGAAATCACTCAGTGGTACCAAGACATGTTAAAACCCGCTGCAGACTTTTTAGTCACTGGCGGTAAAGTTAAATTAGACTGGAACGATACTGAAATAACTCCGCCAAGTACCCAACAAGAGCGCTGGGAAGAACAAGCAGGATTCTCACCTTCGACAACTGCAGCTGTCATTGCAGGATTAGTGGCAGCCAGTGATATTGCCCAACTAGTTAACGATGAAAAAGCAGCTGAATATCTAACGTTAGCCAAAGAACTAGAAGCAAGCCTTGAAACCACTATGGTAACTAACAATGGCGAACTTGCCAAAGAAGGTAAACCTTACTATGTGCGTATCAGTCCAAACGGAAACCCAAATAATGCTGATAAATTACTGGATAATAATGGCAAGCCAGGGTTAGATCAGCGCCAGATTCTAGACGGCGGTTTTCTTGAATTAGTTCGTTACGGTGTTAAGGATGCTACAGATGGTATCATTCAGAACAGCGTCATGCTGATTGACGATACAACTCTTGAGCATAATCTTCGTGTTAAATATGAATTTACAGCCAAAGATGGCAGCAAAATTCCGGGTTACCGTCGATATGGTAATGATGGTTATGGCGAAGATATCACAACTGGTTTCAGCTATGCTGAGCAAGGTAATACCGCCGATCAACGAGGCAGAGTATGGCCATTCTTTACCGGTGAACGTGGTCATTATGAGTTGGCACTTGCCAAATCGACCGGTAGTTTAACGCCAGAAGTCCACCAGCAATTAATTAATACCTACGTTCAAGGTATGGAAACATTTGCTAATGAAGGCTTAATGTTGCCAGAACAAGCTTGGGATGGTGTTGGTAATCCAACTCGTTATAACTACGCGATGGGTCAAGGCACTAACTCAGCAACACCACTTGCGTGGACACATGCTGAATACGTCAAGTTAGTACGCTCGATGACTGATAAGGCAGTATGGGATTTCTATCCTGTTGTTGCGGATAAACTGGCTGAATAACTTGTAGATTTAGATAGTTGGCTTGCTTTTAAAGAGATTATTAACTATCGCTAAAAGAATGAGTTATTGAATTCAGAAAATTAACAATCTTCAGTTCAACACCCACAAATCAAAAAATGCCACTCAATGAGTGGCATTTTTATTTTGGAGTTTGCTAAAACAAATCTAGCGAATACCTAAACGTTTTGTCGTTTATTGTCCTTGTTTTAGTTTAGCAAATAACGAAAATATCGATACGGCAATGGCACCGGCAATCAAACCAAAAATCGCATTGAGTATGCTTGGAGTTATAAATGCCAGCACATAGCCCACATATTCAACTTCAGCAATCCATAGCGCTGTTTGTGTAATTAAACCGCTAACTTGATGCATACCATGTGTCAGAATACCTCCACCTACCATGAACATTGCTATCGTGCCGACAATTGTTAGTCCTTTCATTAAGTACGGTGCAGAGGTTAATAGACCAAAACCAAGCTTATGCCAAAAAGCAACTAAGGCCCCTTTGCCTTGTCGTTTTGTTAAGTACAACCCTAAATCATCAATCTTAACAATGCCTGCTACTAATCCATAAACGCCAACAGTCATAATAATCGCAATGACACTTAAGGTTAAAAACTGACTTAACAAACTGCTTTGAGCCACAACACCCAAGCTAATCGCAATAATCTCTGCTGATAATACAAAATCAGTTCTAATTGCCCCCTTCACTTTTGTCTTTTCAAAAGCCGCAATATCTTCTACTGATTTTTCAATAACAGCCTGCTCTGACAAGTCAGTTTGCCTATCTTTACGATGAACATACCAATGATGGACTTTTTCAAATCCTTCAAAGCATAAAAATAACCCACCAAACATGAGCAGCGGTGTTATTGCCCAAGGAATAAAAGCACTGATTAATAAAGCAGCTGGAACAAGAATTAATTTATTGAGAAAAGAGCCCTTAGCAACTGCCCACACAACAGGTAATTCACGTTCAGAGGCAACACCTGACACTTGCTGAGCATTTAGCGCTAAATCGTCTCCCAACACACCTGCAGTTTTTCTGGCAGCTACTTTACTCATAGCAGCAACATCATCCAATATTGCAGCAATGTCATCCAATAACATTAATAAACTTGCGCCAGCCATATCTCGTCCTTGTTTGTCGTCAATGTTTTCGTTTTGACTAATCGGGTTGCGATTAATGATGTTAATCGTATTTTTAAGATTAAAACCTAAGTTTAATATTGCTTAACGATAGCTCAAGTCGACGTTTTACTTTCGACAAAGCGATTAAAAAGCGTATTGCCAGACTAATCCCAGTGTATCGAAATCATTCCCTATGCGTGTGATCACGCCCGTACTGGCATAAAGTTTCATACTATGATGTTGATTAAAGGCAAGTGAATACGTCAAACCAAAACGAGAATTGTCCTCAGCATCATCAGCGTCAATTCCATTTTTGCTGGTTTCTCCGCCAACAAAGTAATTTCCGCTCAATGACACCCATTGTCCTGGTCCTATACTGTATATAACATGAGCTTGAAACGTGTATTGTGCTTGTTTCTCAAGTGACACTTGATTGTAAAACTCATCATTATCACTATAAATTCGAATTGACGTCATGGCATCGTAATACCAATTACCCACTCGGTACGACATCCCTATTCCTGGTCTAAATACCCATTGATTGGCACCAGCATTGATCAGTTTATCTTCATCATAGGTTCCTAATGGCAAGCTAAGTTGCAAACTTGAGCCAACAACTAATCCATCTTTAGATTTGGCAAAATCTTTCCGTTGTAATGCTTGTGCACCATAAAAGTTCCAAGTCAGACGCATTTTAGGATCGCCATAACCACATCTGTCAGCTTCAACAATGTCGTTTTGATAATTCGCTGAGCCTGCCATACAAATGCGAGATAAGGACATATCAAATTTTGATGAACTACCCGCTAGCGCAAATGAGTGCGCATAACCAAGCACGGCAGCATCTAGCGTTAAATGTGCATCTTTGAGTGGAACTGAAGGTGATGGCGATAAGGCCCCTTCTGAGTGCAGATAGCCCAGGGCTAGAAAATGCATGTCGATAGGGATATTGGTATAACTGCGAGGTTCAAGATCTTGGCTATACACATGGGTGTGCCAAAAAAGCGCTGTAATGCCTAACAAACTTATTTTGCTAAACCTTGTGAGCAAAGTGAATGCGCATCGATTAAATCGGGTTAATTCCTTCATAAATTACAAAGCATTTTCCATAATGACTGATATAAAACGGACTTACACAAGAAACAAAGACTTAAGCGATAGTCATTAACGTGGCAAATGTCACTAAAACAAAATGCAGCACTGATTACCGCACTTTGAATAACATAAGGTGACTATCATAAGGTGGTTAACATAAAGTGACTATCATAAGGTAGCTAACATAAACCAAAGTCATTATTTGTTACGACTTATCAACGCCACCGCACGACTGCCTAACCACTAAATTAGTCGGAATTAACTGCGGTCCAACGTCCTTACCACGAATTAATTTCAAAAGACTTTCAACTAAAATTTCACCTGCCAGTTTAGTATTTTGTTTGACCGTGGTGAGCGCAGGGTTTGCAAAACTTGCAACCGGAATGTCATCATAACCAACAACGGCAATGTCTTCTGGTACATTAACGCCACGCTGTTTAAGTGCTCTTATTGCACCAATGGCGATTAAATCACTGGCAGCAAAGATTGAATCGAATTGATGCCCGCTATCTAATAATTTCATTGCAGCATCAAAACCTGAGCTTTCAGTGCTAATAGCATCAAATTGACATTTTTTATTGAGTTTAATACCCGCTTTTTTTAGCGCTTCGGCATGACCTAAATAACGGTCTCGAAACTCAGGGCTATGCTCTGATGCATCCCCTAAAAAGGCAATATTCTTTAAGTTTAATGAGAGGATGTGCTCTGTGGCGATAACACCGCCTTGGTGATTATCACAACCGATGGACAGCACTTCTTTGTTATTATGTTCTGCCCCCCAAATAATAAAGTGGGTATTTTGTTCTAATAACTTTTGCAGCTTATGTTCATAATCTACATAGTCTCCGTAACCTAATAAAATAATCCCATCAGCTTTATTACTGTCTTCGTAATCTGCATGCCAATCACTCGAAAGCTGTTGAAATGAAACGAGTAAGTCATACCCTTGCTGTGCAGTTGCACGGGTGATTGAACCAAGCATAGATAAAAAGAAAGGATTAATTAACGACTCATCGTTTGTGGGATCTTCACAAATTAACAGCGCTAAAGTATGGCTATTTTGGGTACGAAGATTACTGGCGTTTTTATCGACTTTGTAATTTAACTCTTTGGCAATAGCTTGAATGCGTTGCCGCGTTTCCAAGTTTACAAGTGGACTATTTCTCAACGCTCTAGAAACAGTAGATTGAGATACGCCAGCACGGTATGCGATATCAATTGAGGTAGCTTTAGATGTCATTTTGCATCAGGCCTTTTTATAGTTATTTTAGATACTCACGTATTGTTTATACCTAAAATAACGCTTCTTTTCACCGTTTAATTTCTTTTATAATCCTAACTCACTCAGTAAGTCGTCAGCATCATCAGCAACCACGACTGCTGGGTCTTTTTTTGCAGTTGATTTATCAGCTTCGCCTTGTGTATTTCTGTGTGCTTCAATTAATGAGTCTGGGTCAAATTCTTCATCTAATTCAAACTCTTTTAATTTAATGAATTCAGTTTTATCCATCGCAAATTCTAAGTAAAAGATATGATTATCTGCCGTTTTGAACGACACTCTTCTTGATACTGCTTCATCTAAATTAGTATCAATCGATATAGTTAACTCTTTATTAATTGTCAACATTTTCGGCTGACTTTGACTGATAGATGTTTGTAATTCTTTAGACACAGTTTTAATGAAATCACCTAATATTTGATTCATTAACTCCCCCATGACATTACCAACGTCATCAGAGGTGTGTGAGAAAGCAAGCTCTGACTCTGGCATCCCCATATTTATCATGTATCGACGATATATTTCTATTGCAGCTTCTTTGGAAAAGTTAATCACCACTAAACCAGAAAACCCGCCATCAAAAATTGAAAAACATCCTAGATCAGGCTTTAAACACGTACGTGTAATGTTTTGCACCATACCGGCATGGGTGACTTGACTGTCGCTAGTGCTTGAAAGAACGTGGGAAACCGAGTGACATAATTTGAGTAAAATATCATCTGTTGTAACAACTTGAACTGAATCCATAACAATGTATACCTAGTTTTTACTTTTCCCTCATTCTGAGGCTTAACGAGTAATAAATCAAAGACTAAACATCTCATTATCAAAAATAAACAAACAAGCTAACAAGCGTTACACTAACAAGCTGATATTGCGTATATTCTTTACCGTTTATTTGTGGGCCAACTCTACTCAACATATGTATCTTTTTGTAAAAATCTTTCAATAGATCACATATCAACTATTAAACAGTTCTTTCTGGAACTGTTTCTGTCTATATTTGCGCAATACATTGAACTTACTCTCTTTAAGGACGAACATGATCGCTTTCCTCAGACAGTTAACTATCTTAAAGCGCCTGATCATAATGCTCGCCCTGGCAGCAATAGGAACCGTTTGCTTTGCCAGCTTTTCAATTAACGAACAATACAATAATTTAATTGCACAGAAGCAAGTTCAAATTGCTGCGCAAGTTAGCACCGCTACCTCAATGCTTAGCGCGCTATCAGCTGATTTGCCCCAATCTGCTGACCAACAGCAACAACAAGACATTCTTAATATTATTTCTCAACTGCGTTATGGCTCTAATGACGCTTATATTGTTATCAATGATCAAAATGTCATTATTAGCTTTCCTGAAAGTCCAAACCTAGAAGGCCGCTCTTTTGAGCAATATATTGCCGCTGATGGCAGTAAACCGTTTGCGCAACTTACCAGACAAGCTAAATCGACAACGACAAGTCACGTTGAATATAAAGATAATATTGCATCAACATCTGGCGTTGAAACTATTCTTGCAGGAGCCCAGTTCTACCCAGAATTGGGCTGGACTATTATTGCCCATGCCAGTGCGACCGACGTCATGGATAGCATGGGAAGTGTTGTTATCAACTATCTGATTATTATGATGTTGATTTCTATTCCTATCTTTACTTTCTTCTTATTACTGAATGTATCGATTACCTCCCCGATTAATGCAGCAATTGCAGCAATGGAGAATATTGCTAAAGGCGAAGGCGATTTATCACAGCGACTTGATAACAGTGGTAAGGATGAAGTGGCTAAAATGGCCGATGCGTTCAATGACTTTGTGATCAAAATTTCAGCCATGGTGTCGGATTTAAAACCACTTGGCCGTGATCTAGATAATGATGCACAACATTTATTAGTGGCTGTAGAAGAGTCGAATCAAAGCTCTGAGTTGATCCATAGTGAAACTCAAAGTGTTGCTACTGCGGTCAATGAAATGTTAGCCACTACCCATGATATGGCACAAAACACCTATCAAGCCGCTGATGGTGCTAACAATGTTAAACAGCAAGCCGAGCAATCACACGCATTTATGCAGCAGACTGTGCATGAAACAGATCAGTTAGTAAATGAGTTAAAAAATGCAGAAAGCGCCACCCATGACCTAGGCAAGTCTTCTGTAGAAATTAGTACCATACTAGATACCATTGGTGGTATTGCAGATCAAACCAACTTATTAGCACTAAATGCAGCAATTGAAGCCGCACGAGCAGGTGAATATGGCCGAGGTTTTGCTGTCGTTGCTGACGAAGTAAGAGCGTTAGCAACACGTACCCAAGCATCTACCAATGAAATTAATAAAATCATTACTGATATTCATAACGGCGTTGAGTCTGTTATCAAAAGTAATACTGAAACCCAGGAACAATCGATTCAATTGCAATCTAAGGCGTTACAGTCACAAGATGCCATGACTGAGATACTCGCCGTTATTGCTAATATCAGTGACATGAATACTCAGCTTGCCAGTGCAACAGAAGAGCAATCTCAAGTCACTGAAGAAATAAACCGTAACATTACCCGAATTTCTGAATTGACCGAAATAGCTGTAAAAACCAATGAAACAAACTCTGAAGCAGCGCAATCATTACAAACGATTAGCCAAACTGTTACTGAGACACTAGGTCAATTTAAAACCAGCTAATGTAATGACAGCTAAAGCCTAATGTATTAGTAATAAATAAGTCACCTTTCTATACCAGCAAGCGCCACATTGTGGCGTTAATGCTGGTATATCTCTTTGTCGCTCTCCTAAATGACCTCGTAAAATTCATCTTCAAATAAGCCTTAACACGTAAAGTCTCTGTCAGCCTAAAAAGCTTTGCGGTATCATACTTCGCAAGCCTATTATTAAGAGTTACCTGTTGATGTACGAAAAGACTGTTACCATTATTGCCCCTCACGGAATTCACACACGACCTGCTGCATTATTAGTCAAAGCAGCAAAAAACTTTGACTGTGACGTCATTGTCGAATGTAATGGAAAACAAGCAAGCGCCAAAAGTCTATTTAAATTGCAAACTCTTGGCTTATACCAAGGCCAGTCGGTTAAGGTATTTGCTGAAGGAGAACAGGCAGAAAAAGCGGTAGAAACCGTGTCTGAATTGCTAATTACACTCAGTTAACAGGATAGTTTATGGCTTTAACAGGAATCGTAGTGTCACCAGGAATTGCTTTTGGAAAAGCAGTTCATATCAATTTGCATCATCAACATGTTGATTACCGATTACTGCCTGTTGCGTCAATTAAAAGTGAATGTGA
Organism: Shewanella sp. P1-14-1; assembly: GCF_001401775.1. Classification (NCBI taxonomy): domain Bacteria; kingdom Pseudomonadati; phylum Pseudomonadota; class Gammaproteobacteria; order Alteromonadales; family Shewanellaceae; genus Shewanella; species Shewanella sp. P1-14-1. The sequence goes on along the minus strand of NZ_LKTL01000028.1, from coordinate 16,297 downwards.
CAAAGCCATTAAAGCCATAGACTTTTTGGCAAAACACCTCAAGCATTGTCAAGTTAACCTTAATACTGAAAGCGACCATTTTCATCTAATTGATGCTGATATCATGCTATTAGAAGATGAAGATTTAGCTGATGAACTCACCCAATATATTACTCGATTTCGTTTCTCTGCCGTTGTCTCCATTGAACGGATTTTTGCGCAACATGCTGAAGAGCTAGCCAAGCTAGACGACCCTTATCTCGCTAACCGTAGTAATGATGTTATTTGTTTAGGTAAGCGATTAATGTCTGCCGTCAATGGTACGCTTCAATGGGATGTATCAAAACTCACTGATAATAGTATTTTGTTGGCTGAGGATATAACACCAGCAGAATTTGCAACCATTCCGCTTAACAAAATAAAAGGCATTGTGCTTAAAACTGGCGGGCTCACAAGCCACACTGCTATTTTGGCCAAAGCTGCTGGGATACCTGCGTTATTAAGTTGTCAATTCGATGACTATGACATTCAAGATGGTGCCCCGCTAATTTTAGACGCCTTTAGTGGTGAATTGCATGTTAATCCCGTTGCTGAAACACAGCAGCAACTAGAGCAAAAAGCCACCGCAGAAAAAGAACGCCGAGAAGCACTTTTACATTATGTTGATAAACCCAGTGTCACCCGAGACGGCCACCCTGTCTGTTTGCTTGCCAACGTAAGTAGCATGAGTGATTTCACTCAGATAGAGCGCAGCGGCGCTGCTGGCGTTGGGTTATTTAGGACTGAGTTTTTACTTATGCAAGTCGACTCAGTTCCAGATGAAAAACAGCAGTTCAAACAATACTGCGATGCATTACATAGCTTAAATGGCAAGGTCCTTACCATACGCACCTTTGATATCGGAGCGGACAAAGAAATCCCTTGCCTTACTCAACAATATGAAGATAACCCGGCATTAGGCGTGCGTGGTATTCGGTATAGCTTACAACACCAACACCTTTTTACTACTCAAATTAAAGCTGTACTTCGCGCAGCGAATCATGGACGTATCCGATTACTATTCCCAATGGTTAATCAAATTGAAGAGTTGGAGTTCGCGCTAGAATTAATTGATTGGTGTAAACAACAGTTAATTGAAGAAGAAAAAGGCTTTGGCGATCTTAATATTGGCATCATGGTTGAAACACCAGCAGCAGTGTTAAATTTACCGCATCTATTGCCACGACTTGATTTTGTTAGTATCGGTAGTAATGACTTAACCCAATATACTCTAGCAGCTGATCGCGGTAATCCTGTGCTAGTTAATGATTATCCGCCAGTTTCTCCAGCAATGATAAAGTTCATAAAAATGGCTGTAGACACCTGTAAAATACACCAAACAAAAGTGTGCCTTTGCGGCGAATTAGCCAGTGACACGAAATTAATTAGTTTACTCGTCGGTCTAGGAATTGATGAGCTCAGTGTTAATACTGCCAGCTTATTGGATGTAAAAGCGACCATTTGTAATGGTCAATACCAACAATTTTATCAGCAAGCCCAACAAGCATTAGGGTTTAGCCATATTGAACAACTTAATCAATTATTCAGTTAATTTGACTAATTTACTTGAAAACAATAATTATTGTTTATAAAAAAATCAGACAGCACTAGAATAAAACCATAATAACATTACAAAAAAGAGGCTATATCTCATGGGATTTTTAAGCCGTATTCGCCGACTTATATCTGGGCAGCCGACCTTAACTGGCGGCATTGAAATTTTTGCGCCTGTTTCTGGCGACCTAGTAGACATTGAAAAAGTACCCGACGTAGTATTCGCTGAAAAGATTGTCGGTGATGGATTAGCAATTAACCCAACAGGCGAGCTAATTCTAGCGCCTATTGATGGCACAATTGGCAAAATTTTTGAAACTAATCATGCTTTCAGTATTGAGTCCCCTCAGGGGCTTGAATTATTTGTTCATTTTGGTGTCGGCACAGTAGAGCTTAGAGGCAATGGCTTTAAGCGACTCGCAGAAGAAGGACAACAAGTAAACGTCGGCGATCCGATATTACAATTTGATTTAGACTACTTAACCGATCAAGTAGAGAGTCTGCTTACCCCAGTTGTGCTTGCCAACATGGAAGATATTCAATACTTAGTGAAAGCTCAAGGTCCTGTAACAGCTGGTAAAAGTGTCATTTTTACCGTTGAGCTTTAAATTCGATTTACATTGTAGATATGGGTTATAGCTAAAAACAGGCTTGCTTTAACCCATCATTGAACAGAGCGTAGTGCAATATCCAGCTATAGATGAAAAGCAATAACTGCAATGCGTAACAATAACTTAATTCAAGGAATACATTACCCCATGAGCAACAGTGTTATTTATGGTATTAAAAACTGCGATACAGTGCGTAAAGCACGTAAATGGCTAGAAGCAGAAAATCAGCCATTCACCTTCCATGACTTTCGCGAAGATGGCATCACAGCTGATATTATCAACCAGTGGTTTGAGTTAAGTGATTGGGAGCTACTGTTTAATAAACGTAGCACGAGTTTTCGAAATTTAACCGATGATCAAAAAGCCGATATTGATCAGAAAAAGGCGCTCGAGCTGATGCTGGAGTTTCCAACGCTAATTAAACGTCCTGTATTAATAACAAATAATAAAATATTAATCGGTTTCAAAGCTGCAGACTATCAAGCGTGGTTTAACTAATGACCCAGGACGTACTTGAGCTCACTAAAGATTTACTCGCACGCCCTTCAGTAACCCCACTTGATGAAGGCTGTCAAACTTTGATGGCTGATAGGTTATCTGCTGTTGGTTTCAACATTGAATCAATGGTATTTGAAGACACCACCAACATGTGGGCAAGAAAAGGCACTAAAAGCCCCGTTTTTTGTTTTGCTGGACACACTGATGTTGTTCCCACAGGCGATTTAAACAAATGGCACACTCCACCATTTGAACCAACTGTCATCGATGATTATGTTCATGGTCGCGGCGCAGCCGATATGAAAGGATCATTAGCAGCTATGGTTATTGCTACAGAACGCTTTGTGGCAAAACACCCAGATCATAATGGCTCCATAGCTTTTTTAATTACCAGCGACGAAGAAGGTCCATTTATTAATGGTACAACTCGTGTCATTGATACCCTTGAAGCTCGTAATGAAAAAATTACTTGGTCACTGGTTGGTGAGCCTTCATCGACTCATAAGTTAGGTGATGTGGTTAAAAACGGTCGTCGTGGTAGTTTAACCGGTAATTTAACGGTGAAAGGGATTCAAGGACACGTTGCCTACCCTCACCTTGCTGATAACCCTATTCATAAAGCCTCACCAGCACTTGCTGAACTCGCGCAAATGCATTGGGATAACGGCAATGAATTTTTCCCACCAACCAGTTTTCAAATAGCAAATATTAACGGTGGTACAGGCGCATCTAATGTTATCCCTGGTGATTTACAGGTGATGTTTAACTTCAGATACTCAACTGAAGTCACAGCCGATGAATTAATCAAACGTGTGCTAAACATACTTGACGCTCATGGGCTCGATTATGATATCGATTGGGTATTTAATGGTCTTCCTTTCCTTACTGGCGATGGCCCATTGCTGGACGCAACGAAAGACGCCATTTTTGAAGTCACAGGCTATGAAACCGACCCGCAAACTTCAGGTGGCACGTCAGATGGCCGATTCATCGCCCCCACTGGTGCTCAAGTTATTGAATTAGGCCCGGTAAATGCGACAATTCATAAAGTGAATGAGTGTGTAAAAATCTCAGATCTTGAACTATTGGCCAAATGTTACGAGTCTATTCTGGAAAAGCTCCTTTGCTAACCTCTTCGCTCAAAAGTATTGCTCATCCGGCTCTTTATGGGCTGGATGCTGAGCATCTTGTCTCTTTTGATCAATTTCTGCTAACTCAAAAAACAGCTGCAGCTTTTCAGCGGTTACAAAAGCATGCGGCAGATTCAGGTATTAATATTCAAATCTGCTCCGCCTATCGTGATTTTCATAGGCAAATGGCAATTTGGAATGCTAAAGCTCATGGTAAACGAGTACTACTCGATATTAATAACCAAGCTATTGATAGCAAATGTCTTTCAGAAAATGAACTCATAGATTGTATTTTAACCTGGTCAGCCTTGCCTGGTGCCTCCCGCCATCATTGGGGGACTGATATCGATATATTTGATGCCAACAATATCCAAAAAGCTGACTTAGCTTTGATTACGGATGAATATAAGGGCAATGGACCATGTGCTCAGTTAGCCAGTTGGTTAACGCAACATGCCCATGAGTTTGGTTTCTACCTACCGTATCAACCTAATAAGAGTGGTGTTAGCCCAGAGCCTTGGCATTTAAGTTACTATCCAGAATCGTCGCAATTTATGTCACATTATCAGGTAGAATCTTTAAGACAGCTCTTGTCTCAATCAGAAATCGCTTTACAATCTGCGCTACTTAAAAGACTAGATAAACTTGTAGAAGAATATGTTTTTTACGTTGCGCAGCCGCCAAATCAATAAACATTGATAATGTTTATTGATTCCAGTAACGATAGCTGCCATGACCGTATTCAAATAATCAAACAGTATCGCTAAAAACATCGAGAACCACATGACAAAGCCGCTACATTACTTAACTGCCACAATTGATGGCCAATCTATGTATTACTCAGATAGTGATAAACACAATACAGATTCACAACCTATTGTATTCATTCATGGCTTTTTAACAGACAGTAGTATGTGGCAAGCTCAAATCGATGCGCTTAAATCACAACATCGGTGTATCGCCATTGATTTATGGTCACATGGTCAATCAGATCCTATGCCTAAGGGAACAACATCACTGGTCACCATCGCTGAGCAATGTTTATCACTGTTATCATCACTTGGCCTTAACCAGTTCAGATTAGTTGCTAACGGCTCAGGTTGTGCAATTGCCGCAGAGATGGCATTGATATCGCCCACATCAGTTACAAAAATGGTGATGGCAAACGGTTTTATTGGTTTTGAGCCGCAAGTTAACTGCATCAAATATCAGCAATGGATTGATCAAATCAGTCAACAACAAAGCTGCTCTAAAGAGATGGCTGACCTTATTACAGAGCAGTATTTCGCTAATCTTGCAATTGAGAGCCATAACAATGAAGTGAGTCATTCAGAGAATAGCAGTGATGCAAACACGAATAACTCATTAACTCCAGAAAGGTTTTCTCAAGCGCTTCAAAATCTCAGTCCAAATAACATTGCTGAGCTTGCATTGATGGCGCCACTTTTTTTATACAAGCGAGACACACTCGAGTTAGCGGAGCAATTAACTTTGCCTTGCCTCATTTTAGTTGGCGAGCAAAACAAGTTAAGAACAGTTTTAGAAGCTTACTTAATGCAGGATTGCATTACAGGAAGTACCTTAAAACAACTAACTGCAGCAGGTCACTTAGCAAATGTTGAACAGGCTGCCATGGTTAATCAACATTTGATCAATTTTTTCGAAAGCTAACCTAAAGGTTAGTCTTGTACGCTGTGCCTCACACTCGTCAATCAATGACAAATACGCTTAAGAACTCAGCTGTAGTGGCTGAGTTCGCTATTTCTAAATCAGTATTCTCAATCTATTTCGAATGGATAGACCAGCATAACAATAAATACTGATATACTTTAAAAATGATATTAATCAGACAGTTTACGAATCTGAATTAGCATACTTTTATTTATTAGGGTCTACCAAACACGATGAAATTACTTAAACCACTTTTTGATAATAACCGCCGCTGGGCCGAACGCATTAACGAAGAAGACCCTGAATTCTTTAAACAGCTAGCACAACAACAGAGCCCTGAATATTTGTGGATCGGTTGTTCTGATAGCCGTGTTCCATCAAATCAAATTATTGACCTAATGCCAGGCGAAGTCTTTGTTCATCGTAATATCGCTAACATGGTCATTCACACCGACTTAAACTGTTTGTCAGTTATTCAATATGCGGTTGAAGTACTAAAAGTTAAACATATCATGGTGGTAGGTCATTACGGTTGTGGTGGTGTTAAAGCATCAATGACTACTGAGCGCTTTGGTTTAATTGATAACTGGTTGGGACATTTAAAAGATATTTATCGTATTCACCGTAGCGATTTAGAGCAGCTTGATGACGAAAAACGATTCGACAGATTGTGCGAATTAAATGTGATGGAACAAGTCGCCAATGTAAGTAGCACCTCAATTGTTCAAGATGCATGGGATCGTGGTCAAGAACTGGCTATTCACGGCTGGATCTACGGCATTAATAATGGATTATTGACTGATTTAGATGTCACGGTATCAAGTGAGCATGCTGACAATAAAGCGTAATAACCAGTAATAATCAATCATAGAGCAAACTTAACGTCCATTTACACATTTACAATAATAGGTATATGGACTTGTTTGCCTGGTATTTAACCCTCTCGTATCGCTAGATACTCAATAAACCCCTTCAAATTTGTCATCTTTAGCTATTATTGAACAACATCAATCTTTAATAACGTCGGTTAAATATTAATCGAAATAGAGAAGGTTTAGCTGTTTATGCATTCTTGAGCAAGTAAACTCACCTACTTCGCTCAGATAAGGTCATATTGTTAATGCATTTAGTTGCCTAACACAGTTATAATCTTCGGGTTTATTTAGCGCGACCTCGCGCACTGCATTTTTTAGGAGATAATTTCCATGCCAGGTTTTGAATTATTTGGACCAGAGGAAAAGCAAGAAGTCGCTGACGTGATGGAAAACGGTTTTACCTTTCGCTACAACTTCGATCACATGCGTAACGATCGTTGGAAAACACGTGAAATGGAAGCGCTTCTTTGTGAAAAGATGAACGCAAAACATGCGCATCTTGTTTCTAGTGGTACCGCTGCATTACAAACGGCAATGGCTGCTGCAGGTATTGGCGCAGGCGACGAAGTTATTGTTCCACCGTTTACTTTTGTTGCATCTGTAGAAGCAGTATTTATGGCTGGTGCCGTACCTATTTTCGCTGAAATTGATGAAACACTATGTCTATCACCAGAAGGCATTGAAGCTGCAATTACTCCACGCACTAAAGCAATTAACCTTGTTCATATGTGTGGTTCTATGGCTAAAATGGATGAAATTTTAGCGGTATGTAAAAAACATAACCTAGTGATCCTTGAAGATGCATGTCAAGCTATCGGCGGCAGCTACAAAGGTAAAGCATTAGGCACAATCGGTGATGTTGGTTGTTATTCCTTTGATTCTGTTAAAACCATCACCTGTGGTGAAGGCGGCGCTATCATGACTAACAATGAAACCATCTATAACCATGCGCACATGTTCTCAGATCACGGTCATGACCATGTTGGTAATGATCGCGGCGCTGAAGGCCACCCTATCATGGGACTGAACTTCCGCATCTCAGAAATGAACTCAGCGATGGGTCTGGCACAGCTTCGTAAGCTTGATAAAATTATTGATATCCAGCGTACTAATAAAAAGCTAATCAAAGATGCAATGGCCGAAATCCCTGAAGTCACATTCCGTGAAATCCCAGATCCTGAAGGTGACTCAGCAGGTTTCTTAACCTTCTTAATGCCGACCGAAGAGCGCACAATTGAAATCAACAAGAAGTTAGCAGAAAACGGCGTTGATGGTTGTTTCTATTGGTATGTTAACAACTGGCACTACTTAAACAACTGGAAGCATATTCAAGAGCTTAAATCGCCAGCTGCTTTACCGATCACATTAATTCAAGATCGTCCAGATTACACTAAAGTGGAAACGCCAAAGTCTGATGCAATCATGAGCCGTACTATCTCTATGTTAATCAAGTTATCTTGGACAGAAGAAGAAATTGCTCAACGTATTGAAAACATCAAGCGTGCTTTTGCTTAATTAATCCTACTCTTTCTATTGAGCTAAAGCTTACCAAAGTAATAGCTCAATAGTACTTTTTACAGTACTAATCTCAACGGAGAATGTTGTAATGAGTTTCAAAAATTTTAAGTGTGTGCCAAAAATGATTTTTGGTCGCGGTTCTTTTGCTCAACTTGATGCCGTACTTGCAGAAGAGCGTAAAGAAGCAAACGATTTCGTGGTTTTTTTAGTTGATGATGTGCATCAAGATAAGCCACTTGCTGGCCGTGTCCCTGCAAAAGACCATGATTTATTAATCTACGTGAATGTAGATGATGAGCCGACAACGAAACAAGTTGATGACTTAACCGCACAAGTTCAAGCATTTAATTCGAAAGCACCTGTAAGTGTGATTGGTTTAGGTGGTGGTTCAACACTTGATTTAGCTAAAGCTGTGTCACTTATGCTGACCAATGAAGGCGGTAGTGCTGAATACCAAGGTTGGGATTTAATTAAGAACCCTGCTATTCATCATATTGGTATTCCAACTGTATCAGGTACTGGTGCAGAAGCATCACGTACAGCTGTACTTTGTGGTCCAGTACGTAAGTTAGGTTTGAACTCAGATTACACTGTGTTTGACCAAATTATCATGGATTCAGAGTTAATTGCTGGTGTACCAACTGATCAATGGTTCTACACGGGCATGGATTGTTATATCCATTGTGTTGAGTCATTAGAAGGCACATACTTAAATGAATTTGCTAAAGCATTTGCCGAAAAATCAATGGATTTATGCCGCGAAGTGTTCTTAGACAATCATGAAGAAAAAGATGACAAGCTCATGATGGCTTCATACATGGGTGGCATGAGCATCGCATACAGCCAAGTAGGTGCATGTCATGCGGTATCTTATGGTCTAGGTTACGTGTTGGGTTACCATCACGGTATAGGTAACTGTTTAGCATTTGACGTACTTGAAGAGTTTTACCCTGAAGGCGTTAAAGAGTTCCGTAAAATGATGGAAGTTCACAACATCACTTTACCTAAGAATATCTGTAAAGACTTACCAGATGAAACCATTGCTAAAATGGTTGCTGTAACTAAGAGCATGGGTCCATTATGGGACAATGTTTATGGCGAAGGCTGGGAAGAGAAAGTAACAGACGAAATGCTGACTAAACTTTTCCGTCGTATTTAATAGCCCCCCTCGCTATAATTAAGGGCTCTTTTGAGCCCTTTTGTTTATCGAATAATGATAAGTAGGTTTTTTAATGAAAGTTACCCTTTTAATCCCTGCTAGATATGGTTCTAGCCGTTTTCCTGGCAAACCACTAGCACCTATTAATGGTAAGCCAATGATCCAGCACGTTTTTGAGCGAGCATCATTAGCCAAAGGATTAGATAATATTTACGTTGCGACAGATGACGACCGTATCAAAGAAGCGGTTGAATCATTTGGTGGACAAGTCGTCATGACAAGCCCAGAAGCTGCGTCGGGTACTGACCGTATCAATGATGCCATTAGTCAATTGGGTCTTGATGATGACGATTTAGTCATTAACCTTCAAGGTGATCAACCGCTAATTGATCCTATTTCAATTGAACAAATCATTAGCTTGTTTGAACGTCACCCAGGTGAGTTTGAGATGGCGACATTAGGTTTTGAAATCATTGATAAGCAAGAAAGAGACGACCCACTACACGTGAAGATGGTATTCGACAATGAGTTTAATGCCTTATATTTCTCTCGTTCTTGTATTCCGTTTGGCCGAGATACAGACGACTATCCTGTATACAAGCATTTAGGCGTATATGCTTACACTCGCCGTTTTGTAAATGCTTTTGCAAAGCTTCCTCTAGGTAGATTAGAAGACTTAGAGAAATTAGAGCAACTTCGAGCGCTTGAGTACGGTCACAAGATTAAGGTTGCAATCAGTGCATTTGATTCACCTGAAGTAGATACGCCTGAAGATATTCGTAAATGTGAACAACGTTTAGCTGTTGATTAACTGAACATCAAAATTTGAGGCAACTATGGATTTATCTGGATTAGAAGTTTGGATCATTATCATTTTGGTGGTTGGAATTATTGCAAGTAATTTAGCCGTATTGAAATACAGTGCTAAATTTAAAATGCCGCAGTTTGGCGATCCTAAAAAGCCTTCTGACAGCCAAGGCAAATCTAACACTGAGCATTCAGTATCAGATTCAGAGACTCAAAAAGATAAGTAATATTATCTTCACTATCAGTAAAAGTATCCCAAGAAAAAGGTGACATAATGTCACCTTTTTTTATATTCGATTATTAAGGCCGTTATGAGTTCAAACTCGTTGGCTCAATCGGCCTTGACTATGGGTTCGCTTTCAGCAGGTTGGCTGTCTGGCCAAGCATTAATAACCGCTTTAACTAGCGATGCTAATGGTATCGCAAAAAAGACTCCCCAAACGCCCCATAAGCCTCCAAAAACCAACACAGCGGCAATAATAAGTACAGGATGTAAATCAACAGCATCTGAGAACAATATAGGTACTAAGACATTACCATCAAGCGCCTGAATAATTCCATAACCAATCATCACATAGCCAAATTCAGGGCTCACACCCCACTGAACAAAAGCGACAAGTGCAATGGGTAAAGTCACTAAAGTGGCGCCAACGTAAGGAATTAACACTGACAATCCTGTTAACACACCTAAAAGTGCTGAATACCTCAAGCCCATAACGGCAAAAAAGATATAACTCACTGCCCCAACAATAACGATTTCAATCACTTTACCGCGGATATAATTAAAGATTTGCTGATCCATTTCAAACCAGACTTTACGTGCTAAATCACGGTTATTAGGGAAAAATCGTTTGCTGCTTTTAATCAGTTGTTCTTTGTCTTTTAAAAAGAAGAACACAAGTAAAGGAACTAAAATGACGTACACCATTAACACAAGTAAAGATGCTGAATAGCCCAGAAGTTGCTTACCGATATCCAGCAAGTGCTGAGTATCCAGTAGTTTTTTAAGCTCAATCACCATCGCATCAATTTGTTCAATACTGATGTATTGTGGGTACTTTTCACTCAGTGACACTAAAGACTGCATGCCTGTATCAATCATTACAGGTAAATCAGTGGCTAAAGCGATACCTTGTCGCCATAGACTTGGCACTAAACCAAATGCGATCAGCACCATCAAGCCGATAAATAAAACTAAAATTAACGAGGCCCCAACACTTCGATTAATGCCAAAACGAGAAATTTGAGCCACAGGCCACTCAAGCAAAAACGCTAAAACTAATGCGACCAATAAAGGCGCTAGCAAGCCACCAGCAAAATACAGTAGTAATCCAATTCCGAGTAAGATAAACAAAAGCGTGATAGCTTGTGGGTCGCTGAATCTCGCTTTATACCAATCGCCTAAATAAGAGAGCATGTAAAATACCTAAAAAAATGTCGCACTTTGAATTCACTATTTAATGATATTAAGTTAACTATACACATAATTAAACTTAGAAAGTGTTACCTTTCGTAATGACCATCGATAGCTTTTTTGGGTTATCATCAGTAATCTCAACCTGATGACCAATTTTTTTTAAAAATGGCGGAACATCTCGACGTGAACCAGAGTCAGAGATACTAATCCCGAGCAATTCTCCAGGCTGCATTTTTTTTAATGCGAGCTTGATTTGCACTAAAGGATAAGGACAATGATGAGCAGTTAAATCAATAATTTTCATTCTAAACTTGCTTTACATATTCTCTGGCTATTATCCTAGCAAGGAAGATAAACCACAAGCCAAACTGTGTGAGTATTATTGTCATTTTACACACCACCCTATTGAAATAATTATAATAAAGGTTTCATTTGCGCAAATTATCGTTTTCTCAGTTTTCCAAAGGTGTTATCACTACTGCAGTCTCCTTAATACTGACGGCAGGAGTTGCGAAAAGTTTCGCCAATAATGACCTTCCAGATCTTGGCACTGCCGCAGTTAATACCTTCAGCCTTGAAAAAGAAATGATATATGGCGATGCCTACATGCGTGTCATTCGTTCTTCGGCGCCAGTTATTAGTGATCCTGTCTTAAATCAATACCTATCAGAGCTAGGAAATAAGCTAGTTGCGCACGCAACAGGGGTAAAAACCCCTTTCTATTTCTTTTTACTGAGAAATGATGAAATTAACGCGTTCGCTTTTTTTGGTGGTCATGTTGGCGTTCATACAGGGCTATTTTTACATGCCGATACGGAAAGTGAGTTAGCCTCGGTTCTTGCCCATGAAATTACTCACGTAACCCAACGACATTTAGCACGGTCATTAGAAGCCCAAGACAAAAGCTCAACAGCAACAATTGTTGGTATGTTAGGCGCTATTTTGTTAACAATTGCAGCCCCACAAGCTGGTATGGCAGCACTAGCAACCACGCAAGCATTATCGACTCAAGCTCGAATTAACTTTACTCGATTACATGAGCGTGAAGCAGATAGAATCGGCATGCAAATTTTAGCTGATGCAGGCTTTGATCCTAACGGCGCTTCTGATTTTTTCTCAAAGCTGGCCATTCGATATCGTTTTACGAGTACGCCACCACAAATGTTGCTTACTCACCCATTACCTGAATCTCGGATCACGGATGCTCGAAATCGTGCAGCGCAATATCCTCATCGCTATATTCCAGATCAGCTTAATTACCAACTAGCAAAAGCCAGAATACAAGTAAGATTTTCAAATTACAGCGACCAAGCCGCAATGTCTTTATTTGATGATCAATTGCGTAAAAAGACCTACACATTTAAAAGTGCCGCTGAGTATGGTAAAGCACTGGCTTTATTCAGAGTTAAACGTTTTGACGAAGCAGAGCAGATCATTGATAAATTATTAGAACAAGATAGAAATAACTTGTTCTATATCGATACCAAAACCGATTTATTGGCGCAAAAAGACGATTATGATGAAGCCATTGCAATGCTTAATCATCACCTTAAATTAAAACCAACATCGTCAGTCATTGCTGCCAATTTAGCGAATATTTATGTAGAAGCCGATCAACCTAGAAAAGCAATTCCTTTGTTAGAAGATTTAATTTTCCTCGACAAACAAAATACCTTGCCTTATCAAATCATGACGCAGGCTTATCGTAAATTAGGTAATAAAGCCCTAGAACACTACAGCAATGCAGAAGCCATGGCACTTGCAGCAAATTATGATGGCGCCATAGACCAGCTTAATTATGCTTATCGTCATTCAGAGGGGCAAGCTTTACAGATTGCCAGAATTGAAGCTCGCATTAGGCAATTTAGACAAGCTAAACGCTCATTAGACGCATTAAAATAACCGCTAAATGAATTAGCCACTTCCATTAGAAGTGGCTAACTTTTTGAAAGATTCTTTGCTAGACTGTCGCCAAAATATAAATAGAAGTGAAGCCCATGACTACTGTGACTTTGTACCATAACCCTCGCTGTTCAAAAAGCCGTCAAACACTTGCATTACTTGAAGAAAATAATGCCTCTATTCAAATTGTTGAATATTTAAAACAAGCGCCGACGGTTGAAGATATCCAACAAATTCTCTCATTATTGAATCTTACTCCGCGCGAATTGATGCGAACTAAAGAAACTGAGTATAAAGAACAGAATTTAGCAGACTCAGCGCTCACTGAAGCAGAACTAATTCAAGCGATGGTTGCAACACCAAAACTGATTGAACGCCCTATCGCGCTTGCAAATGGCAAAGCGGCAATAGGCAGACCGCCTGAAAATGTACTAGCGATTTTATAGGATCATCATGAGCACACATTCTTTGTTTCAGCTGTGCCGGCTAGGATATGTTGCATTGCTAATGCTATTAACAGGTTGGTTTATTCAACAAGGTCTTAGTGGCGTATATTCAATGGCGTTTAGCTTATTATGGATTGTTCCCCTATTGCTCCCTATTAAAGGGATCCTAACAGGCAAGCCTTATACTTATGCTTGGGCGAGTTTCATTCTCTGCTTATACCTATTACATGGGTTAACTTTAGTCTGGGTCACAGAAGACGCATTATACTTTGCCATTATTGAGTCATTATTAATTAGTGCCCTACTCATAGGCTTTCCGTTTTATGCCCGTAAACGCGGTAGAGAGTTAGGCTTAGGCTTAAAGAAAAAACCCCAACAAGACAAATAACATCGTCATAGTTGATTTTTAAAGCGCCTCATGGCGCTTTTTTATTATTTTTATTCCAAGTATCTCGGTTTATTTTATAAGTGAATATATATTTACACTAAAGTTACCAATGGGTTAACACAATCTTTAGGTTACTTAATTCCCATGCTATAGTGAATTATAATAACTTTGCACTAGCCTTTAGTGCTTAAAAGGTCGTCGAAGTAAGTAGTAATAAGCAACGGAGATTGTGCATGAAACTTGGCCCTATTAATTCGCTTTCAATATCTTCAACACTCGCTGTGAGTATTACAGCATTAGTTTTATCCGCCTGTGGAGGTTCTTCTAGCGACTCAGAAAGCAATGGAACCCCTGACAACTCACTGCCAATTAACGCATGTGAAACCAGTTTAGGCTTAGTTCAAGTCGAAACGGCATCAAATCTGATTTTTAATATTGAGCGGCAATACACTGCTGGGCAATCAGCAACAATTATCGCAGGCATGAGCGCTGGTCAGTCATCTGGAATGAACTTCAAGTGGCAACAACTATCAGGCCCTATCATTAGTACGGTTTCTGAAAACAGCCCTTTGCTATCATTTGTTATACCTGAACCAGGCAGTTATTCATTTTCAGTTACTGTTACAGGCAATCAAACCGAGCTTACTGAAACTGTCAATATTGATGCAGGCGCTGCTATTGCCCAATTAAACATCAATAGCGACCATCAAGTCGTAGAAGGTAACGACGTGAGTTTGAGACTACAGCGGATCAATGGTCAAGTCGCAAATGATATTGAATGGTGTTACTTCTCAGGACAAGAAATCAACCTTGATTTAACCAACGAGGAACGTCCATTATTTACCGCCCCAACTGTCAGCACCGACAGCATTATTGGTTTAAAAGCAACGGGTCAAGTTTCTGGTCAAAGCTTATCTGATGAAGTGTTTGTTTTGGTAACCAATGAACCATCAATTACCTCGCCTTACTTTGATCAACCCGTAGCACGAACTTATTCATATAATACTGAATCAAGTTATGCAGATATTGCCAGTTCATGTGTTTACTCAACTCAATTACAGCAAACTTGTGAGATTGTAGATTTACCTTTAATTGGCCAAATGAATAATGCTGAAAACATCAGTTCTGTGATGGATCGTGTTGTTGTTTCACACGATTGGATGGGTAAAAATTTCGAAACATTT
Source organism: Shewanella sp. P1-14-1 (assembly GCF_001401775.1). NCBI lineage: Bacteria > Pseudomonadati > Pseudomonadota > Gammaproteobacteria > Alteromonadales > Shewanellaceae > Shewanella > Shewanella sp. P1-14-1. The sequence continues at coordinate 1,119 of NZ_LKTL01000028.1, read as the reverse complement.
TTAACTCAAGCTGACCCCAATAGTGATTTTATTAAACTGTTACAATCAGTCACAGCCGTCGTAATAAGCTACGATGTTAGACCGTCATTTTATTGGGTTGCGACTGGCGCTATTTACCTAGACCCTGAATATTTATGGTTAAAACCAGAGCAACGAGATTCAATTAACGAAGCACCAGATTACCGTAGTGATTTTGGTAATGAGTTACAATTTATAATGCCTTGGCGATATGTAAAGGATAATAATTACGCTTACTCCAGTGTAGAGCGAACAGAGCGCCAAACACGTAGCATTGCAGATATCACCCCCAGTCTAGCCAGTTTGCTATATCATGAATTAGCTCATGCGAATGATTTTTTCCCTCGCTCAGTACATGGCACTTTAATAGGGCCAACTCTCATTGATGACTTTTATCGAAGAACCGATAGTAATTCATTGGTGTCAGACCAACTTCAAAATGTCGACCCACTCACCAGCAGTGAAATGTATGGTTTAGCCAGTGTTAGCTTTCAAGGCACTGACGCTAATGCAACCCAAAAAGCCTATTTACCGAGCGACATTACCAGCTTCTTTTTAACAGATCATGCAAATGACTTTTATGCATACTCTTCAACTCGTGAGGATGCAGCAATGCTGTTTGAAGAATCCTTCATGAGTCATAGATATCAAATCCAACGTGATGTTGCAGTAACTGATGCAACGGACTTAATCGTTGATTGGGGACAACGTGGCAGAGTTGGCTCAGCTGAACTGTTAAATAGAGCAGCCTTCGTTATTGATGAAATCATGCCAGAGGTTGACGGTAAAACACTGCTTAATGCATTACCTGAACCCATTAATATGACTGCTGGTATAAATTGGTATGATAATATTGCCATTACGCCAGTAAATTCAAGTAACCCAGCAAGAGTGAGCGGCTTTGAGGCAATATCGACTGAAGTTGAACGTCGTCCAGTTCAAATGGGCAGAGAGCATAAAAAACTGCCACCTCTCATTCGTCAATAATTATGTTACGAGTTAATTTAAAATCATGTCTAGTCCTAAAATAGGTTGACGGTTTTTATTAAGCCAGTTGGTACTCCCTACTGGCTTTTTCATGCACCTCGTTTGGGGTTTTCA
>NZ_LKTL01000027.1:0-69333 GCF_001401775.1 Shewanella sp. P1-14-1 | reverse complement strand
TTTCAGAGCAATTTCGTAGGGGCGGCAAGGGATATCGAAAAGGGAAATGCTGTTGTTTCCCTTTCGTCGGGTGTGGGCGAAGCGCCACGCTCTTGATTGGCTTTTGATTTCAAATGATGAATAAAACATAGCCGCTACGGCAAAGGTTTTATAAAAATCAACGAAAAGGGAGTCAGTGTTGACTCCCTTTTGGTCGGGTGTGGGTGGACAACCCACGACCTTGATCTATTCCAAACGAAGTTTGGAAATCAACAAAACATCAAGCCAAAAAACTATTCTTTTGGCCAGCTTCCATCATTATTCGGTCTCACCCACGCTTGTGAAAACCAATAGTAACCATTTTGGGTTTTACTTGGCGCTGTGCAGTTATAGCGGCTGCGCCCTGCTGGTAAGTTAGCTGGCGCTTGAATGCTAAATTCTGTTTCAGAAATCCACGTTGGTTTTTTAGCCCCTTGCCCTTGAACAAAGCACATGACTTGATGTGGGTAAATATCACTAGTATCCAGCTCAACAGTCAGCTCTGGACGCCAATTACCAGCAGTTAATAAAGGGTCACTTATATTTTGTTTGATAACGGGCATGTTCAAACTGGTAAATTTAACTTTCAAACTATCCAAGTCTGCATAGGGGCCTGCCACAGGAAAACGAGGTAATGCGGTTAATGCAGAGTATTTACCTGCGGCACCAGATTGCTGGCCTAATCCTATAAAATCATGCTGCTTGAGGATGTTTTCAACATCAGCATTGTATTCACCATATGGATAAGCCAGCATTCTCACACTTTGGCCTGTGTGCTTTTTAATTTCAGCTTCGGTGTCTAATAAATTTTTCTCAATACGAGTTAACCACTGCTGCTTAGTTTCGCCTTCAAGCTTACGATTCAAATGCTCATGCGCCCAACTGTGATTGGCAATCGTCGCACCATCTTTAGCAAGTTGATTAATGTCATCCCAGCTCATCATCCCTGCATACCCTTTTTCAATCGGTTCAACCGACACAAACAAAGTGTAAGAAAAGTTATGCTTTTTCAGCACAGGAGCAGCCGCTTTTGCAATGCTGTCATAGCCATCGTCAAAAGTAATGACAATGCTTTTATCCGCGATTGGCTTATTTTGTTTTATGGCATCAACCGCTTCTTGTAAGCTAATGATGGTAAACTCGTTATCAGCAAGATACTGCATCTGCTCTTCAAATTGAGCAGGCGTCACACTGGTAATTGCTGGCGTTGTTTCTGATACATGATGGTATTGCAAAATGACCACGGCATGCGCATTAACAGAAAAAAGCCAAATTAATCCCAACAGACTTTGTTTTAACATAAGATTCCTATGTCCTTAAAAGTATTACTATTTAACAGCCAAAAAAACCGTCAGCTATTTGCATTAGCTTTGCCGATGATTTTATCCAATATCACTATCCCACTATTAGGTTTAGTCGATACCGCTGTTATTGGTCATTTAAGTGAAGCCTATTACTTAGGCGGTGTGGCACTAGGCAGTACAATAATTACCTTAATTGTCTGGCTGTTGGGCTTTTTACGTATGTCGACCACTGGTCTTGTTGCCCAAGCTTATGGTGCTAATGATAACGTAACTCAGCAAAAATTGCTGGTTCAAGGTTGCAGCCTGGCATTGATGTTTGGTTTTACGGCGATTTTATTACAGCAACCGATAATCGATTTTGCTCTGTCATTAAGTCAAGCCAGTGAACAGGTACAACACTTTTGTCGCGAGTACGTTAACATCCGTATTTGGTCGATTCCCTTTGCATTAGTAAATTTAGTGTTATTGGGCTGGTTACTTGGCAGGCAAGCACCCAAAGCGGCAATGTGGCAGTTAATCATTGCCAACATAGTAAATATTATCCTTGATGTGTTGTTCGTCATTGGTTTTGAATGGAACGTCAAAGGGGCGGCTCTTGCTTCTGTGATTGCCGATATTTGTGCGTTTTTAGTTGCGGCGACTATCGTCAAACGAGCGCTATACCAACAACACGATTTTCACTTCCGTCAGCTTTTAGTTCATTTAAGCCTAAAAGGTTATTCACGCTTATTAAAACTCAACCGTGATATTTTTATTCGCAGCCTATGCTTACAAGCCAGTTTTACCTTTATGACATTTTATGGTGCTGGCTTAGGTGATGACATCATTGCTGCGAATGCGGTTTTGCTTAACTTGTTGATGCTTATCTCTTACGCTTTGGATGGTATTGCTTATTATGCCGAAGCCGAAGTCGGACGCGCTATAGGTCAACAAGATTTAGCGCTATTGCACGACTCAGTGACATTAGCGGGCTATTGGTCGTTACTATTCTCATTGGGCTTTTGTGTATTATTTTATCTGGGGGGGGATGCGATTATCACTATGCTTACCAGCATTGAGGTCGTGCAACAACAAGCTGAGGTATACCTAATTTGGTTAGTGTTTATGCCGCTTTTGGCATTTGGCTCTTACCTGTTTGATGGCGTTTATATTGGCGCAGCTCAAGGCAAAGTTATGCGTAATAGTATGGTCATCGCCACATTTGCGGTGTTTTTTCCCTGTTGGTATGCATTTCAAGATTATGGCAATCATGGCTTATGGGCAGCGATGAGTGCGTTTATGCTGTGTCGGAGCCTGTCGTTAGGGTTACATTATCGTTACAGTAAAACCTTCAAGCAAATATATGACTTTCAGTAGTTTAAGCATCGATAGACTATCAATCTCCACCTTTTTACTGATAACATTAAATTAACACATATTTCTGTACGGATAGTTCAATGAAACGGATTTTAACCTCGCTTACGGCCTTTGTGATGCTGTTTGCCAATATCGCTGTAGCGAAAAATCAGCTACTGCCACTAGAAGCTTTTGCCAGCATTCCTGATGTCAGTCATGTCACCATGTCACCTAATGGCAAACTTATCGCTTCGTTAGTCAGGCTAAATACTGATAAACAACAAGGCGCTATCATCAATATCTTAGATATTGATACCCGTGAGTCCATTTTTCCTGTCCAAACAGATAATGAAAAATTTGTCATATTGTCAATGAGTTGGGCCAGTGATGACTTGCTTCTTGTTGAAGCAAAATTTCCCGCCGTTCGTTACGGTACTCCCACCACTGAAACTCGCATTATTACCTACTCTGTCAGTAAGAAAAAAATCTCGAATTTACTCAGCCGTTTTGGTCTTAAAAAGTTTAAGTGGATGCCGCAAATTCAATCCAACATTATTGATTACTTGCCTAATGATGAAAAACATATATTACTTGGTATCAATGGCTTAGGAAACAAACCTCAATATGAATCCGTCATTCAGGTGAATTTAAATAATGGCAACGTTCGCTTCAAACAACCTGCTGAAAATAATATTACCGATTGGGTAACAGACCGACAAAATAGAATTCGAGTTGGTATTTATCGTAAAGACACCCAGTATCGAATTTATGAGCAAGCTGATGCCCATAAAGACCGCAGGATCCTTTGGGAGTTCGAAGCATTTGAAGAAGATCAAGTATGGCCAATGGGCTTTGCAGAAGATAAAGACATACTTTATGTACAAGCCTACCATGAAGGCTATGAGGCTATTTTTAAAGTTAACTTACAAGATCCTAAGCTCACTAAAGAATTAGTTTTCAGCAAAGAGTTTAGTGACGTCAATGGTTCGCTAATTTATTCAAAATTAAAAAAGAAAGTGATCGGCATTGATGATGGTGATGAGTCTGAATACACGTTTTGGGACAAAGAATACATTGGCCTTGCTAACGGATTGAACAAAGCTCTGCCAGATTACCGCAACTATATCACTCAATTTAGTGAAAATGAGCGCCGCTATATCGTTTATTCAACCAACGCGAAAGAGGCAGGGATCTACTTTTTTGGCGACCGAGATGCTGGCCAACTCTTACCTATTGCTTATCGCTACAAGCAATTGTCACCTGATGTGTTAGCCGATACCGAAACTCTGACGTATCAAGCCCGTGATGGTTTAGGCATCCAAGCGTTTCTAACCACCCCCAAAGGCCAAGAAGCTAAAAACTTACCGACCATTATTTTCCCCCATGGTGGCCCAATTAGTTATGACTCAAACAGTTTTGATTATTGGACCCAGTTCTTCGCCAACCGAGGTTATGCGGTGTTAAGAATGAATTTCAGGGGCTCTGCGGGTTATGGTTATGACTTCATGAAAGCGGGCCTTAAAAACTGGGGGCTCGATATGCAAAATGATGTTGAAGATGGCACGCGATGGTTAATTGAACGTGGCACTGCTGACCCCAATAAAATCTGCATTGTGGGAGCTAGTTATGGTGGTTATGCCGCACTAATGGGTGTTGCTACCACTCAAGATCTTTATCAATGTGCTGTCAGTGTTGCCGGTGTCACTGACATCAAATATTTAGTGAAGTCGTCAAGACGTTACACCAACTTTGAAATCGTCAAAAAACAAATCGGCGATGATTATGATGCCCTGTATGAACGTTCCCCTCTGAGTAAAGCCAAAGATATTAATGTGCCAGTGTTACTTATCCATGGCGATAAAGATCGGGTGGTACGGGTACAACACAGTGAAGATATGTTTGATGAACTCGAAGACCTTAACAAGCCAGTTGAATATATCGAACTTGAAAATGGTGATCATTATTTAAGTAATAACAAGCACCGCATTAACACCTTTATGGCAATCGAAGCCTTCCTACAAAAAAACTTACTTTAACCAACTGAACACCACCCTCACATTGAGGGTGGGCAATACCAAAGAGAGCTTTACATGAAACGGATTTTTATGTTGATACTGTTGTTATGTATCACCAATACGCCTTTTGCAGCCCTTGCGCAAACATCAAAGGTCACCCAATTACCTGTTGAGGCTTTTGCCAGTATTCCTGATGTAAGTCATGTACGACTGTCCCCCAACGGTAAGCATATTGCTTCACTTCTTTTAGACGATACTGCAGAAGTACCACATAAAATTGTGGCCTTATTTAATACTGAAACAGGTCAATTTCATATCCCAATGAAAAACGATCACGAAAAGTTCATGATCACTAATCTAACTTGGGCGAGTGATGAAATACTGCTGATAACCGCACTCATGCCATCTAAGCGTTTTGGTAAAAATGCCAATGAGAGCCTACTCATTAAATACAATTTAACCACTGGTGAAGCTGGCAGTGTGTTAACTAAAAAAGCGTTAAAACGATTCGACTCTATCCCACAATATCAAGGCGACGTTATTGATTTATTGCCTAAAGATCCTGAACATATTCTTTTATCTGTATCGGGTTTCAGTAAACGAGTCAGCGAACCAACAGTCATCAAAGTCAATTTATATAACGGCAGCTTTACCACTGAACAATATTATCGAGAACACGTTATTGATTGGATGACGGATCAACAACATCGGGTACGCATTGCCACCTATCAAGATCGGGATACCACCGAGTACCGAATTTATGAGCAAAGCGAAGCCAATGGCGACTTACGACTGTTGTGGAAAAGTGAAGCTTATTCTGAAGAAACCGTTATTCCACTGGGGTTTGATGTCAATCCCAACACGCTTTATGTAAAAGCTTACCATGAAGGCTTTTATGCCGTTTTCAAAGTGGATTTAACCGATCCTAAGTTGACAAAAGAATTGGTATATAAACAAGATAATACTGATGTGCATGCCACTCTGATCCATTCTAAAGTGACGCGTCAAGCAATCGGTATAGCTACTGGTGACGACAATGAATATCATTTTTGGGATAAAAACTATAAAAAGCTAGTTAATCGTTTAAAAGCTGCACTACCAGATACCCAAAATTACCTGACTCAATTTAGCAACAATGAACGCCGCTATATGGTGTATGCCACCAGCCCCACTCAACCCGGCTTGTTTTTGTATGGCGATCGTGATGCCAACCGACTGGAAGTGATTGCAGCTAAATATTCTCAATTAACACCCGCGCTATTAGTTGAGCCACAACAAATCAGCTATGAAGCGAAAGATGGATTAGAAATTCCAGCTTATCTCACCCTGCCGAAGGGCATTGAAGCCAAAAAACTGCCTACGATCATTTTTCCACATGGTGGTCCTCATAGTTATGTCTCTGACAGTTTTGATTATTGGACTCAGTTTTTTGCCAACCGAGGCTACGCAGTATTGCAAATGAACTTCAGGGGGTCTACAGGCTTGGGCTATGAATTCAAGAAGGCGGGTATGCAAGGTTGGGGTAAGGCCATGCAGGGCGATGTTGATCAAGGCACACGCTATTTAATCAACCAAGGTATCGCAGACCCTGACAAAATTTGTATTGTTGGTGGCAGTTACGGCGGTTATGCAGCCATGATGGGCGCAGCCATGAATCCAGGGCTTTATCAGTGTGTCATCAGTTTTGCTGGTGTCGCTGATGTAGAGGATTTAGTAAAACTATCGCGTTTTTATACGACCCATGAATTAACTAAGAAAACCCTTGGTGATGATTATGATGAACTTTATGAATACTCGCCTATTCGCCATGCTGACAAAATTAATGTGCCTATTTTATTGATCCACGGCGACAACGATAAAGTGGTTCAAGTCAGTCAAAGCCGAGATATGTATCGCAAGTTAGACGCATTAGATAAACCGGTTGAATATGTTGAAATTGAAAATGGCAATCACTACCTAAGCAATAATCAACATCGTTTAATGACTTTCAAAGCGATTGAGAAATTCCTTGCTACCAACCTATAAAGTGAGCTTAGCCCTCATTCTTGCTTTGCAGTATTTATCTAAATAAAAAAAGCCCTAACATCATCGCTGACGTTAGGGCTTTTCACTAAAACACGGTTTACCTTAAAGGCCGTTTTACACTTATTTTAGAACTTTGCTTCAAACGCTAAGCTAAAGTTTCTACCTTCACCCACAGTGACGTCAGTGTTAGTACCGCCACCTAAGTAGTCAGTATCAAATAGGTTTTTAACGTTAAAACGAACACTCATATCAGTGTTTTGCACGGCAAATGTATATGCTGCACCAAAATCAAAACGAACATAGTCATCTTTAACAATGGTGTTTTGTGTATTAGCAAAACGCTCACCCACATAAATTGCACCAATGTTAAACGCTAAATCTTCAGTGACTTCGTAACGTGTCCAGATATTAGCTGACCATTCAGGTGCATCAACAGGTGTTTTACCATCAAGCTGTGCAGTATCTTCTGCGCTAGTAATGTATTCAGCATCTAAGTACATCATTGAGCTCGTTATGAACACATTGTCGCTAACTTGACCTTGTGCACCCATTTCGAAACCACGGTGTTGCTGCTTACCACTTTGAGTTGTGATGTATTCTTTATCGCCAATTGGTTGTTCAAGTTGCTCTTGCACAGTCACGTTTGTCACAGTGGTATCGAACACCGCACCCGTTAGCAATAAGCCACCATCAAACAGTTCCCACTTAGTACCGATTTCATATTGCTCACCGTACTCAGGCTCTAAGTTCATGCCTTCATTGACATCGTTATCACTACTCACGATTGATTGAGGGTTGAAGCTCTTTGAGTAGTTAACATAAATACTGCCATTCTCAGATGGTGAGTAAATCACACCAAACTTAGGTGATACGGCATAACTGTTCTCACCTTCACCATCTTTCTTTTGTTCATCATAACGAACGCCAGCAAGCACTTGCCACTCATCGTTGATGGTCATTAAATCTTGAACATAGAAACCATAATGCTTGTAGCTAGATTCTGACTTGGTCGGGTCATTGTTGTAATCAAGATCAGGTCTTGGAACATCTTGACCAGGCATGACAATTTGCGCATCGCCACTGTCTCTTAGCTGACCGTAGTAATAATCAAGAATGTTAGCACCGACTAATAATTGGTGCTCCATGCCAAAGGCATTCACGATACCCGTGAAATCCATATAAGCTGTTTTGTGTTGCCAATCATCGTAACGGTCAAAGGCTTTAATTTGGTAACCTTCGGTCACAGGATCCATACCCGACACCATAGAAGGAGACGAATCTAAACGTTGGCGAGTAAAGGTTTGGTGGTTATAACCTGTGGTCATTTTCCAGTCGTCAGAAATATACCAAGTTAAGTCAGCACCTAAGTTTTCTACGTTGTTGTCAGTGAATGCCCAAGACATATCCCAGATATCTTCACGGTCGCCAACTAAGTCACCATTGTCGTCTAACCAACCACCTCTATCGATACCTGTTTTGTCATCGGTGTAGTCATATTTAACCGACAGCATCACGTCATCATGTAAGTCAAATTCAAGGTTGATGTAACCTAAAAAGCGGTCACGTTCTTGTTCTTGCTCACCGTTACCGTCTTGGTATTCACGCCAGTATTTCGTATCTTGCTTCACTAACACAGTGCGGTAGCGAATAGATTCAGCATCGTTTAACGCGCCGCCTGCATCTAACTGAAAACGAGTAGAACCGTGAGCATCGGTATCAAATGCGACATCAAATAGCGTGTCATAAGTTGGCTTTTTAGTGACCATGTTAATCAAGCCACCAGGACCTGACTGACCGTATAACATACTTGATGGACCTTTCAACACTTCAACTTGTTGTAGCGTTTCAATTGGCTGTACGTAGTGAGACCATTGTTGCTGACCATTAATTAAAAAGCCGCTACCTGAATCTAATTCAAAACCACGAATATTGAATACTTGACGGTTCCACTTTTCACTACCACCGGTCACACTTGAATCGTTAACAAGTACTTCTGATAAGTTTCTTGCTAACTGCTCGTCGGTAACAAAGTCAGGGATCACATTCACAGACTGCGGCGTGTCCATTAAGTCGATATCGCCACGCATTGCGCCAGAAGAAGAACCCACTTTGTAGTTGTTGAAGTTCATCCCAGTAACTTGAATGCGCTCAATTTCAGCGGTAAACCCCTGACTTGACTCAGTGTTATTCGCAGCTTCTTCTGCTGCAACTGATGCTGACGCTAAGCTTGCTAGAACAGCGAACGCAATTGGTGAAATTCTCATACAAAATAGCCCTTAATTTGGCAGTTATCGTTAATGAGATGGATTATCATTTGCGTTCTTTGTTTTGTGAAGTTTTATTTATGAATGGAGTTAAGAACTGTGAACAACCGCACTAATGAGAACAAATCCCATTACGGTTGTTGAATAAATATTGCGTATTAACTGTTTTTAATGTTAACAGAATAAAAAATTTTACTTTTCATCACAAAACCACCGAAACCCAAAACAAACCCAACAATCGATTAAAATCAACAATTAACATAGCAATAACAAAGCGTATAGGCTCATATCTCTTATATGTAAAGGGTTTAATTGAAATAAGCACCTTTTACTCACATGAATAAATAAAGAATAGTTATGCATTTGTTAAAATACCCCAACCTTTAACATTCATTAAAAACTGTGACCTGTTTGGCAATCTTTCTGATTAAGTTGCGTCTTTACATTTCTTTAATTGTGTAAAGAAATGAGATTAATTATCATTCACGAAATTTTTGCTTTGACGGTCATTTATTGACAGTGAAGCAGGCTTATCAATCTTTGACTGGCCATTAATAACGTACTTTGAGAACTTCACTATGAATGTAGTCCCTGCTTTAAAATGGTTTCATAACTGGGTTGGTTTCGTTATCAGTGTTTCTATGCTGATTGTGTTAACGACAGGTGTTTATCTTGGCGGCATGGATATGCTTAAAAGAATGGACGACAAAGGGCAGCAATATGTGCCGTTAACGTCTGAGCAAAAAGCACACGTTACCGAAACACTTTTTGAGCGTTACCCTGAAATGAGCACGGTTCGCTTTCCAACTGAATACTCTCCGTATGTCGAAATCGCTGCAAGAGGCCACTCCATTGCTTTTGATAACGATTTAAATGAACTATCAACCTATAAAATGAGAGATATTCCACTCTATAGCACCATGTTCTGGCTACACCGCAACTTCTTATTAGGTGATTTTGGTAAATACCTTAATGCATGGGCATCGATGATCGGTGGTGTTATTACCTTAGTGGGTATTTATCTTTGGTGGCGTGTTCGCAAAACATTCAGATTAAAGCATTCAATCCCAAGCAATACTAAGTCAAGCAGCTTAGTAAAAAGCCACATTCAACTAGGACTTTTCATCTCAGTTCCTTTGTTTTTACTGTGTATTACTGGCTTTTTAATTACTTACAAAGGGTTGTGGACAGGCGCACTTAAAACAACGCCAGATAGCAGTATTCAATACCCAATCAGCCAAGCAAAAGATTGGCAAAGCCAAATTCAAACGGCACAAAGTGTATGGCCAGATTCTGAGTTAGTATCAATCAGCAAGCCACGTCAGCCTAGACCGGATCCAAAAGCGAAGGCAGAGGCACCTAAAAAGCCTGTTGACGCAATTTATAGCTATCGATTTAATACCCATAATGACGTTTGGTTACGTCAAGCTGATAGTATCAACATGAACTATGATAAAGGCACAATTAAGTCAGCACTGCTTCACAGCGATAGACCACTTTCAGGCCAAATCGCTACGTTTGTTAGACCTTTGCATGACGCAATGAATATGCCGTTTAAGTATGTGGCATTTATCACTGTCATCGCATTGATTGGCACAGTAATCTTAATATTCAGTGCGGTGACTTTTTACCGCCGAATCTTTAAAAAGAAACGCTAGTTACCACTAAAATGACAACAAAAAACGGCTTACTGGAAACAGTAAGCCGTTTTGTTTTATTAAACGTTGAAATTACACCAAACTCTCCCTGTGGAGTACGGGTTAATCTTCAATGAAAGGAGTGACAGTCCCTGCTACCGAATCATAAACAATCTTGATTTCTGCGCGATTTCGTCCTCTGGTATCTCCCAGTGTTCTTAATACATAAGTACATTGCGTCGCACCAGTACCGCCATCTGCACTATGGCGATAGGATTCAAAATCAACATCATCAGATGTATTTCTAATGGCAACACTAGGTGGGTCTTCTATCAATGCATTCCACAAATCCACACACCCAGCCTGACCTTGGCCAATATTAACTGGGTTCCCCATTGGATTACCTTTGCCTGTGCCTAATGGATAGCCAAAGGCATTCATATCTAAATCGTTATCAGCAAAATCAGGCAAATCATTCATTGGTTCACTTCCACCAATAATTTGCCAGCGAGTATGCGCAAAGGTAACTGACTGCTCAAACGAAGCCGCCACTGCTTTTACGCGGCTGATTTCAGCATCACGTTTCACATCAATGAACTGACTCGCTGCGATAACAGCTAAAATGGCCAACACAATAATCGCGACAACCAGTTCGATTATGGTGAAGCCTTTGGCAGAAGAAACATTACGAGTATTTACAAAAAACACCATTTGTTTCTCCTTAATAATACTTTCAGGTATAGCGCAAGTTTAATACTCATCTGCCATTACATCAAACAAAAGCATTACAAGTGTAACAGGGTAAAGAATAAGGAAAGATAAATAACTGGCTATATTCAATGGCATTCAGCTTGAAAAAGCCATAAAAAAACGCGACTTATATTGCCGCGTTTTTAGTATCAATATTGCGTTAACGCTTATTGATAAGAGTGAGCACCATGTTGGTGATCAGTCACGTCTTTAACGCCTGTTAGTTCACCTGGGAACATGTCTAATAGCTGCTTTTCAATACCATCTTTTAAGGTGATATCGACTTGAGAACAACCATTACAGCCACCACCGAATTGAAGAACAGCAGTTCCTTCTTCAGTGATTTCAACTAGCATGATGTTACCACCATGGCTGGCTAACTGTGGATTGATTTCTGATTGAATCACATACTCAATACGCTCTTTTAGCGGTGCATCTGCAGCCACTTTACGCATTTTAGCGTTAGGGGCTTTTAGCGTGAGTTGCGAACCCAGCTGATCGGTCACGAAATCAATGCTAGCTTCTTCTAAAAATGGTGCACTCTTTTCATCAACCATGGCACTGAATCCATTAAAAGGAAGCTCAGTATCATCTGCTTCTACAGCATCTGGCGGACAATAAGATACACCGCACTCAGCTTGAGCGGTGCCTGGACTGATGACAAACACACGGATATGAGTGCCTTCAGGTTGATCGGCCAGTAATTTTACAAAATGCGCCTGAGCCGTATCAGTAATGTTGATCATATAACTGCTCCGTTGAAAAACTTAAAAAAATGCTACTTAGCTCAATCAGTACCCGTACAACATGGTGCACCATCTAAATAGTACTTGAGTGATTTACTAAGATTTAGCGCTATGATACTCCTACTTGCTCCTGCTTTATAGCCCTCATCTCGCAAGTGTGACAAAAAATATCCTATTTAAGCGGGTTTTTAATGGAGATTTAAGCTTAATCACTTTATGGTAATTGCATTGTTTTATTTTATGATGTTGTTTCTCCTATGATTAGTTTACCAAGCCACCTTGTTCGTCTACTCATTGCTGTGATGGCAAGCTTGCCACTTTTTGTTTCTTTAAGCGCATCTTCACAGACGAGCGCGGCAGACACACGAATTAATCAACGATTACTCAGCGAAGACATCAACGCTGATATTACCTTGCCAGCTGAATACTTAGGTTATCCGCTGGGCGAATGGCATTTAAGACACGATCAAATTAATCAGTACTTGCAGATTCTGGCCACTGAGAGCGAGCGTGTGTCGTTGGACTCAGCAGGTTATAGCCAAGAAAGACGACATCAGCTCACTGCGGTGATTACCTCTGAAACCAACCAAAAAAATCTTTCTGATATTTTAGCTTATCGCAGTAAAGTCAAATTCGGCACCATGCAAAATAGCCGCAGTAATACTCAACCTCTCGTCGTTTGGCTTGCCTATTCAATTCATGGCGACGAAGCCAGTGGTGCCCATGCGGCAATAGCATTAAGCCATTACCTTGCTTCTGCCAATGCGCCTTGGGTTAAAGACTTACTTGAAGATACCGTGATTCTAATTACCCCAACACAAAACCCTGATGGCTTTGATCGCTTTTCAAACTGGGCCAATAATAACAAGGGCCAAGTGGTCGTCACCGATAACAATCATCGAGAACATAATCAAGATTGGCCAGGTGGCCGCTTTAACCATTACTTAGCAGATTTAAACCGTGATTGGTTGTTTCTACGTCATCCAGCGTCTCAAGGCCGAGTTGCCTTCTTTCATAAGTGGCAACCGCATTATGTCGGTGACTTCCACGAAATGTGGCATCAACAGTCTTACTTTTTTCAGCCCGGAGTGCCTGATAGGGTTAACCCGCTTACCAGTAAAGCCAACCAGCAATTATCAAATGAACTGGCAGCATTTCATCGCCAAGCATTAGATCAGGTGAAGCAGGTGTATTTTAGTGAACAAATGTTTGATGATTTTTTCTATGGCAAAGGCTCAACCTATCCTGATATTAATGGCGCAGTAGGCATTTTATTTGAACAAGCCAGCTCCCGTGGACAAGCCCAAGCATCGCCAAATGGTGTGGTGACTCTAGCAAATAGCATTGATAACCAGTTCGCTACTTCAATTTCGAGTTTGCAAGGCGCGCATAACTTGCGCGAGAAGCTGATGAAGTATCAAACAGACTTTTTCTCAAGCAATGCTAAGCGCACACGAGATGGCAAGCAAACGGGGAGATTGATTAAAGCTCATGGCGGCGCAGCTCATATATCACAGCTAACAGATATCCTAAATCAGCATAAAATCAGCTTTAAATACCTTGCTAAACCAATAGAAGATGACGACATTATCTTCTCGGAGCAAGACAGTATCTTTATTCCCAAAAGTCAGCCACAGCACGACTTAGTTGAAGCCCTATTTGATAAGCGGACCGAGTTTAAGGATGAAACCTTTTACGATATTTCCACATGGAACTTTGAGTCGGCACTGGGGTTAACATTGATTGAAGGTGCTAAGCCGAGTATTAAATTCCTTGCAGATAAACCGGTAGCGAAAGCACTAACACTAAGTGCTAACACCACAAAAACCGTGTTCCCTGATGAGGCGGTTGCACTTATTGTAGATTGGCAACAAGCAGCTGCAGCCCCTTTTTTACAGCAATTATTGCATCAAGGTGTATTAGTAAAATATGCCCTCAAGCCATTTAGTCTCAGTGCAGCTAACAGTAAAAACTTGCCCGTTGAATTTGTCGCGGGAAGCTTACAAATTCCATTAAAGCAACCTGTATCAGAAGAGCAAGTCCGACAAATTGTCAGTGAGCTTGCCGCTCAATATCAAGTCAATATTGTGGCTGCCAGTTCATCGCATACTGCTGCAGGTATGGATCTAGGTAGCGATGACTTTATTAAAGTTCAGCCCGTCACACCATTATTGGTCACCGGCTCCGATACCAATGCTTCAGAAACAGGCCAGCTTTGGTACTACCTTGATAAGACCTTAGGCATCCCTGTCACTATGGTGAACAGTGAACGACTGACTTCAATCGATTTGTCCGCTTATAGCCATATATTTATGGCTGATGGACCTTATCATGTCATTAGTGATGCGACATCGAGACAGCTAGGAAAATACGTTTCGGATGGGGGAACTATTGTGGCGCAAAAACGTGCCTTAGTTTGGCTTAAAAAGCGCAATATTTTAAAGTCAGAGCCTAAATCTAAGCGTGAGCTCAATAATCTATTTAGTACTTCAGGACTTAAGTTTGGCGACAAGTCAAAGTTAGATGCTCGTCAGTCAATTGGTGGCGCTATTGTGTCGTTAACGTTAGACCAAACTCACCCCATTACCTTTGGCTTACCAAACCCATTACATGTGATGAAAAATCGCGAAATCAGCTTTGGCCCAACGTCCACACCATTTATTGTGGCGGCAGAATACGATAATGAACTACTGGTCAGTGGCTTTCTAGCAAAAGAATATCAACGCTCTTTTGCCAACACGCCGGCTATGATTGTCGAAAAGAAAGGTAAAGGTGAAGTGGTTGCCTTAACGGATAATTTATTGTTCAGAAACATCTGGCTAGGCACAGAGAAAGTGTATGCCAATGCACTGTATTTTGTGCCATCAGCGATGTAATTTTATCTGAACCTTCAAGGCATAATATACAATTAAAAAAGAGCGCAAGTCGCTCTTTTTTAATATCAAAATATAAGCTAATTCAGTTTATGCTGTAAGTCAGGATCTTTATGCGCAAACTCAACTTGGGCTATTTTTTCTTCTGCTTGCACTTTGGTGATCACATTTTGCTCTGCTAACCATCTAAATTTTTTTATTTCGCTTTCAGGGTCATTATCAACATTAACATCACCATACCACTGCAGTAGTTGTGCTTTTTTTCGTTTTGAAATTTCATCAATGATGTGATCATGCTGCCCATTTTGAATCACAAATATATTGCTGGTTTCTGTTTTAAATACCGAATACCTGACCTTAGTCACTGCAAACCAAATTAAGCAAATAATGCCTAGAAAAAGCCATAAACCAGTACCTGTAACAGGATTATCACTGAATACCGCACGGCCAATATTCAATGCTCCCAATAAAAACCAAAGAATACCTACATTTCTTAGCCAATCATTTTGCTCAATGAGTAAAGATGATTTATCAGGAAAAGTCCCATATTCGACATCCACATCTTCTGCGCCCGATTTATTTTTAAAAGCAAAATTTAGGCTATGTTCATTGAATGTAAATGTGTGCTGATTTGATAATTTTTTCTGTTTAATTTCCATTTTTATCAGTAACTTCCATGTTTCGACGATATGTTTCGTATAAAAGGCTTATAGTGAATAAGGCTGTAAGATACTTTTATTATCAGTATTTGACAACTCCGCCATTGAAGCGACATACATTTCTTATTATCAACTTAAATCAGCAACTTAACCTATCTACATTACAGCAGGCCTGGCGCTTCAGCTCGTGCTAAACACCATGCTTGAACATGAACATAATCTGCCGCAAATAGCTTGCCAATTTCATTGACTGTCGTCCCTGTCGTTACCACATCATCAATTAATGCCACCCGCTGATAAGGTATGGCTTTTGTTGTATTAAAAGCATCGGCGCAATTGCGTCGCCTAGCTTGCCCATCTAGCCCTGCCTGAGCTTGGGTATCGATGTTTCGCACTAACAAACTGTCGTCCATAGGGATCCCCAATTGACGGCTTAATTCATCTGCAATTAGCCACGCCTGATTGAAGCCACGTTGCTTTAAACGGTTCTTATGTAATGGCACAGGCACGATCACTTGGGGCAATGTAATCACTCCTCTGGCAACCAGATCCATAACCCGAACTGCCAGCACATTCACTAACGCAGTAAGAGGCGCACATTGCTGTTGGTATTTTATTCCTGAAACTAACTCGCCAAGACTGTGATGATAACTACAAGGTGCGATGACCATCACAGGTTTGTGTCGCAAACAGTGACCACAATAGGCTTGAAGTTGCTCCATACGCTTACCACAACCTAAACACACTTCGTGCTGATATAGCCCAGCAACTAAACAGTGGTGACAAATGCCCGTTTGAGGTTTCCCAGAATCAAACTGACGTATGTCTTGGCGGCATAATAGACATCGATTTGGTAAATGACGTCGAAGCCAATGGGCAAACGACGTTAAACGATGACTATAGGCTTGTGGGAGTTGCCAATCCATATAATATCCTTATCCTGTATGGCACTTACTTGTCTGTATCGTGATGATTTGAGGTAACCTTTGCAGCCCACTTTTTCTAAGCTACACGTTCACACTGTTGGTGAAGGCCAAGATCTAATACTGCTTCATGGCTGGGGAGTTAACTCGGCCGTATTTCATCCTTTAGCAACGGCTTTGGAACAGTATAGAGTGCATTTTGTCGACCTGCCGGGCTTTGGCGATAGTGAAGCCAACGAAGGCGATATCAACGCATGGGCTGAACAACTTGCTCACCAATTACCGCAGCAGGCAATTTGGTTAGGTTGGTCACTGGGTGGGCTGGTAGCCACTCAGGTTGCAATTAATCACCCTCACTCAGTTAAAGCCTTAATCACGGTTGCGTCATCACCCTGCTTTATGGCACAGCAACCAAATAACGATGAGCAAAGCTGGCCAGGTATTGCCCCTAAGGTATTGGCACAATTTTCGGAGCAACTCAGCATAAACTTAGCTAAAACCGTGGAGCGCTTTTTAGCGATTCAAGCAATGGGAAGTGATTCAGCCAAAGATGACATTGGCATGATAAAGAAACTGGTATTAGCAAAACCCTTACCCAGTCAGCCAGTACTTGATCAAGGTTTAGGGATGCTTCGTACCGTAGATTTGCGTTCGCAGTTACATCATATTCGGCAGCCATGGTTACGAATTTGGGGCAAATGTGACAGTTTAGTTCCAAAAAAGATCATCTCTGTTTTACCGCAAGCAACAAGTATAAAAGACGTTATTCACAATAAAGCATCCCATGCGCCGTTCATTTCACATACAGATGATTTTTTGAACGAATTATGTACTTGGATCAATAAATATACAGACTAGCGCTATAAAACCACTTTAATATTGACTATAATTTGTACGTTATTATTCAATATCTAAGTGAGTTTTATGCTGGTTGTCACTAATTATCCCCAAGTACCGATAGCAACAAGTAATGTTGCGACGGATCTTGCGCGCGCGGATAATCAGCAAGCCAAGCCTATTCTGCCACCACAAGAGTTGTCTAAAGCCTTCCAAGAGCGGGCTTATAATCAGCAAAATGAACGGTTAACTCGCCACGAATTACTCGATCAAAAACAGCAGCAAAAACAATCTACCGAGCAACAGCAAACGCAGCAACAAACCTTGGGACCTAAAGGTATTTTTCCACAACTATTACGAGTGGCAGCCAATAGTAACCCAACGATTCAACGTCGTGATATTCAGCAAAAAAGCCCAAATAACCCGAATGTTGAAACAGATAAAATCAGCGACAAGAATAATAGCCGAGCGATTCAAAGCTTGTTGCTTCATGATGCAAGCCAAGAACAAGAGCAAGCATTTTATGAGCAACTAGGTGAACGAGTCGGTCAGTTTTATCAGCAGCAAACAACGCCTGCTGAGCAAAGCCAACTATTCGCGTTAGTCTAAATCCTGCTTTACCTACCTTAGCTTAAACGCAACAACATGACTTGGTAGCGCCATGAAATATTGATCGTTATCAAGCAAATTTTGCTTTTGTATCTTGTAAATATTGAGTATTGGTAACTATTTAATTATATTGAATAAGCTAATATTCTGAAGGACTCAGTTAAGGCACTCTTTTGTCATTATTTAAGTACATACTCGTCATTGTTGTTACTTACCTATTTAGCTATTTCACAATAGCTCCCTTTGCCGTTGCCAAAGATATTATCATTCTCAATCAGCCAGCCTCTGCCAATGATATGCGTTACCATTACAGCTATGAGTTAATGCAGCTGATACTTGAAAACACCGAAGATGATTTTGGCGAATGGGAAATCACCCACTCTCCAATCTTTATGACCCGTGATCGGATTTTGACAGAAATGGTCGATGGCGAGCTCATTAACGTCATTGCAGAAGCCATAAAACCCGCTTGGAATGAAAAACTGATTCCGATAAGAGTGCCTATTCGTAAAGGTATCCAGGGTTTTAGAGTTTTCATTATCAAAAAACAAACTCAAGCCCAATTTTCCAAGATCAAAACCATAGAACAACTCAAACAAATCCCAACAGGCAGCGGCATACATTGGTCAACAAGACTGGCATTTGAAAAGGCCGGGTTTGACGTGGTTGTCGGTTCAAGTTACGACGGTTTATTTCATATGCTAGACAAAGGCCGCTTTGAAAGCTTTGGCCGTGGAGTTAATGAAGCGCCAGCCGAGTTAAGTTCATTTAAAGTTAAATTTGCAGATTTAGTGCTAGATGAAAATGTACTGCTACATATTCCGTTAGCGACCTTCTTTTATGTTTCACCTGATGAGCCACAACTGGCTAAGCGAATCGAGGTCGGCATTAAACGTATTATGGCAAACGGCCAATTCGATAACACATTTTACCGCCAGTACTGCCAAGAGTTGATCTCATCAAAGCTCAGTGAACGACGCATATTCAGTATCGAAAACCCGTTAATGGATCCCAAGCTTCTAGCTGAAATGCAACAAGCTAACTACTTGTTATCGCCATACACTCATTTTGATGAAGTCTGCTCAGGTTACCTTCCATAAAAAAAAGCCCTTAACCTAAAGCTAAGGGCTTAATCATTGATTTTAAATCGTTAATACATCAGCTAGTTTACTTTTTTAGCTTAGCAAAGGCATCAGCAAATGCATTACCCATTGCCGCATTGGCAGGTGCTTTATTTTGTTTACGCTGACCGCCATTATGCTTGTTTGCAGCATGTTTAGCGCCACTTGGCTTATGACCTGAACCCGTCTTAGCGTTAGACTGAGGTTTAGATTTATTCGCTGCTTGTAATGGCTCGTCTAATCGCATACTTAACGCAATACGGCGACGTTCAACATCCACTTCCATGACCTTAACTTTAACCACATCACCCGCTTTCACAATCGTGTGTGGATCGCTGACAAACTTGTCTGTCAATGAAGAGATATGCACTAAACCGTCTTGATGAACCCCAACATCCACGAAAGCACCGAAGTTGGTCACATTGGTCACAACCCCTTCGAGGATCATTTCGAGTTTAAGATCTTTTAGCTCTTCAACCCCTTCTTTAAAGCTCGCTGTCTTGAACTCACCACGAGGGTCCCGTCCAGGTTTATCAAGCTCGGCTAAAATGTCGGTAATGGTCGGTAAACCAAATTCCTCAGTGACAAACTCAGCGGCATTAAGCTGCGCTAATAATTCACTGTTACCCATTAGCTGTTCAACCGTCTGCTGTTTAGCTTTAGCAATGGTTTCCACTAACTTATAGGCTTCAGGGTGAACTGCTGAGCTATCTAATGGATTTTTTGCATGACGAATGCGTAAGAAACCGGCTGCTTGTTCATAGGCTTTAGGGCCTAAACGAGCCACTTTTAGCAACTGTTTACGCGACTCAAACTGACCGTTCTCATCGCGGTAACTGACCACATTTTTAGCCAAGGTTTTATTCAAACCTGCCACTTGAGCCAGTAATGGCGCAGACGCCATGTTCAAGTCGACACCAACACCATTTACACAGTCTTCTACGACGGCCTCAAGTGAACTTGATAGCTGGCTTTGGCTCACATCGTGCTGATATTGGCCTACACCAATAGATTTAGGCTCAATCTTAACTAACTCTGCTAGCGGATCTTGCAAACGACGAGCAATGGAAACTGCGCCACGAATCGAGACATCAAGATTCGGAAACTCTTCCGATGCTAATTCAGAAGCAGAATAGACTGAAGCGCCCGCTTCGCTAACCATCACTTTGGTTAAACTCGGGTGTGTTTCTTTCATAAAGCTAATCACTTCTGCAGCAAGTTTATCGGTCTCACGTGACGCTGTACCATTACCAATAGCAATGATGTCGACTTTATGCATTTTTATTAAGTTAGCCAGCGTACGGATAGACTTATCCCAGACATTTTGTGGAGCATGAGGGAATATCGTCGTGTGTGCGACAAATTTACCAGTGTTATCAACAATCGCAACTTTAACACCAGTTCGAAGTCCAGGGTCGAGACCCATTGTGGCTTTAGCTCCAGCAGGGGCTGCCATCAATAAATCACCCAAGTTACGCGCAAATACATTAATCGCTTCCGCTTCAGCACGTTCACGCATTTGGCTAATGAACTCAGTTTCCATTTGCAAAGCAATTTTAATTCGCCAAGTGGCTGTCACCACTGTTTTAAGCCATTGATCGACACTCGAATCAGATAACTTTAAATTGAAATGATCAGCAATGATAACCACGCAATAACTGCTTTGTGCCACTTCTGATTTAGGGTCTGCATTCATCGACAGACTCAGCACGCCCTCATTACGCCCTCTCAGCATCGCTAATGCGCGATGTGATGGCACCTTAGTTATGGCTTCAGTATGCTCAAAATAGTCACGGAATTTGGCACCTTCTTTTTCTTTACCTTTAACCATGCGACTTTCAAGTACAGCTTGTTGACTAAGGTGTTTACGAATTTTTTGCAGTAAGTCTGCATCTTCAGCAAAGCGCTCCATTAATATAAATCGAGCACCATCTAATACGGCTTTGGTATCCCCAAAGCCAGCCTCTGCATTCACAAACTCAGCGGCTTTGCTTTCTAAATCCGCTTGGCGATTCGTCAATAAAAAATCAGCTAGCGGTAGCAAACCTGCTTCGATAGCAATCTGGCCTTTAGTACGACGCTTAGGTTTGTATGGTAGGTAGAGATCTTCAAGACGCGTTTTACTGTCAGCAGTATTGATCGCTTGTTGCAAAGCAGGCGTAAGCTTACCTTGGGTTTCAATGCTAGAAAGAATCACTTGTCTTCTTTCTGCCAGTTCACGTAAGTAGCCTAAACGACTATCGAGTGTTCTTAACTGAGCATCATCTAATCCCCCTGTCGCTTCTTTACGGTATCGAGCAACAAACGGGACGGTGGAGCCATCATCAAGTAACGCAATGGTATCTGAAACTTGTTGCTCACGGACATTCAATTCCTGAGCGATAATCTGAGCAATACTTAGCATAAAAGGTCTTATTCGGCGTTGAATAACAAATATCGCCCAAAGATAGCATAACCTGCTTAAAACGTTTATTGAGAAAGTGAATTTTTACAGGGTATTTTCAACCTAAATAGGATGACAGCTCAGTTTAACGGTAACTTAGCTCGGTTTTTTAGGCATTAGCAAAGCGACACAATGGACTAAATTCTTAAAACAGAACAATCACAATACAGGTTCGTATCAAATTTTAATTTAACACTAGTAGACTTACTTTTAGCAGGGTTATAAAAAACAATGAGTTATTATAGTTAATGAAATTTTAAACGAGGAAGTTAATAAATAAAAACTAATTTATACCCATAAAGAGGTATCTTATTTATCTTTATTTATTTGGTATTATTTAAAATAAAAAATATACTAACAAATGGCCGTAAATGATAACCATTATCAAATGTAACATTTGATACATTTATTTATTTACAAAAAATAAACTTATTTATCGTTAATTCGACTGACATATTCAGAAGGGCAACATCCAACATTATTAGAAAAATGACGACTAAATATTGCCAAGCTTTTAAAACCACACTCATATGCAGTAACTTTTATATTATCTTGGTTCTTCTTTAATACTAATTTTAATCTATTTGCTTTCACTTCTTTAATGATATCTTTGACACAAAGACCCATAGATTTCACTTCTCGCTGCAAGCTTCGTGTCGACATTCCTAACGCAATAGCTAATGTATCAACAGATAACTCAGCTGGAATCATACTCTTAGCAGCCGCATGAATCCTGTCCAAGCTAGTAATCGTTTCAATGCATAATGACCTAATATCATACTGCTTACCTGGCGTTTTTTTGGCAAAAATTGACAGGTTCTGACAGTTGAATTTAACATTTTCTAAAATGGCAACATTGTAACCGTAAAAGCCACACTCAAACGGTAACTCAATGATTACATTATTATTTACCTCTTTATGAAAATTCAATATTTGCATCACAGAGAGATAAACAAATAGGTCATCATACTTAGAAGCACGTTCAATAGGATTACGCTTAGCCACTAGGCCAATGTAATCCCCCGCATCAATAGTAACCCAATTTAGATCAGATACTTGGCTATAAAACATTGTGAAATCAATCAATTTCTGAGCGATATCGACATCATCAGATAAGTCTATTTTAGTAAACTCAGTTACCCTTTTAACAAAATACTTCGCTAAATTCAGAAAGAAATAAGGGTCTTCAATATTATTCTCAATATAATTTAATAATTTGGTTATTATATTTATGCCAACCCATTCTGTGTCATTAAAATATTTAAAATGGGCAAATTCCAGCGGCAAATGAAAATCAATACTATTACAGTATTCACAAACAAGTTTTGTGTGAATTGCAGGTCTGCATTTATATTTTATCATTTGGGGAACTTTTTAAATAAAGGAACTATTGGAAAATATATTTTAGTTTTTTTTGCTACCTATGATGTAGATTTAGATCACAAATGTCGTTTTTTGATAATCACTATTCTTAGATCTGAAATCCCCTCTTCTTTAAAATACCTCCAATTGATTACTCCATTTTTATTTAAGATTTAATAAGGTCAGGTGACATTATGAATTGGTGTCGAAACTTAATCGCATCTATCAGTGTAACCCTTTACTTGTGCTCATTTGGTGTCGCTGCTGCGCCATGGGATGACATGACAGGTGAAGAGGTTTCTCAAAAACTCGTTGAGAAGTTCGCTGAAGGTAAGTATTCCCCTAAAGGAGCAGACAGCTGCTTAATGTGTCACCAACGTACCGAAGGTGTTACCGACATCTTTAAAGGCGCACATGGCGACTTAACCAGTAAAGACTCACCAATGGCTGGACTGCAATGTGAAGCCTGTCATGGCCCTCAAGGCAACCACAATCGTGGGGGCAAAGAGCCCATGATCCAATTTGGTAAAGACAGCAAATTAGATGCACCAACTCAAAATACCGTTTGCCAAGGTTGTCATAACGACCCAGAGCAAATGGCATGGCATAGCAGCACTCACAATCTTGAAGAGATTGCTTGTGCCGATTGTCACGTGGTACATGCAGCTAAAGACCCTGCCTTAGACAAGTTAACCGTTAATGACACCTGTACTAGCTGCCACACTCGTGAAAAAGCTGACATGAACAAGCGCTCTTCTCATCCAATGAAATGGGATCAAATGACCTGTATTGATTGTCACTCTCCACATGGTTCTATGTCTGAAAGCGCCCTAAACAAGCCAACAGTCAATGACACTTGTTACAGCTGTCATGCTGAAAAGCGTGGCCCAATGCTATGGGAACATGCACCTGTGACTGAAAACTGTGTCACGTGTCATAACCCACACGGCAGCGTTAACGAAGGCATGCTAAACAATCGTGCACCACAACTATGTCAGCAATGTCACGCTGATGACGGTCACGCTAGTCGCGTTGTTCTTCAACCTGGAATGGATGCCTTTGGCGGTGGAAAAAGCTGTTTGAACTGTCATAGCCAAATCCATGGTTCTAACCACCCAGCCGGCAGCTTACTGCAGCGCTAATCAGGAGCCATAACAATGAACTTTAAACTGAATTTAATCACTGCTTCTTTATTAATGGCAACGGCCCCTGCATGGGCAGCTGACTTTGCTGTTGGCAATGCTAATACAGAAAACCTTAATCAAGAGAAGTATCAATGTAAGCGCTGTACTTCAACACAAGGTTACAGCGGCAATGTTAACGTTTCTGCTGGCTACATCGACAGTGATGATGTCCATGCTGCCAATGCCTTTGGTACTGACCAAGATGGTTTTGTGACATCACTGAGTGGCGACATTGAATACCAAGATGAACACGGTTACCAAGCACGTGTTCAAGCTCACCAACTTGGCTTTGAGAACAGCACAGCTAACATCAGTGTTGGCCAAAAAGGCTTATTCAATGTTGATGCGGATTACGCATTAATCACCACTTACCAATCAGGTGATGCCCAAAGTAACTTATACTACGACGATGGCATGATGACGCCTGATGTACCGTACGTATTTGAGTTATCTCAGCAACGTGAAAAAGTGGGTATCGGCGCCGATTTCAAACAAGACTTTTATCAAGCCTATGTGCGTTTCGACTCTGAAGATAAAACGGGCTATAAAAGCAGTAGTTTAGTGAGCCCAGGTCCAATTAACTTTGGTCAACGTGTTGATTCAACCACTGACTCATTCACCGCTGGCGCAGCACTCACTGGCGATAACTGGTTAACTGAATTAAGTTATTTTGGCAGTCAGTATAAAAACAATACTGACAACCTAAGCTTACCAACTGAATACGATGTGTATGCTGCAACCCCAGATAATCAAGCGCACCAAGTCTCGTTATCGGGTCAGTACCAGCTAGACCGCACTGTCATGTCAGGTCGTTTCATTGTAGGCCGTATGATCCAAGATGACGATTTGATTCAAGTGGCAGGCAACCCAATTCAAAACTGGGACGGCGAAGTCGATACCACAGATGCAAACTTCCGCATCACTTCTATGCTCAACAACCGTTTACGCCTTGGTGGTAGTTACGACTACAGCAATCGTGAAAACAACAGTTCAGTATTTGAATTCCAACAATACAACTTCGATAGCGTCAGTGGCACATTCAAAGAAAATGTCGCCACTGATATTGAGCGCTCAACCTTTAAAGTGAACGCCAGCTACCGCATTGCTAGCGGCTACCGCTTACAAGCGGGCTATGATCGCAAAGACATCGAACGCACTTACAGCGAACGTGAACAAACCAATGAAGATAGCTTATGGGCAAAACTGTCTATTCGTGCCATCGACAATTTCACTATCGATCTAAAAGCAGGTCACAGCAACCGTGGCGGCTCTGAGTATCAAGCAACAGAGCTAACGTCGAGCGAAGAAAACTCACTGATGCGTAAATACTATTTAGCAGACAGAGAGCGCAACGAAGTTGAGCTGCGTGTTAGCCACACTCCCCTTGACTGGTTAAGCATCGACTTAACAGGTCGTTATGCCAAAGACGATTACGATGACACAGTTATTGGTTTAACAGAATCAGAAGATTACAGCTACGACATCAATCTTAATATGCAACTAACGAAGCAGTTCTCTGCTTACGGTTTTGCAGGTCAGCAATGGATTAACTCTGCTCAAGCAGGCAGTCAAAGCTACAGCAGTCCAGATTGGTACGCTGATATTGAAGATAAGTTTATCAACCTAGGTGCTGGCGTAAGTTATGGCGGCCTAATGGAAGACAAGCTGACACTTGGTGCTGATTACTTATTCAGTAACTCAAGCAGTGACACTTATGTCACCGCAGATGGCACCAGCCCATATGGGGATTACTACTCATATAACCATAGCGCTAGCCTTTACGCTAACTATGCCTTGAGTGATGACATGGCATTAAAGCTGACCTACAGCTACGAACGCTATTACGACACCGATGACGCTCAAATGACCCCTGACCAAGTGCCAGGCATGGTTACCCTGGGCGAGCTTAATCACAATTATAACGCCCATCAAATCATGCTGAATTTCAGCTATGTGCTGTAGTCGTTTAACAAACGTGCTGAATTTATTTTAGTAAGAGGAAATAATAATGGAACGCAGAAGTTTCTTAAAAATGAGTGCTGCATTGGGTTGTGCTGCAACAGTAACGGGCTGTAATTCAAGCTCAAAAGATGCTGAGCCACTACCGCCGCAACCACCTGTTGATGAAGCACTAACTTGGTCTGCATGTCTCGTTAACTGTGGCTCAAACTGCCCAGTTAAAGTATATAGCCGCGACGGGATGATTACCCGCGTTGAAACGGACCATGAAGTAGAAGATGTTTACGGTATGCACCAAGTTCGTGCTTGTGCCCGTGGCCGCTCACTACGTCAACGTACTTACGCATTAGACCGCTTAAAATCACCTATGAAACGTGTTGGTGAACGTGGCGAAGGTAAATTCGTGCCAATCACTTGGGATGAAGCTGCAGAAACGATTGGTAGCAAGTTAAACTCAGTGATCGCTGAGCACGGTAACAAAGCAATTTTCAGAAGCTACGGCTCTGGCGCTTACTACGGTTTTGCATCTAACGGATGTTTTAACCGTTTATTCAACCTAGTTGGCGGTTGTTTACAATACTTCGGTAACTATTCTTGGGCACAACAAACTGAAGCGGCTAAGCATACCTTTGGTACTGGCAGTACATCAGGTTCTGCAACTGTCACGTTAGAAAGCAGTGACTTTTTACTGGGTTTTGCTTACAACCCAAGTGAAATTCGTCAATCAGGCTCTGGCGAAGGTTATGACTACTTACAGGCATTGCAACGTGCAAATGGCCTTAAAGTCACCATGATTGACCCTCGTTACACTGACTCAATGACGGGTAAAGAATCATCTTGGTTACCAATCCGTCCAGGTACGGATGCTGCATTAGCAGAAGCAATTGCTTACTTGATGATCAGCTCAGGCTGGGTTGATGCAAACTCTATCGACTTCATCAACAAGAACAGTGTCGGTTACGACGCAGCGTCAATTGAAGCGCAAAAGCAAATCTTCTTAAACAGTGGCGATGCGAAGAAAATCGAATACGCTGCTGCGATGGATTCAGAAGAGAACTACCACGATTACATCATGGGCCAAGGCAAGTTCGCTGACCGTGAAGCGCGCACTCCTGAGTGGGCAGCAAAAATCACTGGTATTTCTGAAGCTAACATCAAGAAAGTCGCTGATGACTTAATGGCATCTGAAAAGCCATACATCATTGCTGGCGCTGGTGTTAACCGCCAAGCTAACGGTGAGCAAACCGTTCGTGCTATCTACATGCTAGGTGTATTAGCCGGTAAATTAGGTCGTGAAGGTTCATCAAACGGTGAGCTACCAAACATGACTAACATGTTCCGTGGTTCTATCCCAACAGGCACTAACCCAGTGAAAGAAAAAATCTCTTTCTTCACTTGGTCAGAAGCGATTCACAATGGCGAAACCATGACGGCACGTACCCACGGTATTACGGGTACTGATGATTTAGATACGCCACTTGGTACTAACATCAAAGTGATCATTTCAGCATCAGACAGCTCGCTATTAAACCAGCATGCTGACATCAACGGCACTGCAGAAATCTTAAAAGATGAAAGCGGCGTTGAGCTGATTGTTTCTTGTGATTGTTGGATGACACCAGGCGCTAAATTTGCCGACATCATCATTCCTGATACCTCTTGGTTAGAATCTAACGACTTAGTTGATGATTCTTACGCTTCAGGTGCAATGGGTTACATCACAGCAATGAAAGCTGCAGTAGACCCAATTTGGGACTGTAAGTCTATGTACCAAGTTGCAGCATTAATCGCTGAAAAAATGGGTGTTGGCGCTGAGTTTACCGAAGGTAAAACTGAAGACGAATGGCTAGAAGAGCTATACCAACAAACCCGTGAAAACAGCAAAAACTTAGGTGTGAGCCCTGCGTTCCCGTCAACTTACAAAGAAGCACAAGAAATTGGTTTCTTCCGTAAGAACATGGAAAACCGCAACGTTGCACTACAAGGTTTTGTTAATGGCGGTGAAGCACTAGGTACGCCATCAGGCAAAATCGAAATTCATTCTGCAGAACTTGCATGGCGCGCGGCTAACTGGGAACAGAACAAAGTTAAAGGCGACACCATCACTGCTATCCCTCAGTACACAGTAACGTGGGACGGTTATGAAGATGAAGACACTAAAGAAGATTACCCACTGCAATTAGCGGGCTATCACACTAAAGGTCGTACTCACTCTAGCTACCATAACGTACCTTGGTTACGTGAAGCAGTTGAAGATGCAGTATGGATGAACGCTATTGATGCACAACAATACGGCGTTGCTTCTGGCGACAAAGTAGAAATGTATAACGATCGTGGTTCAATTGAAGTTGTAGTACGTGTTACTCCTCGTGTTGTACCGGGTGTTGTAGCTCTTGGTCAAGGTGCTTGGTTCTTACCAGATCCAAACGGCCGTACTGGCTCAACAGGTAAAGTGGTTGATATTGGTGGCGCAATTAACTCGCTAACCAAATACATGCCTAGCCCAGTGGCTAAAGGTAATCCACAACACACTAACCGTGTTCAAATTCGTAAAGTTTTATAAGGGAGCGCTACAATGAGCGATGCTATCCAATATAGTTTTTATGTCGATTCGACTAAATGTACAGGGTGTAAAGCCTGCCATATCTCTTGTAAAGA
The DNA here is from genome assembly GCF_001401775.1 of Shewanella sp. P1-14-1. Classification (NCBI taxonomy): domain Bacteria; kingdom Pseudomonadati; phylum Pseudomonadota; class Gammaproteobacteria; order Alteromonadales; family Shewanellaceae; genus Shewanella; species Shewanella sp. P1-14-1. The sequence continues at coordinate 40,611 of NZ_LKTL01000027.1, read as the reverse complement.
CAGACAAGGCGAGCAAATCCGTAATGCCACTAAGCCAGTTGAAAATGGCGTGCCAAGCCTAAACGGCGTTAACTGGCGTCGTGTTTACGAATACGGTGGCGGTACATGGAATGTTGACCCTGCAACAGGTACTTTTGAGCAAGACGTATTTGCTTACTACATGTCTGTAGGTTGTAACCACTGTAGCGAGCCTGTATGTGTTAAAGCTTGTCCTACTGGTGCGATGCACAAACGTCGTGAAGACGGTTTAGTGCTTGTAGCAGAAGAGCTATGTATTGCATGTGAAAGCTGTTCTCGTGCTTGTCCATACGATGCGCCACAACTTGATCAAGAACGTAAAGTGATGACCAAGTGTGACGGTTGTTATGACCGTTTAGCTGAAGGCCGTAAGCCAGTGTGTGTTGAGTCTTGCCCATTACGTGCACTAGACTTTGATACAACAGAAAACATTCAAGCTAAGTATGGTTCAGGTGACGGTCATATTGCACCATTACCAAACCCATCAATCACTACCCCGAACTTGATCATCAAAGCGAATCGCAATGGTCAACCAGCAGGTGGCGGTGCGGGTAATATCTTGAACCCGAAAGAAGTCTAATCAGATCTGGCAGTGGTCATTGACCACTGCCCTTTTTGAGGAAAAGTAACATGAGTATTGAACAGTCAGTTGAGCAGTTATGTGAATACCAAGCCGTAGCCCGTATTCTGCATAACCTTTTTTGTCATTATCCTGAAGCAGAGCTTATTGCAAACTTCAAAGACAATGACGTTGCTGCTACTTGGCCTGAATTTGCCAATCGCAGTGACAATCAACAAGGACGTGACGCTCTAACAGCGTACCTCAATCAATGGGATGAATCTGAGCACCTAATGGACTTAAAAGTTGACTATGGTCAGCTATTTTTCGGTCCAGGTGAACCTAAAGCGATACCACAAGGCTCTGCTTACTTAGGTGAAGATCAAGTACATTTTGATGCATCAACTATCGCATTAATTGATTTTTACAAGCAGTACGGCGTGAGTTTCGAACTTGAGATGCCACAACCCGTTGATCATATTGGCTTGTTCTTTAGCGTATTAGATTCAAGTTTTTCCCAACTCGTTGAGGCTAAAACCAATCCTGAATCTGATGTCGATGAGCAGCAATTAACCCAGTTTATTCAGGTATTGTTACAGCAACACATGCTACCTTGGGCGGGTCGCTGTTTAGCATTAGCGAAAACCAATGCAGAAACCGATTTTTATCTGGCCATTGCGCTATTGGCTAATGACTATTTAACTGAGCTTACTGACGCATTTAAGGTTATACCAATGCCAAGAAAGCTATTCAGATAAACGCGTTTTACACTCATGTCATGTTGTTTTCGTAGGAGTTGTTATGTCAGTCATTCACGCAATGGGCGCACAGTGGGATAAGGCCGAGTGGTCGCATCAACTGGTCGCATTCTGGCAGCAAGATACCTACGTTAACAGCCTTTTTGCAGGCGCAACGAATGCCACAACCACAGCTAATCTAGTCGCCGCATTAATCGACCCATCTCGTCGTATCGCTTGCGAACAAGCTAAGTTCGATACCCCAGCAGTGTTTAGCGCATTATTCGACTGTTTTTTGCTGTTATTTGTCAAAGAAATCAACAGTAACAACCTGACTCAAGCAGAAGCCTTAATCATTCAAATTACTGAGCACTACGCCAAGCAGTGTCTCAAACAAGCTGACGAGTTAGCCGCCAAATCACACACCGACAACGATGCTTTGCAAAACAATCAGCAAGCTCAAGGCACTGATACTAGACTCGCTGTGATATGTCATCAAAGTCAAAAAGTCATCTCTGCAATGGATCAGTTAGCACAGCTGCGTCAACAACGTCGTAGTCAAAGCCGCAATATGGGCAGCTAACAACTGACTCGTATCGACTTAAGTGTCGACAACGGCATTCCTTTTAGGTAATTTCACTCATAAGCAATAACTCACCATCAGATTGAGTACACACCCAAGTGAAAACCAACCTCATCACCCCTGAAGGGATGACCAAACTCAAAAAAGAACTGAATTACCTGTGGCGAGAATACCGCCCAGAGATCACCAAAAAAGTTACCTGGGCAGCCAGCCTTGGCGATCGCAGTGAAAATGCAGATTACAAAGAAAATAAACGCCTGCTTCGCCAAATAGATGGCCGAGTTCGTTTTTTACGTAAACGTATCGAAACGTTAAAAGTCGTCGAATATGCCCCCGAACAAGAAGGAAAAGTATTCTTCGGAGCCTGGGTTGAAATTGAAAACGATGACGGCAAACTACTCACTTTTAGAATTGTCGGGCCCGACGAAATCTACGGCGATGCCAAAGGCTATATCTCAATTGACTCCCCCATGGCACGCGCCTTACTCAAAAAAGAAGTCGACGACGATGCTGTCGTTCCAACACCAACAGGCCCACAAGATTGGTATATCAATAAAATATCTTATACAGCTTTATAGGTAGAGTTGATAAGCATAAAGGAATAGAACAAAGCCCCATTTAGGCGCATCCACCAAGATTAATAAGACTTTGAGTCGATTTAACTGGCATAAGTTTGCGCAATAGCGCTCATTTACTAAACTTGAGATCCTGTTTTTTATCTCTATTGTTTTTTGAGTGGCATAAAAATGGAGCTTTTATGTATGGGCAATGGTTAGTGCGATTTAACAAGAGCATCGTCTGCATATTGCTCATTTGTTGTGGGGTGGCCAACGCCTCGCCGCCGTCTCATATTGTGGGTAACTGGCTTAGTCAACAAACCGATCACATTGAAATTTTACAAATCAACGATGACCACAGTTACTTACAGATTGGTCTAGATCTGCAGGCGCCAGATAACAGTTTTGCCGAATGGGGTTACTTTAATTTGTCTAACACGAAAGCGTTTTCTGAATTGCCGCTTTCTATCAGCTTTAATCCGACATTTAGCAATAATCCAACCAAAGGCTTTATCACCTTACTCACCCAACGAAATCAAAGCCATGTATACCTCAACAGTGATGCCTCTCGCTTACAATTAAACATGGACACCTTAGGTGATAACTCAATTGATAACGTGATTGAGTACCAACAATTAGAACCAAGAGAAATTGAAGGCTATTGGTACAACCAAGAATATGACGATCTTTATGCAGTGCTAATGCTAGAAAATGGCCTTTATGTGCAACTGCAAATCAACTTTGAACATGATGACGAACTGACAGGGATGGAGTGGGGCCAATATCAGCACCAATCAGACTCTGGGGAAGTGTATTTTCAAACTCAATATGACGACAATCAACAAACAGGTTTTAGTCGTTATGGAGAAATCGCCTCAGCGGCTTTTAATGTCAAATTACATGATGACCAATTAATCTTTCTACTGGATCACAACGAAGATGGCATCATAGATACTTTTTCACGATTAATGCGCAAAAACTGATTTAGTTACAATTTCCAAAAATCAAATCCACTTCATTATTTATAAATAATTTCATAGACTTAATTATCATTATTAGTCATATTATCCTTGTTCTGCCATAATCGACAGTAACACCTCTTGTTTGCACTCTAATAAACTCGCTATATTGAACTGATTAATGGTATTTAGCGCCGAAATTTAGACTAAAGGATATTTCATGGGCCAGGAAACATCTAAAATTCTCGTTGTCGATGATGACATGCGACTCAGATCATTATTGGAACGCTATTTACTTGAGCAAGGGTATCAAGTGCGAAGCGCTGCCAATGCTGAACAAATGGATCGTTTATTAGAACGTGAAAACTTTCACCTTTTAGTGCTTGATTTAATGCTTCCGGGTGAAGATGGACTCTCTATCTGCCGACGCTTACGTCAGCAAGAAAACCCTATCCCTATTGTGATGCTGACAGCCAAAGGCGATGAAGTAGACCGCATTATTGGTTTAGAGTTAGGCGCAGATGATTACCTACCAAAACCATTTAATCCTCGTGAATTACTTGCCCGTATTAAAGCCGTTATGCGCCGTCAAACCACGGAAGTACCTGGAGCACCTGCTCAGCAAGAAGAAGTCATCAGCTTTGGTGATTTTTCATTGAACCTTGCCACTCGTGAAATGTTCCACGACGATAAGAGTATTGCACTGACTTCGGGTGAGTTTGCTGTGCTTAAAGTATTGGTATCACATCCAAGAGAGCCATTATCTCGTGACAAACTGATGAACCTTGCTCGAGGCCGTGATTACTCTGCACTCGAGCGCTCCATTGACGTTCAAGTCTCAAGATTACGTCGCTTAATTGAAGTCGACGCGGCTAATCCACGCTATATTCAAACTGTGTGGGGCTTGGGTTATGTGTTTGTGCCTGATGGCACCGCAAGAGGGTAACTCCCCATTAGCCAGAGTAAATCCATTAGCCAGCCAACGGCAATTAAACTGAAGTGGTGGCAGCGTTTTCTGCCACGCAACTCTTTCAGTCAAACCGTTCTCTTGATTGGCAGCTTGCTGCTTATCAATCAGCTAGTGTCATACTTATCTGTCACTGTATATTTCATCAAACCTAGCTACGAACAAATTAACCAATTGATTGCCCGTCAGATTAATTTGTTGTTCATCGATGGCGTCACGATTAGCCGTGAACACCTCACCATGGTCGATGCCCTCAATGCAAAAGTACGCCACGATGAAATGAAAATCTACAATCAACAAGATGCCATCAAAGCAGGGCTTGATAGTGCAACGTATTATGGCTTCTTGTCTGAACAAATGTCGCAATACTTAGGTGGCGAGGCTGAAGTTCGCTTTTCCCAAGGAACGCAATTACAAGTTTGGATCCGACCACCACAAGCACCCACCTTGTGGATAAAAGTGCCGCTTACTGGCCTCAATGAAAATGATCTCTCTCCACTGACTCTATACTTATTAGTGATTGGTGCATTAAGTGTTGCTGGAGGGTGGATATTTGCTCGACGGTTAAATCGACCGTTAAAACGCTTACAACAAGCAGCGGTGACAGTTTCCAAAGGTGAGTTTCCAAAACCTTTACCATTAAGCGGCTCATCTGAAATCGTTGAAGTGACCCACGCCTTTAACCAAATGTCTCATAGCATGAAGCAATTGGAGCAAGACAGAGCCTTGTTGATGGCAGGGATCTCGCACGATTTACGCACCCCGCTGACACGCATTCGTCTTGCCTCAGAGATGATGGTCGATGAGGACAAGTATCTTCAAGAAGGTATTATTAATGATATCGAGGATATGGATGACATCATTAAGCAATTCATTGCTTATGTTCGTCATGATCAAGAAAGCGTGCGCGAGCCGAATCAGATTAATCGCTTAATCCAAGAAATTAGCCAGCAAGAGGTTAATCGTGATGGTGAAATCGAGTTAGATTTACAAGATTGTCCATTAGTGCCTTTTCAAAGTATCGCTATTAAACGAGTACTGAGTAATTTAGTCGAAAATGGCTTTCGCTATGGTGGCGGCTGGATAAAAATCAGCTCTAAACATAAGCCCAAATACGTCAGCTTTATTGTCGAAGACAATGGCCCTGGCATTAACGAAGCTAAAATCGATGAACTATTTCAACCATTCACCCAAGGCGACAGCGCCCGTGGCTCAGTGGGCTCTGGCCTAGGTTTAGCGATAGTAAAACGGATTATTGACCGCCACCACGGAAAAATTGAATTGAGTAATCGTCCAGAAGGCGGCTTAAAAGCACAAGTATGGTTGCCAATAGATAATAGTTAATGCTATTGAGCTTGTTGACTGCCCAAAGTTTGATACCAAAAAAGCGACTGCTATAGCGTAAATAGTGAGTCGCTTTTTCAGATTGGTTATTACTCTGTTTATAAGTCTGAATGTGGGCCAAACACTTCGTAATGAATTTGCGACTCTGGCACATTAAGCGCGAGTAACTGCTGCTTAATCGCCTTCATAAACCCAATAGGGCCACAGAAATAATACTGTGCATTTGGCACAATACGCTCAGCGATATTTTCCAGTGCAACTGTCCCTTCAAAATCAAAGTCTTCAGCGGGTAAATCTGTCGCTAACGGTTGACGATACCACACATAACTTTCAAGGTGAGTATTGGCATTGCGCTTAGCTTTTATCGCATCTTTAAAGCCATGCTGCGCACCGTCTTCACAGGCATGAACCCACGTAATATCTGCTTGGTGAGATTGAGACAATAACTGATTAAGCATACTCTTCATTGGTGTCACCCCCACTCCAGCAGATAGTAATACCACTGGCGTATCAGCTTGTGCAGAAAGTACAAAATCACCAGCTGGGGCTATAAGCTCAATCACATCACCAACATGATAATGATCATGCAGTAAATTTGAAGCTTTACCTTCCGCTTCACGCTTCACGCTTATGCGGTAGCTACTCCCGTTTGGCGCATCCGATAATGAGTATTGACGAATTTCAGTAAACTCAAGCTGTTCATGCTCAAGCGACACGCTTAAGTACTGCCCAGGCGTAAAATCGACAACCGATCCACCGTCCTCAGGCGTTAATAAAAATGAAGTAATCACTGAAGACTCTACTGTTTTAGCCTTTACAACAAAACGGCGCTTACCTTCCCAACCACCCGTTTTGGCAGCGGTTTGCTGATAAAGCTGCGCTTCTCGATTGATAAAAATATCCGCTAAAAAACCATATGCATTGCCCCATGCCGTCAATACTTCTTCGGTTACTGCATCACCGCCGAGTTCTTTAAGGGTCGCAAGTAGGTGACCACCAACAATGGCATATTGCTCAGGCTTAATTAAAAAACCAGTATGTTTATGGGCAATACGTTCAACGGCAGCGCCAAGTGCTTCAAGGTTATCAATATTTTTGGCGTAAGCGGCAACGGCATTAAATAAGGCAACTGGCTGACCGCCAGTGTGTTGATGAGCCAAGTTAAATACATCTTTTAACTCGGGATTATGTTCAAACATACGTTGATAAAAGTGTGTGGTTAGCGCTGGGCCTGCTGCTTCTAATAACGGAATCGTGCTCTTAACAACGTCTTTGGTATGCTGATCTAACATAAACAACCTCTAATATGTATTTAAAATGCATGTTTTAAAAGAATACTAAACATGTATTTGATTTAGATCAATGTATTTCAGATTAATTTGAATTTATCTAGCTCGTAAATATCATACTGGTAGCTGAAAGGATTGACTCGATTGCACCAAGATCAAGAATCAGTGATGGCCCTAAAAATAAATTAATACAGTTATACGTTTACGACACAACTCTTGGATAAGGTGGATTAAATTTGAATAAAAAAGGCGACTATATCAGTCGCCTTTAAAAGCTAATCTCTCTCGTAATATTTACAAAACCGCTAATATCGCTTCTGCAGTACTAACTTCAAAAGATTTCGGCGCTTCCACATTCAAGGTCGTCACAACACCATTATCAACAACCATGGCATAACGTTGCGAACGAATACCACCAAACCCAGCAGTATCCATGTCTAGCCCTAATGCTTTGGTAAAGCTTGCATCGCCATCGGCGAGCATGGTCAGCTCTGAAGCATTTTGCGCCTCTCCCCATGCTTTCATAACAAAGGCATCATTCACTGAAACACAGGCAATGACATCAACTCCTTTGGCTTTAAGCTGATCGGCATAAATCACAAAACCCGGTAAATGGGATTCTGAGCAAGTTGGCGTAAATGCACCAGGTACTGCAAACAACACCACTTTCTTATCAGCAAAAAAATCACTCACGTTGTGATTGAGCATTCCGTCTGGTGTTAACTCAGATAAGATGCCTGCAGGTAATGTGTGTCCTTGTTCTATCATGGGATATCCTTAATCAAGTGAAATGATGATTAACATAATGACTAGCATAAAACGAAATCCTTCAAACAAACACCGAAGAATTGTATGGTTAATTTATCCAATAAACGTGAATGTAGCCACTAAAGCACTCGCTGCTATTCTGGTATGCTCGCTATGCTTCACTTAACTTCTCGTGGCTCTTTATTACTCGGTATTCATCTTAGCTTTAGGTTTCATCGCCCGATACGCATGTCGGCATCCTTTACCGCAGCCCACAAGACATAATTCACAAGCTAGGGATAATATAAAGCCAATGACTAAGCCTATAGCAATCGCTCTGGTGTCCAACATAATGGTATGGCTAAAATTTTGCCAAACCTCTTGGCGAATATCCTCTAATGGCTCGAAAGCCACTTGTTCAAAACCGCTGTAAGCGGTTTGGTTAAATTGATTTAAGGCGCCATTGAGTAATTGATACCGCTGATAAATGGCTTCAATACTGTCTCCGCCGGCATTGACAACTTGATCAGGGTTTTGTTGATAATGCTGAATAAGCCGTTGGATATCACCCGCAAAAAACCGATCAGCATCTCGCTGAAATTGATCCAGACTTAATTTGGCTTCTTGAGTATGCGCTTGTAAACGTTGACCGTATTGATCGACAAAAGCAGGCACTTGCACCCCAAGCAGTACGCCACTAACAAACAAAATGAGCCGCAAATAATCCATTATCGATTTCATGTAAATGCCTTTAAAAAGTGTGAATGGCTTGGCTTATAACGTTAATTTAGGTTGGATAAAGTCAATGAAAGCAGAAATGCGCTTCGCCACAGAAGATGATTTATAATACACAGCATTGACCTGACGACAGCCAGCATTGACCAGTTTTTCAGACTCAAGCAAGGTCACTAACCGCCCTTCCTCAATATCTTTGTTCACCATAAATCCAGATAAACAGCCAATGCCATGGCCAGCTAACACCAATTGTCGAATGGTTTCTCCACTACTACATGTCATCGCAGGCACAGCTGTGTACCCGCCCTTTAGCGGCCATTGATTCAGCACTTTAGGCTCACTAAAACCAATTAAATTATGATAATTTAACTCACAAACCTGCTTTGGAATATCACGCTTTTGCAAGTATTCAGGTGTCGCTACGAAATACAACATACTGTGACCCAATAAGCGGGCATGCAAAGTAGAATCAGCAAGTTCACCAATACGAATAGCGACATCCGTGTGCTTTTCTAATAAATCGACATAACCCTCGTTAGAGGTGATTTCTAATTCAATATCTGGATATGCCTCTTTGAATTCATGAATTAATGGGATTAATTGATGAAATACAAATGGACTAGCTGCGTTAACTCGCAATCGTCCTTTGGGTAGATCGCCACGGCAAATCAAGTCATGCTCTGCTTGATTAAGGCATTGCAGCCCATTGCGAATAGACTCAACAAACTGACGACCTTCATCGGTTAAATCAACTCGTCGAGTGGTGCGGTTTAATATCGTCACGCCAAGTTGTTGCTCTATTCGACTAACAGAACGTGATACTCGTGCCACTTGAATATCCAAGTGCTCTGCCGCAGCTGAAAAACCGCCACTATCGACAACAGTAAGTAATATTTCTAAATCATCTGAACGTGTCAGCATGTCGTCTCCAGCAAGATTAACCGAATGGCAGATACAGTTTACAAATTGTGATAGCCATTAATAACGGCTTGGTGAATGCCTACGATTGTAGCAAGCCCATTAAAATCAGCTAGTAATAACGCTTATGTTATTAGGCTATACTGTGTAGTTAGCGCTATAGCATTAGCGATCAATATGGACATTACATTAAAGGATTAATACATGAAAGCCGCGATTATTGTCACTCTGTTACTGTCATCATCTACAATGGCAAGCTCCCCCCTCTCAGAAGAGCTCACCGCTGAACAATTAGATATGGTGATTCAAATGTCCGTTAATCAAATGAAAGCGGATGATGAATTTACCAAAATGGCCAGCTGTGTAAATCAATCAGAAGCAAAAGTAGAATCGGTATTTCGCGAGGTGATGCGGGCATGTGTTGAGAAACATATGCTAGAGGAAGATGATGAGAAAACCACGGCTTGTTTGGTATCTAATTTTTCGGAAAAACTCGGCGTCTCAGCTCAAAAATTTACCGCCTGCTCCGAACAAGAGTAATCTAGATTAACTGTGATTGTTGTTACTAACATCATATAAAACGATGGGTAAAACCCTATTTACCCATCGTGAATGAGGTACCTGCCCTTAGAAAATGAATTGATATAAAAACCCTGCACTGATCGCCATTGAAATAATGACAAACAGAAATGCCGCAATCATTTGGTTTTTAAATATCGACTTAAGCAAAATCACTTCAGTTAAGCTCGCACCTGCACTGCCTATAATTAGCGCCATTACCGCACCTAATCCCATACCTTTTGCTGCAAGTGCTGCACTTAATGGGATCACCGCTTCTGCTCGAATGTATAACGGAATACCGATAACTGCTGCCACAGGAATGGCTAATGGATTCTCTTCACTAGCGATACTTGCAACAAACTCTGTCGGCATAAATCCGTAAATTAATGAGCCAATGGCAATACCGCCTAACAGGTAAGGTAAAACCGTTTTAAAGTCAGCCCATGTGCTGTTCCAAATCTTGCGCCACTTGCTTACAGGTACAGATTTAGCCCCACAACCACTCCCACAACCTTTTGACTCAGGTGCAATATAGGCTTCAGGTTTGACATACTTTTCAAACCCAAGCTTTTCAAGGGTAAAACCAGCAATGACAGACACGCCCATTGCCATCACAAAATAAAACAGTGTAACTTTCAAACCAAATGTCACTGCAAATAAACCAATAATGATTGGATTTAGCAGTGGGCTTGCAAATAAAAATACCATCATGGTGCCAAAGCCTGCTTTAGCACGCAGTAACCCTTTTAAAAACGGGATAGTTGAACAAGAACAAAATGGAGTAATGGCACCTAACAATCCTGCTACCACATAACCTCGGCCATTTTTACTGCTCAGAATCCGCTGAATTTTTTCTGGTGGAATGTATTGCTGTAATACGCCCACTAAATAACTAATAGCAATAAACAGAATCGTTAACTCAACGGCTAAGAACACAAACATGTCGAGTGTTTCTTTAATCATAGTGCTATCAACTGAATTGAAGTCGAACATAGTGTAAACCTTATATCTATATTTCTAGAATAATCGAAATATAAGTGATCTCACTAGATAGATCAATATATTTCTAGTATTATCGAAATATATTTTTGTTATACCGCTCCTAAGGAACTAAACAATGGAAATCGATACGGTTGCGAAAACATTAAAAGAATTAGGTCATCCAACAAGGTTAACCATATATAACAAAGTGATACGAGCAGGGTTTCAAGGTATTGCAGTGGGCAGTTTACAAGAAAGTCTCGGTATTCCAGGTTCAACCCTTTCACACCATATTGCCAGTTTAGCCTCTGCGGGGCTGATTTCTCAGCGACGTGAAGGGCGCACCTTATTTTGCGTTGCCGAATTTACCCAATTAGAGTCTGTCATCGTCTTTTTACAAAATGAATGCTGCGCCGATCAAACTTGCGGTGAAAAGCCCGTTATAGGCAAAAAAAACGTATAATCAAAACAAACGTATAGTCAAAATACACCTATCGAACTCGTTTAAATTGATTGGTCACTAAGCAGCCAAGATGTTGTTGACTGCTTATATGTGTAAATTTAAGTGGTTCAGCTAAATCACCGAATAATGGAATACCACCACCAAGCAGCGTCGGTATAGTGGTAATGATTAACTCATCAATCATGTCGTGCTGCAAAAATTGTTGAATTGTCACACCACCATCAATATATAAGTCATTAAATCCCTTGGCGTTAAGCTCAGCGACCACTTGCGCAAGATCGCCTTTCACTAAAGACACCTTATTTGTCAATTCACTCGGGACTTCTGATAAGGTGCGACTCAACACGAATACGGGTTTGGTATAAGGCCAATCACAATCAAAGCTCAATACTTTTTCGAAGGTATTTCGTCCCATGACCAAGCCATCAATGCGTGCCATAAAGTCGCTAAACCCCATGTCAGACCCTTCTGGATTAGGCGTTTCATGAAGCCAATCAATGTTGTTATTTTTATCGGCAATATAGCCATCTAAACTCGTTGCAATAAATACGATATTTGCCATTGTGTCACCTCGATAATATTCACATGAGTGTAGCAAACTTATTCTGCAAATGATGAGTTTAAGAAAGCTCAAATCTACGTCGCTTTATTACTTTCAAGCTATAGCATTTTGAACAAGGATGAATTTTTATTGCAATAAAGCAAGCTTGTATATCGTCTGTTCTGGTTTCGTTATCAAGGTGTTTTGCTTGCTGATTTAATCAGCAATTTGCTATGAAAAAACGACCACTTATGACATTATCCGCCGCTGAAAAATAGCCCTATTTGGGCAAGCATTGGTTGCTAAATACTTCCCCCTTTCAATAGCAAGGTCACACTGGTTTATATGAAATCTAATTCGTTAAAGTTGAAAATTATCTTTCCGGTATTAATCGCCTTATCAGTCGTCATTGCCCTATTGTCTTGGCAAAGTTATTCCAGCCAAAAAACCATGTTGTTAACCTCAAATCTAGAGCAGGTTCAGCGACTCAGCAGCCAACAAACTGAAAGAATTAGTGATTGGTTATCATCTAAAAAAGATATTCTGAATGCGCTCAAATCACGGATTAACCAAGGCGACGACATTCATGTTTTGCAACAAGCATTAGATTCAGGTCGCTTCGAGTCCACATACTTTGGTAAAGATACCGGTGAGATGATCGATGCAGACACTAGCATTGATAATACAGGTTATGATCCTCGTACTCGTCCTTGGTATCAGCAAGCAATGACCAGCCAAGCGATGATTCTTACCAAACCTTATGTAGACTTCCCGACTAAAAAAGTCGTGATTACCCTTGCTGAAAAAATCCATAATGGCGTCATTGCCAGCGATGTGAATATTAACGACTTAGTCGATGATGTTAACCGTATGACCTTGCCTTCTAATGGCTTCGCTATCATGATGCATAAAGATGGTACGGTTATCGCTTATAAAGATGCATCAAAAGCGATGGGACATATTCGCGATATTGATAACCAACTGGATCTTAATGTGTTGCAGCAACAGCGCCGCAGTGATCAATTAATTCCAATCCATTTTGAGCTTGAAGGCCGTGACAAATTAGTCTGGGTTGAGGATATTCCTCAAACGGATTGGGAACTGATTGTTCTACTTGATCAAGCAACGCTTGAAGCCCCTCTAGCGAGCTTGCTTGTCAAACAACTTGGACTAGCTGCATTAGTGCTTTTAGCAAGTATGGCAGTGATTTCATGGTTAATGACTAAGTTACTTCTCCCTCTCGGTCGTGTCTCAAATGCACTGTTTAAAATCGCTGATGGAAACGGTGACTTAACCCAGCGTATTGACGTTGAGTCTAAAGATGAAGTGGGAGTGTTAGCTGATAGCTTTAATCGTTTTGTTAGCAGCCAGCACTTACTCATTAGTCAAATAAGACAAGTGGCACACCAACTTGATCAAAATGCTGATAATAGTTTAGTGAACAGTCGTCATGCTGAAAAAGAAATTCAAACCCAGCAGCAAGAAGTCACTATGGTCGCCACTGCGGTAACTCAAATGGCCAGTGCGACACATGAAATTGCATCCAGTGCAGAAAATACCGCTACCGCAGCGCAACAATCCAGTAGTAGCAGCTTACAAGGCCAAAGCTTAGTGAATAATACCCGTCAATCAATTCATTTGTTGGCCAATGAAGTCACCCAAGCAACGGATGTGATTAGTGAATTGAGCCGTCATGCTAATGCTATTTCCAGCATCTTATCGACGATTCAGGGAATTGCTGAACAAACCAATTTATTAGCACTAAACGCAGCCATTGAAGCAGCAAGAGCTGGTGAGCAAGGACGTGGGTTTGCCGTTGTTGCAGATGAAGTACGTGTACTTTCTCGTCGTACTCAAGATTCAGCCCAAGAAATCTATGAAACGATTGAAACGCTACAAACCACCACATCAAACGCTGTTGAGCTAATGCAAAGCAGCCAAGCACTCGCGACTAACAGTGTCGAAGATGCCAATGAAGCGAATAAAGCCATTGAAGAAATTACCCAAGCAGCGGCATTAATTTCAGATATGGCCAGTCAAATTGCTACCGCAGCAGAAGAACAAACCCAAGTGACAAATGAGATCACGCAAAATACAGTGGCAATTAAAGACGTCACGGATGAAATTGCACAAGCATCCGTCACAGCCCATCAAGAAGCGCAGCAATTAAAAGGGCAAGCAAAGGCACTTAATGACTTAGTGGCCACTTTTATTTTATAAGCAAAAATCGACAATTTTTGGCCAAGGCCTCAATAAGGAAAAGCCCAAGTTTACATTAAGTAAACTTGGGCTTTTTGCCATTAAAGTGAGCAACAAATCTTGTTAAAACAATATCATCTTTTGGGGTTGAAGTTATTGTATTTGTTTAAGTAAAACCACAATAATGCAGTAGCACACTCACTTGTCATGGCAAATATCGTAACATCTAGAAATGCACTTAACTAGTACTAAATCATTACAAATATATTGCAAAAACATTACAAACCCCATGTCGAGAAAGTAGCATAAAACTCAGTTAACCTAGGCTAACTGAATTCTGATTACGCTTTTTCAGCAGGCTCTTTTGGGGTGCCATGATGACCATCACGCTTCCAATCTACATCAAGTAACTCTGCACCTGACAAGCTAAATGCTTGGCCAAATCCTTTAACGTATAAGCCATGATGCGGATTTAGTTTAAATAGATTGAAGTCAGTTAATCCTGCTAGATTGTCAATCATTTCGCCAAAACGTGCCGACAATGCCGCCACACCTTTAGTGAATGTTTCACTATCACGGGCAACAATTTCAGCTGTCGCATCAAAGGTTAAACGCTTACGTGCAAACACACTTTTCGACTCAGACTCATCAGCAACTAGCATGACAGACAGTTTATTAGAGGCTTTTAAGTTAGTGCCGTGGCGTGCTAACTCGCTGACCAAAATATAAAAACCATCATCGGCCAATGCAAATGGAGCATAACTGGCGTTAGGTACACCATCAGCATCTTGCGTTGCCAATTGTAAGGTTGAACGTTGCGCTTTGAATTCTTCAATTTCTGGAAGAAGTTTCTCTCGTAAGCGTTGCTCTTTTTCTGTCGACATCACACATTCCTTTTCTCTATTTTCTAATCAGCAGCGATGACAAACAGTCATCAAAAACGTTGTCATCAACAACTAAGCTGCAATGTTCACGCTATCTTTAAGTGCCTGAAAACGCTCAACCTGTTCACTTAATAACACGCGCTTTTTGTCTCTGCCTAAATACACTTTAAAAACCACTTCACCTTGTGCGCCGAAGAAGTTAATTGAGTGGCTTTCAGTGCCTCTGAACGGCTTGCTGATCAGGGCAATTGCACTGATATCATCCAGCTTTAAGTGGCCATGTAA
Source organism: Shewanella sp. P1-14-1 (assembly GCF_001401775.1). NCBI lineage: Bacteria > Pseudomonadati > Pseudomonadota > Gammaproteobacteria > Alteromonadales > Shewanellaceae > Shewanella > Shewanella sp. P1-14-1. Next base: position 25,284 of record NZ_LKTL01000027.1, on the reverse strand, counting down.
GCCTTCACCTTTGGTGATTAAGTTGTAGTAACCATGAGCGTACTTACCCTTAGGGAAGCTACCCTTAAATTCAAAAATGCTACCTGATGCAGACACAATCGTGGTCATATTGCCCCACTCTGGTAGTGAAGCCAGTAAGTTATCTTTTTCTGTCAGTGGTAATAAAGCCAACTGCTCTGAAGGCAGTGCTTTAACGACTTCTAACTCTGTGATTGCTAACTCAGCTGCAACCTGTCCTGGCATCGCTGCTGGGTTGTCGGCGAGGTACTGCTTGATTTGTTCTACTGATACAGCCATGGAATATCTCCAAATATTTAATAACCCTAATATACGAATCTTAAATCCTGAAAAAGCCGCTCAAGCTTTTACCCTTGAGAGGCTTTCCAAATAAGAGAGCAAGTGTTATCCACACTATTGCTCTCTCACCTCGGTCTAATTAATTCGTTTACAGGGTAAAAGAATTAAAACGAGTAACGCGCTGACAATTTGAAATTCCTGCCTTGCTCATACAAGGTTTGCCACGCTTGGCGATATTCCTCATCACCAATATTTTCTACTGCAAAATCTACACGCAAGCCTTCGAATGTCCCCATTGCTGGTTCCCAAGCTACGTAAACATCCCACAATTTGTACGAGTCATATTGCTCTAGGTTGTCAGTTGGTAACTGATCTTGCTCAGCAACATACGTAAAACGAGTACCAAACTTCATATCGCCTTCCATAATGGCTTGCGATAAATCTAAGCCCATTTTCTTAGCTGGGATATTAGATAGATACTCATCTGACTCTTTATCTTTACCTTCAGTTTGACCATAGTTGAAGGTCAAACGAGTTTGCTTATAACGGTAGCGAGTGGTGAACTCAAAACCAGTTAATTTAGCTTCGTCGACATTATCCCAAGAGGTCGTTTGTTCAAGTCCTGGAATCCCATAAAGTGGGTTAGATACAGACTGTTCGATGAAATCATCAACATCGTTTCTGAATGCACTTAAGGTCACCACTAACTCATCATCGCCCGCTAAATCAGCAAAACGCATGTCGGCTTTGATCTCTTTGTTTTGCGCTTTTTCAGCTTTCAGATCTGGATTAATCTCGAAAGTGTTACATAAGCCATCTGGCAAGAAACCTGGGATAGAAGGAATACAGTAATGTGTCCCTGTTGAGTACATTTCTTCCATGCTTGGTGCACGGAATGCTTCGTCGTAACGTGCACTTAAGGTTAACCAATCAGTCGTCTTCCACACTAAGCCAACAGATGGCGTAAACGCATTGTCGTCAGATGATTGGTTTAAGTTATTACTTTCATTTTTGAAGGTGTCGTAACGTACTGCAGCATCTAGTGCCAAGGTATCGGTTAAGCTAATATCAGCTTTAGTGAAAGCCCCCCAAACCGTAGACTCACCGTCGATATCATCAGGACGTTCACCAGCTTGGCCATTATCGTCACGTACAGTATTAATGGTGTCTTTGTAACCATCCACACCATATGTCAGCACAGTATTGCCAAAGGTAGAGCTGTTATTAAGGCTAAAACCTATGGTGTCGTATTCCGTGCTATCTACTTGATCTTTAGTCACACGATCTTCGTCGTAATTAGTGCTATTCCAATATAGCGTCGCGTTTAAATCCAACAATGGGTTATCTGTTGGGTTTAAGCTGTAATCTAACGTCACGTTTTGATCTGTAGTATTGCGTTGAACTAATGGTACTGAGCTGCCCACGTTAGTCGCTGGATTACTTGGTACTAACTCATCAGTATCTGAAAAACGTGCAGAAAACTGTAGACGCTGATCATCAGTTGGTTCCCAACCTAATTTAGCTAAACCGCTCGTTGCTTCTGAAGCACTGTTTTCAAGGGTTTGGTCGTTACCAATCTTGATATTGTTGCTGTCGTGGTAGCTACCACTTAATAACCAATCAATATTGTCAGCTAAACCATATAAAGTACCGCTGGTTTTGATCTTGTCGCCGTTCGTTTCAAAACCTTGTTTGATGTAGCCACCAAAGGTATCGCCTTCATCTAAAAAGTCTTGGGCTGATTTGGTATTTTGTGCAACCACACCACCAATCGCACCACTTCCCCATAAGCTACTTGCAGGGCCACGCACAACTTCGATTGAGCTTAGTAGCTCAGGGTCCATGAAATAGGTGCCACGGTGACCAGAATTGGTGTTTTGACGCGCGCCATCAATAGTTTGTAGTACTCGCTGTCCACTTAGACCACGGATTTCAACACCTTGAGACGAAGCACGAGGACCATTAGTCACACTAACGTTAGCTTCGTTTTTCAGTGCATCTGCAACCGATGAAGGTTGTGACTCTTGCATTTTTTCTTCGCTGATCACTGTCACGCTTCGGCTAGTATCAGAGACTTTTTCACTGATACGCGTTGCTGTGACTAAAACTTCATCAAACTCGGTGACTGTTTTGCTTTCTTGTGCATATGCGGTTGTACTGAAAACCATTGCCATTGCTACTACGAGTGGCTTCTTGGTCATGATTAAATCCTCAAAGTATAAATACAAAATTCGGCTTAGTTCGAGGGAAGTAATGACCACTTTGTGTTAGTGAAAAAGCTAATGAATCATTCAGAAAAACTAATCACAAAGTATTATTACCGCCTAACTAATTGCCGCACTTTACCTGAGAATAAAACTTAGATCAAATGAAAATCATTATCATTTGCGATCTCATTACTTATGTTGTATGTTTAGCGATATATTGATACTTACTATTATTAAGTGATTGTAATTATTAGCTTTGTAAAGATTGTAAAGATTTTCAGCTAACTAATTGCTTTTCTTAAAAATGGTCAATATCTAACCGAATGCTGTTGTAGAAGAATATAGATCATGACACCTAGACGATATTTTGCTTTTGGATGTTTAACCGTTTTAATCCAAGGAGGCGTTCTCGCCTCTCAAAATACTGAGCCTGAAATTCAGCTCGCGGCAGGGTCTGCAATGGGGTCAAATCAAGCTGTTAGTGTCATGGTGGCAATGCAAGCCAGTGCACAAGCTCAAAGCACTGAGCAAACCATTGAAGAAGTGCTTCCAGAGCTTAAGCCAGAAATTAAACCAGAGCCGAAGCCAGAACCTAAGCCAATACCTGAGAAAGTCGTCAAAACCGATCCTAAAAAGCCAGCACCCGATAACGTCATCGCAAAAGTTGAAGAGGTCATTGAGCAAGAAGTCGTTGAACCCACACCGACGCCTGTGACCGAGCAACCTCAAACCGAAATGTCAGATACCGAACTTGCCAGCACAGATGCAAGTGCAACCCATGAACAGCAACAAGTGGAGGCCCAACAAGGCGTTACTCAACAAACCGTCGCGTTACAGAAACCGACATTTTCAGCGCCGCCATCACAACCTAATTACCCAAGAAAAGCACGTAAAAGAGGCTTTGAGGGCACAGCGACAGTGGAAGTCATGTTTAATCAAATTGGTGAGCAACTTTCGCTCACTTTAGTTAATAGTTCAGGTTATAGCCTACTTGATGCAGCTGCGATTGATGCTGTTGAAAAGTGGAAATTTGCCGCACCTTCACCGCAAACCGCTTTTGCTTACACAGTAAGAGTCCCGGTGAAGTTTGCGCTAAATTAATCTGAAGATAGGAAACCAACATGTCTCAACCACTATATTTGCAGCTCTCAGAGCAATTAGGCTACTTAACTTGGCCACTGTTTATTTGTGCTTTTTTAGCATCACTTATCATTCTTGAACGACTTGCGTTAATGGCCAATGAGTTATTAAAACGTGACGCTTGGTTAACAGAACTGAGAAAACAAACTCGCAGTGCGACAACAGAGCAACGTCAGCAATTAATTGCTCAACTAAGCCAAGGCCGCAGTATGTTGGCTAAAGGAACGGGGCTATTGTTATCCCATGGTGACCATCCTAGACCCATGCGTGAAGAAATTTTAAATTTATGGCTAATCAAGCAAAAAGAAAAACTGCAATCGGGCTTAAAAGTATTACATATTATTGGTGTCATCACCCCGTTACTCGGCCTATTGGGCACAGTACTAGGTCTTATTGAAATGTTCAGCCAGCTGGGAATTTCAGACGGTCCCGTCACTCCATCACAATTGGCAACAGGACTTGGACTAGCAATGAATACCACAGCTGCAGGTCTTATCATTGCCGTGCCAGCCATCACCATGTCACATTTGATTGGCTTATGGGCTGAAAAACGCTGCAACAAAATGGCTCATGCTCTCAACCAGCTTAACTTATGGTTAGAAGGCTTCGACCAAGCATTAAATATTGGTTGTGAAGTCCCTTGCGGCGCAAATGCACCTTGCCTTAAAGCCAGTAATACCCACGCAAGTCAGCAACAGACATCATCAAACATGACACCACCAATGGCAGCAACCTTGTCGGAGTCAAACTGATGATTGGCTCTGAACAAGGTATAGGATCATCGGCTCAAAGTAGCATTGGCATCGATCTTACGCCGCTTATCGACATCATCTTTATCGTATTGGTGTTTCTGCTACTGACAGCCAATACCCAGTTACTGACGTTACCTGTGGATGTCCCCACTGAAACCAAGTCAGAACTGGTGGGCTTATCTCAGGAAGAACACCTTTCAGTCAACATCATGGATGAAGCACCACATTGGGCACTCGACGGACAAACGTTTGACCAATTTGACCAGTTTGAAGCAGCCTTTATTAGTGCGTTTAATGCTTCACCTGATCTCAATGTGGTGGTTGCTGCAGATAAAAATGCGCCAGTACAACCATTGATGACCGTACTTGCTTTATTACAAAGACAGCAAATCAGTAATACCCAAATTTTAATGGAACCCTAATGACTGCGCTTCTAATACTGACAATCGACTCACAGTAAAAGAAACACATAGGGTTTCCACAGTAATTTTTGAGCCTTTATCATATTTATTCGGAGTTTTAATTATGCTCAAGCAACAAACACGTCAATCTAAAACCTTTTTATTCGCCAGCTTAATGGCACTTTCTGGGGCTATTTTTAGCTCAGCAACCATGGCTGAACAGCGCGTTGTCAGCGCAGGTGCTGGTATCACTGAGTTAGTGATTGCCTTGGAGGGGAGTAACGAGTTAGTTGGTGTCGATTCGACTAGTCAAGTCCCTGAAGAACTCACCTCAGTTGCAAAACTTGGCTACCACAGAATGCTGTCGGCAGAGGGTATTTTAGCGTTATCACCAACGTTATTATTGGGCTCTGATGCTATGGGACCTAAAAATACCTTAGAGGTTTTAGCTGGCGCCAATGTTGAAGTGGTATCGCTACCTAATGCCAATACTAAAGAACAACTCCTGCAAAATGTTGAAAAAATGGGGCAGCTATTAGAAAGAGAAACTCAAGCGGCAGCACTCACAGAGCAAATTCAACAGTCTTTTGCAGAAATTGATGCTAAAAAACACACCATCGCCAAACAAGGTGATGCCCCTAAAGTTCTTTTCCTACTGCTACAACCTGACCGTCCAGCACGTGTTGGCGGCGACGACACTGCTGCAGATATCATTATTAACCTTGCTGGCGGCAATAATATAGCGGGTTTCTCAGGTTATAAGAGCGTTTCTCAAGAAGGTATTTTAGCCCTGCAACCTGATGTCATTCTGATTTCAAACCGCAGCGAAGAAGTGGCAGAAGATCCTGCAGAAACGCTATTAGCCCAAATGCCATTACTTGCTCATACCCCAGCAGGCGAACATAAGCTGATTAAAAACTTGTCAGCTAAAGCATTGCTCGGCGGATTGGGGATCAGTGCTGTCGAAGCTGCCGATCAGCTTGCCAGTGACTTTATTGAGATCCAACAGCGCTAAGTTTGTTGAACGGCTATAGCAAATATTAAACGTGCTGCATTAACGCACTAGGAACTATCATGGAAAATCAACGTTGGCTTTGGCCCTGTTTACTCACCGCTTTGGTGATAACAAGCCTGTTGTCTGTCAGCATCGGACCATTACAAATTAGCCCTTCCACCAGCTTCAATGCCATGGTGAATTGGGCAACTGGACAAGAGTTAGCTGCGGTTGCTCCCCACGAGCAACTGGTGATTAATAACGTCCGTTTACCCCGTACTCTTTTAGCTCTAGCTGTGGGCGCAACATTAGCCCAGTGTGGTGCTGTCATGCAGGGGTTATTCCGCAATCCGCTGGCGGATCCTGGCATTATTGGTGTGTCCTCAGGAGCAGCACTTGGTGCAGCAATTTGTATTGTGTTATTCCCCCAAGGTGGCGAATACCTTGTGGCTTTTAGCGCCTTTTTCGCTGGGCTTATTACCACCTTGATTGTATACCGTTTAGCATCGAGTCCAAGCGGTACCTCTGTTGTGCTACTGCTGCTTTCAGGTGTTGCCGTAGCCGCACTTGCAGGTGCTGGTATCGGGGTGCTGACCTATATGGCCAACGATATGGCATTACGTGACTTAACCTTATGGCAAATGGGCTCGGTCGCGGGAGCACAATGGCATTATGTTGTTCTGAGCTTAATCGCCCTAGCCTTAATCAGTTGGCAATTTAATAAAAGTGCTAAGGCATTAAATGCATTACTGCTAGGCGAAGCAGAAGCAAGGCACCTTGGCCTTGATGTTGATAAGCTCAAACTCAAGTTAATTGTTTTGTGTGCTATTGGCGTCGGTATTGCTGTTGCAGCTACTGGGATTATTGGCTTTATCGGTCTTGTTGTTCCGCATTTAGTGAGAATGATGATAGGGCCAGATCACCGCTTATTATTGCCTTTAAGCGCGATGTTAGGTGCTGCAATATTGGTGGTTGCAGACATAGGCGCACGCTCTATTGTTGCACCATCTGAGCTACCTGTTGGCCTTGTCACGGCACTGTTAGGTGCGCCTTTCTTTATTATTCTATTACTCAAACAGCGCAATAAGTTGGTGTAATATGATGAGAAATCTAGAATTAAAATCCATGCTTAAAACACATAAATCTGCGCCTGCATTATCAGGATTAGAATTGGCTGGCGCTGATACCAACAACACGCCATTGACTCAACATAAGTCAAAGCCCGATGCATTCAGTCACTCTGCAGTGCAAGCCTCACAATCGGTTATTAATATCAGAGATTTATCTGTTCATATTGGCAAAAAAGCCGTGTTAACAGATATCAATCTAGACATTATGCCCGGCCAAGTGACGGCACTGCTTGGCCCAAATGGTGCGGGTAAGTCCACGCTGCTAAAAAGCCTTTGCCAAGAAGTAGCATTAACCTCTGGTGAGATCACTTTACAAAACAAACCACTCGCCAAGTGGGATCGTGCTGAGCTAGCGAAATCCCTTGCCGTATTACCACAGCATGCGTCACTCACGTTTCCATTTAAAGTCCACGAAGTGGTGCAGATGGGGTTATACCCATTAACCCTTAATCAGCAACAAGGCGCTGAATTGGTGGATAAACAATTAGAACAAGTGGCACTGTCTGCATTGAAATATCGCAGCTATCCAACGCTTTCAGGTGGTGAAAAACAACGTGTGCAATTAGCGCGAGTATTAACCCAACTTGCTCAGGCACCGAGTCACCCAATTTTGTTTCTTGATGAGCCCACATCCGCATTGGATTTAGCTCAACAGCATCGCGTCCTAGAACTCGCTCAAAGCTTGGCTCGTGAGCAAAACTATTGCGTTATTGTGGTATTACATGACCTCAATCAAGCTTGCCGTTATGCCGACAGATTAGTGGTACTTGAACAAGGTGAAGTGGTCAGTGATGGCGCACCTTATGAAGCGCTAACCGCTGAAGTGATCGAGAAAGTTTGGCACTACAAGCCCACCTTAGTTATCGATCCTAAAAGCAACCTCCCACTTATTTTTTAATATACAGAAGTTCGAATATCGCGCAGCCTCCTAGCCATTGCTAGGAGGTCACTGCCATTTTTACTCTAATACCAATCACGATAAGTAAGTGTTCAGAAATAGCGTAGGAAACATACTTGAGAACAAGGCAGATTTTTTTATAAGTAGTGATTCTACTGTCAAAAAATCTAATACCGTTATCGCGTGTTTTCACAAGCTAGGGTGAACAGTTATTTATTACGATTGGTATAAAACCTTGTTAAGGACGCAACTTTGCAACAACCTCATCCACAGCTTAATTGGGCTTGGTTAAAACAAAAGATTCTTACCCATAAACGGCAACTCTTTCAGGCAAATATGATAGCAGTTGCCGCCACGTTATTAAGCTTACCTATCCCAATGCTAATGCCATTTCTAGTAGACGAAGTCTTGCTAGAAAAACCTGGTTGGCTATTAAACACCTTGCACCCAATTTTGCCTGACAGTATGCACAGTGCTGGCGTGTATATTGTTATTGTTTTAGTGGCTGTGATTGTGCTGCGGTTACTGACGATGGTGACACAAGTTATCCAAGCCAGAGAGTTCACCAAAATCGCCAAACGCATCAGTTTAGATGTGCGTGAGCGCATGCTAATGCAATTACCTAATATGCAAATAAGCGCGTTTGATAAATACGGTAGTGCAGGATTAGCATCTCGCTGTATTACTGATGTTGATACTCTTGAGCGCTTTGTCAGTGACACTTTGTCACGGCTGATCATCAGCGTATTGACTATCGTCGCCATTGCCAGTGTCTTGCTATGGCTCAACTGGCAATTGGGTTTGATGATCATTTTGCTCAATCCATTGGTTATCTACTTCTCTTCTCGATTTGCTGAACACGTCAAAACATTACGTCGTAAAGAAAACGCAGCAACTGAGGCATTTCAACAAGCCCTCGTCGATACCATTGATGCCACACGTGAGCTACGGTTAGCACAGCAAGAAAAGCACTATTATCAACGTGTATTTGGCTTAGCCTCCAATTTAAGCCAGCATGCCATTGCCAACCAATGGAAAACAGATGCGCTCAATAAACTCAGCTTCACTACTTTCTTGCTGGGATTTGAATGCTTTCGTGCGATGGCCATCTTTATGGTGTTGGTTTCAGATTTATCCGTCGGCCAAATTTTTGCCATCTTCAGTTACCTTTGGTATTTGATGGGACCCATTCAAGAGTTATTGAACATTCAATATGCTCGATTTGGCGCACAAGCCTCGATGGAACGACTCAATCAGTTATTAGCGTTAGACACTGAACCCGCAGAAGTGGAAACGCAACAGCCAAAACAAGTGACTCAACCACAACGACTTACTGAAACATCAGCACAACAAGCCATGGGCTTAACCATTGAATTTGATAATGTCAGCTTTGGTTTTGCCGAAACACCAAACTTGTTCCACCAGCTTAACTTACATATTGCTGCTAATGAATCCGTTGCCTTACTAGCAATGAGTGGCGGCGGTAAATCAACCTTAGTCAATTTACTGCTCGGCTTTTACCCTGCTCAATCAGGGAACATCTTAATAAACGGTCAGACTATTGATGACTTTGGTATCAACGCATTAAGGCGTCGAGTCGGTTACGTGCCGCAACACCCTAAGCTTATCGCTGGCACATTACGTGAAAACCTGACTTTCGGCGCTGATGTAAGTGATTCAACACTATGGCAAGCCCTTGAAAAAGCTGAATTATCAACCACTATAGCCAGTTGGTCAGAAGGGTTAGATACAGACTTAGGTCGCAGCGACACACGATTATCAGGCGGGCAACTGCAACGTCTCGCAATTGCCAGAATGTGGATCTCAGCACCTGATTTAGTCATTTTAGATGAGGCGACTTCAGCCCTTGATGCCGCAACAGAAGCCAAAGTACTGCAAAACTTACACGCATTTTTGCAAAACCGTAGCTGCATTATTATTGCCCATCGACTGAATAACCTAGATTTAGCCGATCGAATTCTGGTGTTAGATGACGGCCAAATTGTGCAATCAGGTAACCAGACGCAACTCAAACAAGAGGCGGGATTGTTTAAGCAATTGTTTGCCACGACTTAGCGCAAATAGCATAGCAATAGGCCGTTTAACGTGACTAAAAAGGCATGCATTAGCATGCCTTTTTTATTCAATAGCAATCCAACTACTCGCCTTACAACAAGATCACTAACGCATCAATTTAACCCAGCTTCGCTGACAATCTTTACAATGCAAAGCGGCAAAACTTGATCTAAACCAAGCAAAATGCAAATGATAATGGTTATCATTAACCATATTTATTTTTACTTGATGTGAGTAACCATGATCTTAACTTCTTCCATGACAGGCATTGCAAGCCCAGACCCTTTGCAACATGCATTTAAAGTCAAAAGCGCTCCCCATGCAGGTCGAAGTGGTAGCCGTCCAATTAAAGTTGATGAACAGCTTTGGCAACAATGGTGGCAAACGGAAACAACTGCAGATAAACGTGCTTTATATATTCATATTCCATTTTGTCGTAAGCGTTGTAGCTTCTGTAATTTCTTTGAAAATGGCGCTAAACCTGAGCGCATTAGCCACTATATGGAAGTATTGTGTCAGCAGTTAACACTCGCCTCGCAAACAAAGTTGGCACAAAGTCAGCCCTTTGACACGGTTTACGTCGGTGGTGGTACACCGACTGATATTACCGCTGAGGAAATTGCCAAGTTAGGCCAAGCTATTCAACGATTTCCATTAGCTGATAATGCAGAAGTCACCCTAGAAGGCCGCCTAAATGGTTTTGATGACGCTAAGTTTAACAATGCGCTAGATAACGGTTTTAATCGTTTTTCATTTGGTGTTCAAAGCTTTGATACTGCTGTACGCAAAGCTGCAGGTCGTTTTGATGATAAAGAGACTTTGCTTAAGCGATTACAACAGCTTAGCCAACATCCAAGCGCCAGTATTGTCATCGACTTGATCTTTGGTTTACCAGGGCAAACCATGGATATATGGCAACAAGATATTCAAGCTGCAATTGACTGTGGAGCCCATGGCGTCGATTTATATCAGTTAATTGGCTTAGCGGGTAACCGTATCGATAAAGCCAGCGAAAAAGGCAAAGTATTAGGTACAGAAACCAGTGAATTTCAGGCCGATAGCCAAACCCGTGCCAGCATGTATGCCTATGGCGCTAATGCACTAGAAAGCCAGCAATGGCAAAGATTATCTAGCTGTCATTGGCGCAGAGATGACCGTGAGCGCAGTGTGTATAACTCACTCGCTAAAAGCGGTATCGAAATTTTGCCTTTTGGTGCTGGCGGCGGCGGTAGCATTCATGGTCATGGCATGATGAATGCCAGAGATTTAAGTGAGTGGCACCAAGCACAAGTTGTCACTGAAGATGCAGAGTCTAGCAGCCAGACACGATTGCCAGCACAAGTACCAGGCATGGCGCTCAGTCCAAATCCATCTGCCGCATTTGATGCAATTTTTAAACGTGGCTTAGACTCAGGCACATTATCATTCGATGGGATTGAAACCGATGTTGTTATTCATTTGCAGCCATTGTTTGAAGCTTGGCAGCAAAATGGACTCGCAACGATAGATGACCGCTGCTTGAAACTCACGCTTGCAGGCCGTTTTTGGAACGTGAATATGCAAACGGGTTTATTTGAGTATTTAGCTAAAAACCCAATGAATGCAGAAGCACAGTTAGCAAGCTAATTGACCAACTGAGGCGAAGCAGATATACCAATAAACTGGGATATCTGCTGCATCAAATACCGCTTGTTCATATCGTGAATAATGGACAAGTTATGAAGCTGGCATATGCTCCACCAGCATATCAATGAAACTTCGCACCTTTGGAGTTAAATGCTTGCGACTAGGATACACAGCGTAAATATCCACTTCAGGTTGCACATAGTCACTAAACAACACCGTCAGCTTTTTCTGCTCTAATGCCTTAGATAAATAAAAAGAAGGCAGGCGGCAAATACCATGATCATCCAGCACCATTGCTAATTCCATATCCGCATTATTACAACCGATAACTTGGGGAACATCGACCGTCACTGTCGCTTTTTCAGGGTGTTCAAATACCCAACGACTAGGATGCTTTAAATTGGTGTAACAAATACATTGATGAGTAATAAGGTCTTCTGGAGACTGCGGCGTCCCATGTTTTGCTAAATATGCTGGCGTTGCTACCACTAATGCGTGAAATCGACTGAGGCGCTTACAAATCAAATTAGAATCATCGAGCTGTTGGGTTGCTCTTATCGCTAAGTCATAACCATCTTGAATTAAGTCGACATGACGGTCACTAAAATCAATGTCTAAGTTTATTTGTGGGTATTGCTCCATGTATAAGGACAATATCGGTTGTAAGTGCATTAAACCTAAAGTGACCGGGCAGCTAATTTTTAACGTGCCACTAGGCACTTGTAAGCGACTATCTAACATAGCGACAGCTTGCTCTGCATCTTTGACTATCTGCACACAATGCTGATGAAATAACTTACCTTCTGGCGTTAAACTCAATGAGCGTGTACTGCGATGTAACAAGCGGGTTTGTAATCGCTGCTCTAATTTTGTCACCACTTTACTGATGTGCGATGTCGAGTGACCGGTTTTTTCGGCGGCAATCGAGAAGCTACCAGATTCGATAACTTGACTAAAAATTACCAGGCCATCAAACAATTTAGGGTCAAGATTCATATGTCACTCTCTTCATCAAATTAGCCAGACACACAGGTCGACATTCATTCCAAAATAACACCAATTTTTAATATAACCCAGAATTACAAGTCATATGGAAATAATACTTTGCCTTATACCTACTTAATCCCACGCCGTGATATCGCTAAAGTAACCACATCAACACACGAGGGCTCAAGCCTTTAAGTGGTTAACTATAAGGAAATAATCATGGAACAGATCACTCGAATTAATCATTATGGATTACGCGTAAAAAACCTTGATATTGCTAAAGCATTTTACGCGCAACTTGGATTTAATTATGTGGCTGGTCCATTAGGGCCAGAGCCAGTAGCGATTGTCGAACACCCGAGTGGTATCAACATTAATTTTATTTTGAATGCCGCACAAACTGACACGAATGTACTAATGGATATTCCCACTAAACACACTGGCTATACCCATATTGCGTTAGAAATTAATGATGCTGACGTCATGATTGAGCAATTAAGCGAACGCAACATTTCACTCAGTGGTGAACTAATGCAGCACATTAATGGACGTTCATTCTTCATTCGAGATCCTGACAAAAATGTCATCGAATTTATTGAATACAAGCACGTAAATTAATGTTAAACATAAATAAATACGAGTAATTTACCCCAACATACGTTTTGTTTTAACTGACTTATTCTGGCTTAAAGAGCCTAAGGCAATAACATGAAAATTTTAGCATTTGCAGCAAGCAGCAGTCGTCATTCCATTAATAAACAACTCGCACAATATGCGGCTAACCATGCCGCGACATTAGTTGATAATGCCGAAGTTGAATTGCTCGATATCAATGACTACGAAATACCATTATTCAGTGAAGACCGTGAGAAAGAATTGGGTCAGCCTGACTTGGCTAAAGCTTTTTTCAACAAAATTGGTCATGCGGATGCTATCGTTATTTCATTTGCAGAGCATAACGGCTCATACACCGCAGCATATAAAAACCTATTTGATTGGACATCACGCATTGATCAAAAAGTATTTCAGGGTAAGCCAACATTACTATTGGCAACCTCGCCTGGCCCAGGCGGCGCGAGTACAGTACTTGCAGCGGCGACAGGTTCAGCCCCTTACTTTGCCGCTGAGGTCAAAGGCTCGATGTCAGTCCCTAGCTTTTATCAAAACTTTGATACCGAGAAAGGTCAATTAACCAATGCAGAACTTGTCGCAGAACTGAATCAAGCTGTGGTTCAATTAGTTAGCTAAGTCATTCAAACCACTCGATAACGCTGTATTATTGCCGCAGCGTTATCTGAGCTCTGATCGTCTGACAATGATATCTCTGACGCTAGTACCCCGCCATTTACCATTATCATTTTTGCTGAAGCAACATTGTGCTTATAGCAATGAATGTGTAGCTCATTAATGCCTTTGAGTTTTGCCTTAGCAATAACCAGTCCCATGAGTTCAGCCCCTAAGCCTTGACCTCTATAACTTGGACGAATGCCCAAGCCAATGTGCCCGCCACAATGTCTAATAGCGTCATTTAACCGCAAGCGTAAGTTGGCGACACCAACTAACTCAGCCTCATCAACTAACCAATAGGTTTCGCTGGCGACATAACCTTGAGGCAAGTTAACCCCATCAGCAAAGTTCTGAATTTTTTGCAACATGGCTTCAAAATCATGATGATCAAAATCCAGTGGAAAAGGATAACGCTCTTCATCGGCTAGTTCTGCAATATAAGCAAGATAACTGGATTGGTATTCTGCACTGGGTTTAACGAGTTTCAATGATACTTTCCCTATATTAATTGAGACAAAAAAAGAGCCTCACGGCTCTTTAATGTTAACGCCTAATGAGCACTTACTTGCGACCTAAAATACGTAAAATTCTTAGGAATAAATTAATGATGTCCATATACAAGGCTGCGGCGCTATCTATCGCGTTATCAACTGTTTTAGGAATTTGATTTGCGCGCCCCCAGTCGTAGCCAATATAGCCACAAAAGATCAGCACGACTATCCAATCTAATATGCCATGGTGGATCCCAAAGACATAAATTTCAATTAATTCGATGACGATAACCAACAGCAGCGCAATGGTTAACGCTCCGGCAATTTTACTGAAAAAAGCAGGGAACAATGTGCCTAAACACATCATTGCAATAGTCACTAACCCAGTAATACGAATGGCTTCAGACACGAGTGCAGCGTCATATTGACTCACAACCAAGTTAATAATGAAACCAAATGGCACGACCACGAAGTTGTAGCCAATAAAACTCACCACAGGTTTATCTGACGATGAAAATAGGTAAATACCTAAAAAACATGACGCAAAGTAACCAATAAAAAAGACCCAAGAATTAACAGATGCAATCGCTTCAGGGGAAATATTAGTCACCATCCACCAGTTAATGCCAAAGCCCCAGCATAGGGTTAACCCAATCAATAAATTGTATAATGGCCCACTGATAATCTTGTCTGTGGTATATGTTCGATCAAATACATTTGTTTCCACTTAGCTTTCCTTGTCACTCAATCATTCTTCAACTTACGTTCAAATAAAAATGACGAAAGCACAGCTTTCGTCATTGAGCCTTTCTGGTCATACTGACCCAGTGATGTTTATTTAATTAAACGTAAGATATAAGGCACTTTAAAGTCTTCTGCTTTTGATGCCGCAATCGCACCTAAAATACAAAACACTAAGTTAAATATCCCAACAGCAAACATGGTCAACATGCCAATAACGATAATAAATAGAAGGCTTGAAATAAAGTAACCAATGATAACGGTGATCGAGAGGTTTAACGATTCTTTTGCTTGCTGGCGAACATATTCATCATCAGTCTTGACGAGATATAAAACCAAACCAGGAATAAAACCAAAAAAGATGGTGCCTATCCAACAAAGTAGTGCCAAGTTTTTAGAGTCTTGACTCACTTCTTGAGTTTGTAATGTTGTTTCTTCACTCATTTTTGCAATCCTTATTTGCCTGATTTAGGCACTTTTCTTTTAGAGTTGTTGTGGTTATCGAAGGCATATTAAGCAGAGTTTATGACAGGAATATGCAAAAGCTGGTGTAAGGATAAATCTGAAAGCTCCTTTTCACGTACTCGATAGCAATCCTTCACGTCTCGAATGACAATATGTTTCTTAACTTAGATTACCCAGCTCACCTCGTTAGTGCAATAGTACTCTTTGATTAAAATCACACTTTACAATTATCATTAAGCATTTAAAAACATCACCTTATAACGCTTACCTGACTCTCCTCCCTTGCGTCATTGTTTAAAACTACAGCGTCATCAGCCTCAATAAAAAGTCGTAACAAGGCTCTGTGGCATTAAATGGTAACTCTTTAATTACGACTTTTATTAAGCTAGTTATCACCCAAGAGCGGCTGTTTGGTGACGTGCTGCCATATTGATTATCAACTTTTTATCATCTAAGTAGGCTTATGCAACAAACTCAACGAAGAAAAAATATTCGCGTATTCAAGCTGATTTTTAGTGTCATATTGATGTTCAGTATCAGTGTGGGTTTTTACATATTTAATCAGTACCAAAAAATTGAAAATGACGAAATGAAGCGTATCAATGACAAGCACAGTCAGCGATTAACATTTTCAACAGACAAGCTCGCAGCTGTTATTGAGGGCGTTGATGACATCATCAAAAAGCTCACTACGAGCCCGCAGATCATGAAATTTACTGAGCACCCTAGTCAGAGCAGCCGCGATACGCTTGAGAATATGTTTTATTTTGTGGCAAAAAATGAAGCCATATATTCGCAGATTCGTTATATCAACAATGATGGTATTGAACTAATTAGGGTTAATAACCTAGGTGTTCAACCCTTGCGAGTGCCTACAGCGCAATTACAAAACAAGTCTCAACGCCCGTATTTTGTGTATGCAAAGCAGCTAAAACAAGGTGAAGTTGGTACTTGGCCTGTCGACTTAGAAATTGAAAATGGTGAGTTATCACAACCTATTCAGGCAAGCATGCGTATCATCTCGCCTGTTTATCACCAACAAAAACGTCAAGGGTTTATGGTGATAAACCTGAGTATTTCTAACATGCTAAGCGCCATTGATGGGATTCATCAAGATAATGTCGTGACAAAAATATTTGAACATCAAGGCCACTTACTTGCAAGCGATCAACCTAATGAAACATTAGATAATTTACTTCATAACAAAGCTGGCTCTAGCTTGGCTGAGCTTATGCCTAATTTATGGAAGCAAATTCAATCGTCTGAAAATGGCCGCCTAACTCAAGATGATGCAGTCTACTCTTATGCAAGGCTATCCCTTGGAGAGGCCTACAGCCCACTTGGCCAGTATATTGTTATATCGAGCCCGACAGATTCACCTTATGTGCAACAACAAAAACAACACCTGCTGGTGAATGGCTTACTCATTTTGCTACTGATTGCGGGTATTTGTGGCTACATTTTCAAATTATACAACCAGCATGAAAATGAATTGGCTAACAGCCAATTGATTGAAGCCGCTTTTAATGGTGTTGCGGGCGTGATTATTACTAATCCACAGTTTGCATTAATAAAAGTGAATCAAGAGTTTGTGCGGGTTTCGGGTTATACCCAAAAACAACTACTCAATAAATCACTGTATCAATTAAACCTGTCGCTCAATGAGCATCAAGTTGCCGCCATAAAAATACAATTAGAAAAGGATGACTTATGGAAAGGTGAGATTGTCGGTCATAACAAATCAGGCCTGCAATATACGCTGATAACCCGAATACAAACGTTAAAAAACAACATAGGGCAAGTCAAAAAGTACGTGATTACCTTTATCGATATTACGCAACGAAAACTGCTTGAAGAAGAGTTACGAAACCAAAGTGAGTCGGATCCTTTAACCGGAGTCTGGAATCGTCGTAAGTTTGACAAGGAGCTAGATAATCTCACGGTTTATACTAAACGTTACCCTGATTACCAAGCATGTTTAGGGATCATCGATATAGACCATTTTAAAGTCATCAATGATAAGCATGGACACGATGCAGGTGATGTTG
The DNA here is from genome assembly GCF_001401775.1 of Shewanella sp. P1-14-1. Classification (NCBI taxonomy): domain Bacteria; kingdom Pseudomonadati; phylum Pseudomonadota; class Gammaproteobacteria; order Alteromonadales; family Shewanellaceae; genus Shewanella; species Shewanella sp. P1-14-1. The sequence continues at coordinate 7,744 of NZ_LKTL01000027.1, read as the reverse complement.
CATTGCAAAAGTTAGCCCATTTTTTAAATCAGCAATGCCGTGAGACAGACATTGTCGCTCGCATTGGTGGAGAGGAGTTTGCAGTGTTAATGCCACACACCTCAGCAGCTCAAGCTGAGGCTGTGCTTAATCGACTTTGCCGTATTATTGATGCCAATTCGCAGTTCCCTTTCACCATTAGTGCTGGAGTCACTAAAGTAAAAGACGATGCAACCTTAGCGTATAAACATGCTGATATCGCCATGTATAGAGCAAAAAAAGCGGGGCGAAATCAGGTTATACAATATGATGCGACAACGACGAGCAACACTCAGATGCGAATGACATCAAGCTCGAAACTGAGTGTCGTATAAAGCTAAAACGCTTGATTTAGGCCAGCGATACTGGCCTAAAATCACTATTTTAATGGGGTATCAAAACCGTATTTAGCCAAAATTTCTTGGCCATCCGATGATAAAATAAAGTGCGCTAAACCAGCGGCATCTGGGTTAGCCCCATTCACAAGCGTTAGCCCATATTGTGCGCCAACAGATAATGCTTCTGGCACGCTAATAATTTGTAACGCTGGCACTTCTTTTTGTGCCAATACCGCATTGGTACAGTAGGTTAAGAAGATATCTGCCTGATTATTTTCCATTACCCAACCGTAAGGGTTGCGCCCTTCAGGCGCTTTAGCTGAGTGTTCACCACCTGTTAGCTGTAACGCTTTTTGTTGTAATGTTTGCTCTGCACCTGTTTGTAACTGTTCAGCTTTGGCAAATAACTTCCAAGCATAATCACCCGCAGGATCCGCTTTGGGTGTGGATGTGCCCACTCTAATATTCTTGCTTAGCATTTTATCCAATAACTGCTCACTGGTAAGTGAGACATTTTGCTGGGCAATGGCACAGAGCTTATTGCCAGCAAATCGCACTACAGGCCCTGCTTTATCAGCTTTATTGAGAGTCGTTGGGTGTTTCATGTTTGCAGAGGCATACAAATCGACATGCTCGCCTTGCTCAATTCGCTTACGTAATAATCCAGATGGGGCAAACTGCGACGCCACTGCTACATCATATTGATCTTGATATTGAGCAACGATTTCCGTCATTGCCGTCTTTAAACTTCCTGCAGCTCTAAACTCTACTGTCTCAGCGGCAACCGTACTCGCTGAGAAGCTGCTCATTACAGCTAAGGTGACTAACCATTTTTTCATGTTAATTCGCTCACAAGTTAATATTTTAAGGTCAATAATTTGGCATTAATCACTATTGATTCATGCCGTTACATTATTCTCAGTCGCTTACACTATGCTTTTCGGCACAAAATAAACTCGGCATTCATCGCAAAATCAAACATTCACATCAATAATTTACATAGAGGAAAACAGCGTTAAATAACATAACGTTAGTGACTATCGCTCGCTATTTGGCATGACATTATTAGCCCAATGACACAGCACTTCTCGCTAAACTTTTTGTTACCTGCGCCGATATCTCTTTTATCAGTGCCAATAAACAATGTGTTTATGTCACCTCACTTAGTTCAACCAATTAATTGGGTTTGATTGGTGATGTAACGTGAAATTAATCAACAGATAAATCGCTAAAAAAAGATAAAAAACAATCAGTGACTGTCAGACTGAGATCTGTCTCGATTTATTCACTGGTAATACTCGGTAACATGCCAGCTTATTACATGTAACACTTTGTATTGATGAATTAAATTATCAATATAATTTACAGAATATATTGTAGGCACTGACCGCATTTGCAACTTAATGTCAGGGCTAGATTGTTGCTTTGACTAAAGGAATGCTCGACATGAAACAAATTAGCTTTCGTAAAGTAGATGCTGTACTCATTAAGCTCAGTTTAAACGGTAAGTTTTGGGTTATATGCGCTCTTGTCACCGCGATTACCGCCGCTATAGCTATGACTCAATACGTCAATTACACCAATCAAATTGAATACAGTTCAGAGCAATTCGCTCAATCCAGAGTCAATGCTTTTGCACAAAGCGCTCAAGCTCAAGGGCTTGATGATCAGGCATTAGTTGATTTCGCTCATCTCATTGATGCAAAAGTTGGCCAATTAACTCAGGCTACACGCTATCAAGACAACATTACCGTAAGCGCACCCGTCAATAACTCAGCGTTAATTCTAACAGTGAATGTCGCTAAATTAGAGGCAGAACCCTTATCCAGCGCAAGCAGCATGCTGATTTGGGCATTTGCCGGTTTATTGCCTCTGTACCTACTGTGTTATTGGATTTCGACTTCGTTAGGTGGCGGACTATGGGACATGTATGTTGCCATCAAGCGTCTTGCTGAAGGTGACTTAACCTGCCGCCTTAATTTTTTTGGTACGGATGATTTCAGTCTTATTGCCCGAGAAATTGATCGCAGTGCCGATAACATGAGCGAAATGGTGACCGCCATTGCAGCCAATGCGCAAACCTTGTCTAATGCCGCACAAGAATTTAATCAGCAAGCGCAGCAAAGTGAGCAGCTTACTGAATATCAACATAACTTTTTAGATACGGTATCGGTGGCGATGTCGCAAATGACCACGGCGATTGAAGCGGTCTCGCACCATGCAAGCAGTACCAGTGAACAAACTCAAACAAGCTCATCGCAAGCCAACAATAGCCAAGTGCAAATCAGTGAAGCCGTCAATCGTATTGGCACTTTAACAGGTCGCATCTCGCAGGCATCTATCTCTGTTGATGAGCTATCAAAAGCTGCTGCCAATATTGGTGAAGTGGTCACCACGATTAATAGTATTTCTGAGCAAACTAACTTATTGGCGCTTAATGCTGCCATTGAAGCGGCACGAGCGGGTGAACAAGGTCGTGGGTTTGCTGTCGTTGCCGATGAAGTACGTACTTTAGCTAGTCGCACTCAGCAAGCGACAGTAGAAATACAAACCATGATAGAAGGGTTACAGAAAGACACGGGCACCTTATCGCATATTACTGAAGACATTGTTAAACAAGCTGAGCAAGGGCAACAAGCCATTGCCTCGGTGGGTGAAGATGTTGATGGCATGGTCACTTCAATTAACCATGTGTTTGATATGAGCTCGCAGATCGCTTCATCTTCTGAGCAACAAAGCGCAGCTTCTCGTGATATTGCTCAGCAACTGCATGACATTCGTAGCCAAGCAGAAACGATACATGAAACATCACATCGCTCAGTGACCATTGCAAACCAACTCACTCAAGCATCTGTTGGATTAGATGATATTTTAAAACAGTATCGTTTGGCTAAATCATAAGCCGACTTAGGTACTCGCTAACTCATTGAGGCGACTCGCATCTTCGCCTCATTGTATTTTTCGTTAATAAGCTTTGATCGTTAAGGTACGTTACTAATCCAAACCGTTTGGTAAGGCTCTAATAATTGCGTAGCAGTAATATCGTGGATCACTTCGCCGTCAATCAAATCAAACCAGGTTTCGGTACCAATTAAGTTCAGCTCGGCCAAGGGTAAATCTATCGCTTGGTCTGAAATATTACTGATACAAAAAATGCTCTGTCTACGATCGCGACTCTGACGCCAAAAGCCAAATAACTGCAACCCTAAGTGCAAGGTAAATTGAGTCGCATTAGGATTAAATGCAGCTTGATTGGTTCGAATAGTTATCAGCTTAGTCAGTGCTGCAAGCACTTTAGCATGGGTACTATTGTCATCGGCAAGCAAGCCATTCAGTTGCTCTGCATCCCAACGATGACGATTAATTGAGCGATTATGAGAGGTATTAGCCAGTTTCTCATAATCATTTTCGGTGCCCAGTAAGCTATGAATATATATCCCAGGGATCCCTTCCAGCCCCAACATAATGGCATGGGCACAGGTAAAGCGCGCTAAACCAAATTGGTCTTTGCCTTTCGTTGTACCTTGCAAGGCATCGATGAGTGCGATGTTCATTTCATAGGGCTTTTTATGGCCATCTTCGCTCGTTCGGCTGGAAATCTTACCGCCAAACAACACCATGGTTTCTACTAGACTGTCAATTTCATCCTGCTCTAATATCCCTTCAACAGGCCTTAAACCCACACCATCATGTGAAGCAATAAAGTTAAAATAAGTGGTGCCATCCTGTGCTGGAGGCATGCTCATTTGCCAACGTTTTAAATACAAACAGCTTCCTGTAATCAAAGTATTAATCAGTAATGGCGGCAATGAGAAATTATAAATACAGTGCGCTTCGTTGGCGTTGCCAAAATAAGTCAGGTTTTGAGTATTGGGAATATTGGTTTCGGTGATCACGACTGCATCTTGTTGAGCATGCTCTATTAATGTGCGTAATAAACGGATCACTTCATGGGTTTGCGGTAAGTTAATTGATTTCGTGCCGACAATTTTCCACAAGAATGCCACGGCATCAAGGCGGAAAATATTCACGCCGGCATCAAGGTATTGCCTAATGATACGTGTAAACTCAATAAGCACTTGTGGATTTCTAAAGTCAAAATCCACTTGATCATGACTGAAGGTACACCAGACATGCTGCCAGCCTTTACTTGTATGAGTTGGCCTTAATAACGCAGAGGTTCTTGGGCGAACCACTTGAGATAAATCATCGTCAACATTGGCGGTAAAAAAATAATCATGCCCAATTCCTTCACCCTTGATAAAGTTCTGAAACCAAGCACTTCGACTAGAACAATGATTGATGACTAAATCAGACATGAGTCTGCGCTTTGATGCTATGGCGGTAATATCAGACCAATCACCCAAGCCATCATTGACACTTGAGTAATCGATAACAGCAAAGCCATCATCCGAACTAAATGGGAAAAATGGCAGAATATGCACCGCATTAATGCATTCAAGATGCGTATCCATAAAGTCGGATAACGTGGCCAACGGTTTTTGATCTGCTGCAATAATGCTGTCGCCGTAGGTTATCACTACCACATCTTTTTCAGACCAATGATTACTGTATGGTCGAGGAGTAAAGCCACCTTGAGTAATGCGCATAATATCGACCAACATATCAGCAAGCTCATCATAACTTTGTGTTAGCTGAACATCTTTATAAATGCATCCAAGCTGTTGAATCAGTTTATGCTTTAAACTTTCTATTTCTGTCATAAGCCTATCTTCTAACGTTTATCAGATTAGACTGGCAGCCCACCAGCCTTATCGACCTTATTCATTACATAAACTCAGCGTTATCCGCTTCTACTGCCGATTTAAGTTGCTCAAGTACGTCAGGCATAGCACTGATCACTCGGCTCCATGTTGGCATGAATGGCGTTTCCATTGGGTTATCTAAAAAGCGCTGACCTGCTGTCACAATGTTTTGAGTAAACATTTCAACGGCTTTTTCTTCGGTATGAATATCGGTTGATAACCCGTTCATCAATGCGTCATTATGGTAGGTTTCCACGTAATCTAAGGCAATACGATAATAGGTTGCTTTTAATGTTCTAAAGGCTTCTGTATTGAAGGTTTCACCTTGGGTAGCCAGTTTGCGATAAAACGCCTTAGTAATATCAATCGACATTTTTGATAACCCCGCTTCGGCATTATCGAGCGACAAATCTTGATGCTTATGATCATAATTATCGGCAATATCGACTTGGCAAATACGGTTGTGGGCATAGTTACGGTGCATTTCACTGAGCACGCCAATTTCTAAGCCCCAATCACTCGGAATACGTAAATCATTTAGCACATCACGTCGAAAGGAGAATTCACCTGCCAGTGGGTACCGAAAACTGTCCATGTATTCAAGGTAATCGTTATGGCCAACGACTCTTTGCAGCGCTTTGATCAATGGCGTGACCAGCAGACGTGACACACGACCATTAATTTTGCCGTCTGACATGCGGGCATAATAGCCTTTACTGAACTCATAATTAAACTGCGGGTTAGCAACAGGATAAAGTAAGCGTGCTAACAATGACTTTTCATAGGTGACGATGTCACAGTCATGCAGGGCGACTGACTCAGTTTTGCCTGATGCTAAAATATAGCCCATGCAATACCAAACATTTCGTCCTTTCCCCAACTCTTTGGGCGCTAAACCCAATGCACTGAGTTTTGCATCTAGTGCTTGTAATCTTGGCCCATCGTTCCATAACACTCGGTGATGTTGCGGTAATTGATTGAAGAATTTTAGCGCTTGCTGATACTGCGCTTTATCAGCTCGGTCTAAACCTATTACCACTTCCGATAAATACGGCACATCTTTCAATTTATTAATGATATTGGGTAACGCTTCACCTTCTAGCTCTGAATATAGCGAAGGTAAAATTAGCCCTAGTGGTCGAGTTTTGGCAAATTTCATGAGGTCCTTTTCCATTTCCTCATGGGTACGCTGGGTTAAATTATGTAATGTCGTCACAATACCATTCTGATAAAAGTCAGCCATGTTATGCCTCCTCAGCTGTAAATAAACTTGGGGTGGGAGAATCAAGTAATAACGCTTGCAAGCATTCAGCCCAGCCCTTGGGACCGTAGTGGCGGCTTTGCATGGTTTTATTGCTGGTTTGAATTGTTGGAAAAGTATGGGTTGGCGACTTAATTTGAATCGCAATATCGGCGGCTTCAAGCATGGCACTATCATTTCCGCTATCGCCCAATGCTATTGTGTTAACCCCTACCTGATATGCGTTAGCATAAACCTGTGCCAGCCAGTTCATTGCACACCCTTTGTCGGTATGGCCGCCCACATGCAAAAATCGACCACCTTGCAACATATTGGCACCAAGCTTCTGCATATGGTCAATAAAGCGTTGCTTGCGCTCTTCATCAGCCGTCCACAATAGCGGCTCTGAGTAATGCCTTACTAAGGCAAGTTCTGCTTTCTCTGCGGATAAGTCGGTGAGTTCACATAGCTCATCAGCACTGAGTGATGAAAAGCCAATGAAGTCTTCTGCAAATTCACTTGCTTGATTATCTAATAGACTGAGCCAATGTTGCCTTGTTTCACAAAAGGCTTTAACCCAGTAATACCCCTCGGTCACAGTATCTTCAGGTTGTTGTTCAAAGTAGCCAATTGGGATATATACCACGGCGCCATTTTCAGAAATAAATGGAGAATTAAAACCAATGGTTTGTTGAATTTTTTCCATTTCAGCAAAGGTTTTACTGGTATTGGGAATAATAGGAATTTGTTTTTCAACCAACGCCTCTATCACGCCAATTGCACTCGAAAAACTATAGTCATAGTGGTCGAGTAAAGTGCCATCCATATCGGTAAAAATAAGCGGTTGAGTCGTCATTTTCTTCCCCTGCCATTTCGCTAATCATTGTGTGATTAAATTAAACGTTACAGGGAACATGCCAGCTTGATATAAAATGCACCAAATTGGTTAATTACTGACTTTAGACATTGATTTTAAATATTAATTTATTAATGCACGGAATCATAAATAGGATTAAAAATTCAAGATTCAAACAATGTTGTGCTGACTTTTACATCATCGATGCACTATAAAGGTGCAATTTTACATTGTTCACACTATCGACTACACCTTAATAAACTGTCATTACATTAGGGCTGAAATTTAACCTAGAAATGGCTTATTTGAACTAGCGAAACCCGCTATGTAAGGAGTGAGCATGCGATTTAACCAGGCTTTTGAGGTATTAGATCATTTGATTGATGTTTATGAAGCTATTTCGATGGCGTGTGAACGCTTATTAGATGAAACAGAAACTGAACGATCTCGGATGTTGCTGCATTATTTAATTCAAAAACAACGTGAAAATATCCAGTACATACGCGATATAAAATTGAGAATGCCA
>NZ_LKTL01000026.1:0-71015 GCF_001401775.1 Shewanella sp. P1-14-1 | reverse complement strand
AGTTAACAAGTTGCTTAAACGGAATAAAAACCGTTGGTTATCGCTTCGCGATTTTAACCAACCATTTTTATCCGCTTAGCAAGGCGTTAGCAGTACAAGGAGGTCAATCACATGCGTAAGCTCATATTCCTTTTATTAATCATTTCGCAAAGCACTTATGCTGTTGATTCTGAGCAAGCAAAGCAGGCTGCCAAAAATATATTTGAAAAATCTTCTTCAGCTTATACTAAAGAGTCTCTTACTAAAGTGTTTACTTCCGGTGGTTACTCAGAGCAAGAATCAAGTGAATATGCTACAAAATTATTAAAGCTTTTTAATTCAGATGAATTTATCGGTAAGATCCAAGGTATTTACATTAAGCATTTTACCGCAGAGGAACTCGTGCAAATTTCAGAAATATTAGACCATCCAGCTTACGCCAAGTTCTTAAGGCTGAGGCCGATAATACAGCAAGAGATGTCCGCTGAAATTAACAAAATAACTACCAGTATCAAGTAAGTACTGCTAACACATATGAGCCTTCCGCCAGTTTAGTAGACACCTCCTCATCACTTTGAGGAGACTACAATGCTTAGATATACCCAATCAAGAAAGACATAGTTTTACCCTGTAAAATTCAAAATCAAAGCAGTCCAGCTAAGCTTAAGAGACGATGTCATGTCTAAGGATGTTGCTCTAGCGCTTGATATTCACCCGTTAATGCTGAGTCATTGGCGAAAAGAATACGAGGAAGGTAAGTTTTCTAAAGCCCCACGCTATTAAAGCAACAGTGAAATTATGATTAAGCTACCCTCTAAAAATGAACTGCAGGCTCTTCAGAATCTAAAAAAGAAAATCAACGGCTTAAGCAGGAGAGCGACTTGCTAAAAAAAGTGGCAACGGTATCTGGCGGAAGTACATCAGAATGATTTGGATTCACCCAAAAGTTCGGACAAGTACTAGGCGTCAAATACCTATCTTGCTGAGCTGGTTATTTTAGCCTAGGTTCAGCCGCCCGTTAACTGAGCGACTTGGACTTACCTTTGCCAAACAATATTCCGTTTAACAATGTAAGGCTTGTCGCACTATAACGTGCCATAATCCCGTTCAACTTTCGCGATACGAACTTTAAAATCACTATACCATTTGGTTCGGCCATGCTGCTGGGCTAACATGTGTTCTGAATTGGCTTTCCATTGTTTAATCGCATTAATATCACTCCAATAAGACACCGTTATACCTATATTTTCTCTTGCTGACTCTATTCCTAAAAAACCAGGTTGTTGCGCTGCTAACGCTACCATTTGGGTCGCAACTTCACTGTAACCTTCATCTACGTCGGAACGTGTTGATGAAAATACCACAGCGTAATATGGCGGCTTAGGGGTATTAGCAATATTGGTCATCATCACTCCGTAATAACTGTTTGAAGAAACATTATGATAGCGATAGTTAACATCAAACCTTCGCCCCACTTTGTCAATAAAATATCAATTAAACCTGAACAAACCCTTTAATTTAGGCAGGGCTAAGCTGCATATATATCATTGATATCATATACTGTATTAACAAAATCAATTCTTAAAAATATCGAGCGAATAATGGAAGTCGAACTATTAGAAATTCGTAACTTCATCCGCCAATATCCTCCTTTTGATCAGCTACCTGAACAGGCGTTAGAAGAAGTCTCGCAAAGTGTTGAAATTTCTTACTATCGTGCTGATAGTATGATCATTGAATTTGCAGACAAAATACACGATTTATTTATGATCCGAAGTGGCGTTGTAGAAGTGTATCGACGCAACGGTGAGTTATACAATCGTTTAGATCAAGGCGGTTTATTCGGTCAAATGGGCTTATTGACCAATAATAAAGTCCGTTACCCTGCTAAGTCGATTAAAGACACCTTACTGTATTGTATTCCTGAAAAATTGTTTGAAGCATTTTGCGAACGTTATGACGTTTTTGCGGACTTTGTAGAAGTTGAAGGCAGTATTAGATTACAGCAAGCAGTTGAAGATAATAACGACGATGCAAACTCGCTAACCACCTCAAAAGTTAAAACATTAGTCAGTGGTGAGCCCGTCATGTTTGCGACAACCACCAGCATTCAGCAAGTGGCAAAAATCATGTCTGATGAGAATGTATCAGCAGCCATGATCCATGATCCTAACTTGTCAAGTGAAGGCGGAAACAGTTTTGTGGGTATCATCACTGAACGAGACTTATGTGCCAAGGTTATCGCTCAAGGGCTAGATGTAAACACCCAAGTCGATGAGATCATGTCGACAGAATTAATTTCACTTGATCACAACGCTTATATTTTTGAAGCCATGTTAATGATGCTTCGTTATAACGTGCATCACTTACCTATCCTCAAGAATAAACAACCAATAGGTTTAATTGAAGTCACTGACATCATTCGCTATGAATCACAAAACAGCCTGTTAATCGTTAGCAGTATTTTTCAGCAAAACAGTATTGATGATTTGATCGTACTTTCAAGCCAAATTAAAGATTGCTTTGTTCGCATGGTGAATGAGGATGCAAACTCCCACATGGTGGGTCGTGCTATGTCTGAAATTGGCAGGAGCTTTAAACAAAGGTTACTTGAACTTGCAGAAGAAAAATTAGGCCCCCCGCCAATTCCCTATTGTTTTCTTGCATTAGGTTCTATGGCGCGTGACGAGCAGTTAATCGTAACAGACCAAGATAACGCCATTATTCTAGATAACGATTATCAAGAAGCGCTTCATGGTGAATACTTTACATCCTTAGCCACATTTGTATGTGATGGATTAGCGTCATGCGGATATTCGTATTGTACTGGCAATATTATGGCCACTAACCCTGAATACCGTAAAACCCAAACAGAGTGGGAAGAATGCTTTACTGATTGGATTGAACACCCTAATGCACAAGCGTTACTTAACTGTTCGATATTTTTTGATTTATACGGGGTGTATGGTCGCCCTAAATGGGCTGAGCAACTCAATGCGTTCATATTACGTAAAGCCAAAAAGAATAACCGCTTTCTTGCTTGTTTAGCGAGAAATGCCCTTAATCGCACCCCACCGCTGGGGTTTTTCAAAGATTTTGTAATGGAAAAAGATGGACGCCATAATAACTCTATAAATTTAAAACGCCGTGGCACAGCACCCTTGGCTGATTTAATACGTGTGCATGCGTTAGCAATTGGTTCACAATCTCAAAATTCATTTGATCGATTAGAAGATATTATTGAAGCAGGTATTTTACCGCCAACCAAAGGTAAAGATTTGCAGCATGCAATGGAGCTTATCTCGCTTGTGCGTATTCGTCATCAAGCACTGGATATTGAGGCAGATCAAGAACCAGATAACAATATTGAGCCTGAAAACATGTCTGGTTTTGAACGTCGTAACTTAAAAGATGCTTTTTTGGTGTTAAGTAGCGCGCAAAACTTTTTGAAATTCCGTTATAGCGCTAATAGCATGCAAGGGTAATTATGCGAAATTTTGCGAATCAAGAAGTGCTTAACTGGAAGGTTTTTCTACAAAACAAAGCCTTAAAAAGCAAAGATGCCCGCTTAACTCACTTTTACGAAGCTAACACCTACCATGGTGAGACTCAGTTGAAAGATATTGAGTTCGTGGCATTAGATTTTGAAACAACAGGATTAGATGCCCAGCAAAATAGCATTATTAGCATTGGGCTCGTTCCATTTACCCTTAACCGAATAGCATGTCGGCAAGCTAAGCATTGGTTTATTAATCCAGAAGATAAACTACAAGAAGATTCAATTATCATCCACGGCATAACCCACTCAGATTTAAAAGGTGCGCCAGATTTATTAAGAATACTCGAACAGTTATTAGATCAATTAGCAGGCAAAATTGTGGTAGTGCATTACCGCCGTATTGAACGCGACTTCTTTGATGCTGCGCTTCGCAGTTTAATTAACGAAGGCATAGTGTTCCCTGTGATTGATACGATGCAAATTGAAGCTGATATTTATCAAGCTAGACCTAAGCAGTTTCTTGATTGGATTATTAAACCTAAACCTCACTCTATTCGTTTAGCCAATAGCCGCACACGCTATAATTTACCAACTTACCCACCCCATGATGCACTCACCGATGCGATTGCTACTGCTGAATTACTACAAGCGCAAATTAGGCATCATTTCAGCCCCGAAACACCGATTAAAAAGTTATGGCTCTAATTTTGTTTGTTTAACTGACTCACCCAGTAACCTTATTGTGTTTAAGCTATTATTCACAAACCACAAATGAAAAGCCGATGAGTGCAACACACTCATCGGCTTTTTCTATTGTTTGGATTATTTGCGTTAGCGAACATTACTAGCGTTAACGAACATTTCTAGCGTTAGCGAACATTACTGGCGTTAGCACACATTAGTATTGCTAGCACAGCGAATAACGAATCCTTAATTAGCGTTTCTCGGTTCTAAGCCCCATGATCAAACTCACACACATCACCAGTAAAATGATGGTAAAAGGTAATGCGGTGGATATGGCGCCAGCTTGCAGTGCTTCGATAGCTTCTGTGCCGCCGACCCAAACAAGTGCTGCAGCAATTGCCCCCTCAACCAGTGCCCAGAAAACACGTTGTGGTGCTGGCGCATCAACTTTACCGCCCGAGGTAATACTATCAATAACCAGTGAACCTGAGTCTGAAGAGGTAACAAAGAACACCAAAACAAGCACCACAGCTAATAGTGAAATAATGTTACCAATAGGCAACTCATCAAATACCTGGAACATGGCTAATGGCACTTCAGTTAAGCCCTTTTCACCTAATGCCCCTACGCCATTGACCACTTGATCAATGCCCACACCGCCAAATACTGACATCCATATGATGGTAACAACTGTTGGAGCGATTAACACCGCAGTCATAAACTCACGAATGGTTCTACCGCGTGAAATACGTGCGATAAACATGCCCACAAATGGGGACCAAGATATCCACCAAGCCCAGTAGAAAACAGTCCAACCGTGCATCCAAGCTTCATCTTCTCGTCCAATAGGATTACTGAGGGGAATGATATTTTCGATATAACCCATAACTGTTGTCGGGATGGTGCCCATTGAAACTGCAAACGTCACTAACGCGACAAACACCAATAAGGCTAACGCCATTAACATATTAATGTTACTAATGACCTTAACACCACCATCAATCCCCCTCATCACCGACACAACGGCGACTAAGGTGACGGCAAAAATAATGGTAATTTGTAGCGTTAACCCGTTAGCAATGCCAAAGATATGATGAAAACCACTTGCCGCTTGTTGAGCACCTAAGCCCAGTGAAGTAGCAAGTCCAAATAAAGTGGCTAATACTGCTAGAATATCCACAATATGACCAGGCCAGCCCCAGGTTCTATCACCTAAAATAGGATAGAAAACCGATCTCATTGATAAAGGTAAGCCTTTATTGTAAGCAAAAAATGCTAGCGATAATGACACCACACCGTAGATAGCCCAAGGGTGCAGTCCCCAATGGAACATGGTCGCACCCATTGCTAATTTAGCTGCTTCAGGCGTATTCGCTTCAACACCTAGCGGGGTTTCATACCAGCCTGTGAAGTAAGCAACAGGCTCTGCAACCGCCCAAAACATCAAGCCAATTCCCATACCGGCAGCAAATAACATTGCCACCCATGATAATCTTGAATAGTCAGTTTTCGCCTCTTCTCCTCCTAAACGCACTTTACCAAAAGGAGAAATAATCATTAGCAGGCAGAACAAAACAAAAATGTTGGCAGACCACATAAACAAGCCGTCAAATGCACCGATGATTTTCCATTTAATTCCATCAAGTACGGCTTTGGAGGTGGCTGGGTCTAAAACGAGTAAGGCAATGATGAATATGCCGATGAGAGAAGCGCTGATCCCAAAAACAGGGTTGTGGACATCAAAGCCCCATTTTTGAATATTATCCTGACCGACTGTGTAATCGGTATTATCTATACTGTACTTATCTTTATTCTTTTTCATTGATCCTCAATTAGAAGAAATTTTCATTCGAAAATTGTATTTATATTTTACGTTATAAGGTGATCTTTTGCTGAGAAATGACCAGAACAATCTTGTTTCATGTCACTATTTACACCAAAAGTTAGATATTTTTAACAAAATGAATGCGTAAAATGGCAAATCGGCGGGTTATTGTTTCGATGAGTTGAGTTTTTCATCAAAATAATTTTTAGTTAAATATCAATTATTTTTGTCTTGCCCCGTTTACATAAGCCACAAACAAACAAGCTCAGCAAAGCTGAGCTTGTTTCATACTAAAGCGATGTGATCAAACCTTGTTAACTGTTTAAGATGATTTGCTCTCTTAACTGCTTAACTTGATCTCTGAGCGCCGCTGCTTGTTCAAACTCAAGATCCCTTGCATGTTGATGCATTTGTTTTTCAAGCTCGTCGATTTGCTGTGATAGCTCAGCAACGCTTTGTACTTTACTGGTAGCGGTATCGTATTGAGGCTCAGACTCTGCAACTTTACCAAATGCGGTATATTTATGTTTGCTGTTACCCCGATGTGGATCGCCTAAATCCATCACATCAGTGATCTTTTTAGTCACACCTTTTGGCGTTTGTCCCAATTTAACATTATGAGCGTGCTGTTTCTCACGACGCCTTTCAGTTTCACCTATCGCTTTTTCCATCGATTTAGTCACCGTATCGGCATACAAGATAACTTTGCCGTTAACGTTTCGTGCAGCGCGGCCAATGGTTTGAATTAGTGAACGTTCTGAGCGTAAAAACCCTTCTTTATCCGCATCTAAAATACACACCAGTGAGACTTCTGGCATGTCTAATCCTTCACGAAGTAAGTTAATCCCTACCAGCACATCAAAATGACCGAGTCGTAAATCTCGTATCACTTCCACCCGCTCTACAGTATCAATATCTGAGTGCAAGTAGCGCACTTTAACCCCATGTTCATCAAGGTATTCGGTTAAATCTTCAGACATTCGTTTTGTCAGGGTCGTGATTAACACCCTTTCATTAGCAGCGACCCGCTTAGGAATTTCAGATAATAAATCATCGACTTGTATCGCCACTGGACGAATTTCAATTTCAGGGTCAAGTAATCCTGTAGGTCTAACGACTTGCTCTGCGACTTCGCCGTCGCTTTGGTCAAGTTCGTAATCACTTGGGGTTGCCGACACAAATACCGTTTGTGGCATTAATTGCTCAAATTCTTCAAACTTTAATGGTCTGTTATCTAATGCAGAGGGTAAACGAAAACCATATTCTACAAGCGTCGTTTTACGGCTACGATCACCTTTATACATGGCTCCTATTTGCGGTACGGTAACATGTGACTCATCAATAATTAATAACCCATTGGCAGGCAAGTAATCAAGCAAGGTTGGCGGCCCGTCCCCCTCAGCTCTACCAGAAAGATAGCGAGAGTAATTTTCGATACCTGAGCAATACCCAAGCTCAACCATCATCTCGATATCATATTGTACTCGCTCAGAGATACGCTGCGCTTCAATCAGCTTATTGTTATCCAATAATTCCTGACGTCGCTCTCTTAATTCTTCTTTAATATGCTCTGTCGCTTCGATGATTTTTTCTCTTGGCGTCACATAATGGCTTTTAGGATATACCGTGGTGCGCGCTAATCTTCGAGTGACTTGACCTGTTAACGGGTCAAACTCACTTAACTGTTCAATTTCGTCATCAAACAATTCAACTCTGACAGCATCTCTTTCTGACTCTGCAGGGAAAATATCGATTACTTCACCACGAACACGGAAAGTACCACGCTGCAAATCTATGTCGTTGCGAGTATATTGCAATTCACCAAGGCGGGTAATGATGTCACGTTGCCCCATAAAGTCGCCTTGACGAAGATGCAATAACATCTTCATATAAAGTTCAGGATCACCTAGACCGTAAATGGCAGAAACTGAAGCAATCAATACTACATCTTTGCGCTCTAACAAGGCCTTAGTTGCAGACAAACGCATTTGTTCAATATGGGCGTTTACGGAAGCATCTTTTTCGATAAAGGTATTGGAAGCAGGCACATAAGCTTCAGGCTGATAATAGTCATAATATGAAACGAAATACTCAACCGCGTTATGTGGGAAAAACTCTTTCATTTCTCCATATAATTGTGCAGCTAAGGTTTTATTAGGCGCCATGATAATCGTTGGGCGGCCTAAGGTTTGAATTAAGTTAGCAACCGTAAAGGTTTTACCAGACCCCGTCACCCCAAGCAGCGTTTGTTTAGCCACTCCCGCTTCTAAGCCATCAACAAGTTGTTTAATCGCAGTCGGTTGATCACCCGCGGGGGAATAATCTGAAACGAGGTTGAATACTGTGTCAGTCAAAGCAAATACCCTTTATATAACGTCATGCTATTTTATACTGAACCCGATAAATTTAGCTAACCGTTCGATTAAATTTCCCAAAACAAAAAACAAAGTGTATTCAATTGATGCTCTAAAGTGATGAGTTAGATGCGTAAATCTCCAGCCCTTATAAACTTTAATCAAGTCGCTAACGGGTAAAGCACCCCACTTCCTTATCAAGAGATTATTACAATATAAAGAAAGAAAGATGAAATAATGCTACAACAGTTACACACTATGTTATTTGTACGTAAAACCGCCAAAAACCCCGTTTATTAGGCAATTTAATACACAATCTGGTGCAATAACTGAATACTTTACCCATCCCTAAATAACAAGTGCTAAAAAATAGTTATTGCTTTTTTCAACATACTGAAAAATATATAAAAAATAATCTTGTTGAATATCAGCCAAATTTAAGTCTGTTTCAATAAAAATAAGGGTTACAGAGCATATTTAAGGAGTAACTCACAGGCTTATCCACAGATTTAGTGGATAAGTGCTTCAAACCCATTAATCGTGGGCTATCGACGTAAACAGAAATTAATAAAACCGTAAGAAAAGCAACATGAAATAAAATTACATTTGTAAGTTGATTAAATTAGTGCCCTATTTTAGCGCATACAAGACTAGTACAATGGTTTGATGAAAACCTATGGTTTAGGTTCAATAATACAATGCCATTTACAGCACATTTCTTGATGTTTTTGAGTAAAGGCTGCAGAACAGGTTTAATGCTTAGTATCAAAAACGACGGTATTTTTTGAATACTCCCGCAGCTCAATAGAAAGCCGTTCTATAGGATGATGCTCTAACAATGCTTTACTCAAAGCGCTATTTTGTTAATTACCCAGCAGTATTAACCAATGCTAATTACCCACGTTAAATGCTCGATACTCAGCATGCTCTTCTAGCACACGCTTGCAAGCGCTCTTCTATAGTGCTTTTTTAGCGGTCTTCTTTAGCGCCCTTCTTTAACGCTCTACACAAAATGTTTTATACAAATTGCTTTTATAGGAAGTGCTTTTATAAGAAGTGCTTTTATAAGAAGTGCTTTTATAAGAAGTGCTTTTATAGAAAGTGCTTTTATAAGAAGTGCTTTTATAGCTAACGTGAACCTTCTACCTATATAGGTAATAATGTCGGTTTGGCATTTCTGCCGCCTCTTTATTGACTAAAGATATCTCATTACTTGATCGGTTCTATTGAATCTTATCTTTATCTGCTGTTCATTTGCCGCTATGCGCCTTCCACTTTATGCGCTGTTCGCTAAAGATTATCAGCTGTCCATTAATTAACGTGCACTGTTTGTTCATTAACTCAATATTTAGTGCTTGATGCTTAGTTCAAAACAAGCTTAGTGGCAGTCCAAATCGCTAAACGACATAACATACTCGTCTTGAATCAATCCTAAAAAGCAAAAAGACAACCGAAAATCGGCGCTGATAGCAGTTAAAACCTTATTTTGCCGTGGTTGATACTTGAATTAACCCATTAAAGTGGAGATGATGAGTTAAATGACAAGATTCATTGCCGTTGAGTAAAAGTGTTACTTTTCAAATTGATTAGTAAAAAATAGCCATTATGGGCATTTATAAGCCACGATGGGTATTAGATGAGCAGTTAACATCAATTTTTCACTTTTTTTTATATCTCGAGTTGACTCATTGATCAGGGCGTTTTACTATGCGCTCCGTTCTCAGCAATACATTGCTAAAAACGATTCCCCTGTAGTTCAGTTGGTAGAACGGCGGACTGTTAATCCGTATGTCACTGGTTCGAGTCCAGTCTGGGGAGCCAATTTAGTTTAGTTTGTTGAAAATAAAGATAAAATGCGATTCCCCTGTAGTTCAGTTGGTAGAACGGCGGACTGTTAATCCGTATGTCACTGGTTCGAGTCCAGTCTGGGGAGCCAATTTTATCTTAGTTTTAATCGATTCCCCTGTAGTTCAGTTGGTAGAACGGCGGACTGTTAATCCGTATGTCACTGGTTCGAGTCCAGTCTGGGGAGCCAATTAAAACACAATTAAGAAATAGCGATTCCCCTGTAGTTCAGTTGGTAGAACGGCGGACTGTTAATCCGTATGTCACTGGTTCGAGTCCAGTCTGGGGAGCCAATTCTTATATATTCTTCAATTCCCCTGTAGTTCAGTTGGTAGAACGGCGGACTGTTAATCCGTATGTCACTGGTTCGAGTCCAGTCTGGGGAGCCAAGAAGAATTCAATCGTTAAAATTACTACCTACCTCCTATTACTATCTTTTTTTAATTCCCTTATATTTTTTTGTAAATTACACTACAATTCTATTCGTTAACTCCTTTATTTGTTGTAGCTTTTTATTTTTCCGCTATACCAAAATTGAATGAAGACAACTGTGTATTATAGGAAATGGACTATTCATGGGTTTATCAAAATCTTTCCAATTAGTTTTATTTGTCATTTTCGGATTATTACTTTATCGGATTTACGATCTAGAAAATAAAGAAATGCAGCGCCAAGGTTCTATAGCGACTGAAAAGTACGCTGAATATGTTAATCAAATGTCTGATTGGACAGGTGACGGCAAATCACTATATGAATTACTTTCTCAACAGTTTACTTTTCAATTCTTTCAATACATACATGAAAGTGACAGTGATAAGAACTTCACGTTTGGTTCACTCGCTAAAGCTGAAGGCAATTTTGAAGATACCATTTTTAAAATTGAGCTTGGCCATACAAAAGCATTCTCACAAGGCCGACTGCAAGTCAGACTGAGTACGAGTTCGGTAATTTCTGCAAGTTTTGTCAACCTTGAAAAAGCAGCAACCTTAACAATTGTCGCTTACTTGTTGATAATGATTAGCTTTGCAATACTTATGGCCATTCATCGCCGTGGCATAAAATACATTTGTGATTACGTAGATAATATCCCCAACCTTTCTTTTCAGGCTGTTGAGACCTCACGCTTACGTGGTTCATTAAAACCCATTGGCGTTGCTCTTGAGAAAAGCCGAATTGAGCTGAAAACCAGTATTGGTAACTTCCATAAAGAAAACGACTTATTAACCAAAGCTGCATATCAAGATCCTGTAACGGGCTTCTCTACTCGTCGTCGATTTAATGATTATTTAAAAACGATTACTGATTCAGATAAACAACAATTTGGAGTGCTTTGCATTATTAAAGCCGCCGAATTATCAAGTATTAATCAACTTCATGGCCGTGAAGCTGGCGATGATTACCTAAGCAAAATTGCTACGTGCATACGTCAAGCAGCAGCCAAAACTGGGGTCAATGAATATTATCGAGTATCGAGCAGTGATTTTGCGCTATTTATCAACGATATTACCGTTAAAGAAGGCGAGCAGTTTTTAGTCAGCTTAAAACGTTACCTGGATGAATATGCTCAAACAGTTGATACCGACAGCATCGCCCATAGCGGAATGGTGCCGTTTGAACAAAACTGTGACTCTCATGCCCTGCTGACACTTGCTGATACTGCAGTCAGCATTGCTCAAACATCGGGGCCTAATCGTTACCATATACTCGAGAAGTTTTCTGGTAATCAGCAATTGGGCGACGATCACTGGAAAGTGACCATTAATGAATTAATTAATCGTAAAGGCATCAAGTTTTTCCAGCAGCCTATTTTACCTTGTAACAATCAAGTGGATGTTTATCGAGAGTTATTTGCCCGTTTTTATAATAGTGAAGGCTCAAACTTGCCCACTGCCAGTGTTATTGCCATGTCAGAACGTCATGGGCTAAATGTGGATTTAGATAAAATGATTGTGGTGCACACACTACAACTATTAAATTCAAACCCTAGCCTAACGGGTAACTTCGGTATTAACATTAGTGCCTCATCAGCCTTACAAGAAGTGTTTGTGTCATGGTTACGCGATATATTGTCGAGTCACCGCTCTACCTCAGCAAGAATCGTATTTGAGCTTAATGAATCTGGTATGCAAAAAAATGTCACTGCCAGTCGCCGTTTCGTCAACGAAATGCATAAAGTGGGCGCAAAAGTGGCCATTCAACATTTCGGATTAGGCTTTTCTTCGTTTAAATTTTTCCGCGAAGTAAAACCAGATGTCATTAAATTAGACAGCAGTTACAGCGAAAACATTGATCAAGATAATAACAACAAATTCTTTGTCAGAATGATTGTTGATATTTCACGCAGAATTGGGATTAAAGTCATAGCCACAGGCGTTGAAAAACAAGATGAGAAACTCACATTAGAAAAAATGTTAGTCGACGGATTACAAGGTTATTATATTGCTAGGCCAGAAATTATCGCTAAAACAGATAAATAATCGACCAATGTCAGTCCAATCTTACAAATTAGGGTTAATATTTACATAACCCTTTTTTTTATCCGTTGTTTCTCAAGCCTAAACCTTAGATAATACAACTAATATCTGAATTAAAAAGTGTAGTAATGACAGACTATCTCTTACTGTTAATTGGCACCGTGTTAGTCAATAACTTTGTGTTAGTAAAATTCCTTGGTTTGTGCCCTTTTATGGGAGTATCAAGCAAGCTCGCCTCAGCCATTGGTATGTCCATGGCGACAACGTTTGTGTTGACCCTAGCTAGTATTCTCAGCTTTTTAACCAATGAGTTCTTATTAAAGCCTTTCGACCTCAACTATCTAAGAACCATGAGTTTTATCTTGGTCATTGCTGTCGTCGTGCAGTTTACTGAGATGATGGTTCAAAAAACCAGTGCATCATTACATCGAGCTTTAGGTATTTACCTGCCACTTATCACAACCAATTGTGCTGTATTAGGTGTTGCCCTTTTGAACGTCAATGAAGACCATAACTTTATTCAATCTGCAGTTTATGGTTTTGGCGCCGCTATTGGTTTTTCATTAGTGCTTGTTTTATTTTCAGCCATGAGAGAACGTCTTGCAGCAGCTGATGTCCCTCTACCTTTCAAAGGCGGCGCTATCGCCATGATCACAGCGGGTTTAATGTCTCTTGCCTTCATGGGATTTGCGGGGCTGGTTAAATAATCATGTCTAGTATTGTAATCGCAGTTATCGTGCTCACCGTATTAGCACTCATATTCGGACTCATTTTAGGTTATGCCTCCATCAAGTTTAAAGTTGAAGGCAACCCCATTGTTGAACAAGTTGAAGCGCTGCTACCGCAAACACAATGTGGCCAATGTGGCTACCCTGGCTGTCGCCCATACGCAGAAGCAATTGCCAATGGTGATAATGTCAATAAATGCCCACCAGGCGGCACTGCGACAATGGAAAAAATTGCCAGTTTGATGGGCGTTGATCCTGAGCCGTTAAATGAAGTCGCTCAAGAAAATATTAAAAAGGTCGCCTTTATTCGCGAAGACGAATGTATTGGTTGCACTAAGTGTATTCAAGCCTGTCCAGTGGATGCCATATTAGGCGCTGGTAAGTTAATGCATACCGTTATCGCTAAAGACTGTACAGGCTGTGATTTGTGTGTCGAGCCCTGCCCGGTAGATTGCATTGACATGATACCTGTTGAACAAAACCTTAAAAATTGGGATTGGAAGTTAAGCCGTATCCCAGTAACCATTGTAGAAGGTGTTCAATCGCCTAACCGTGAAGTAAAAGAGGAATCTCAGTGCTAACTTTATTAGAACAAATTGATAAAGGGACGTTATGGCACTCTCCAGGCGGGATCCATCCACCACAATTAAAAAGTGTATCCAATCAAGTTAGTAGCGCTCGACTACCGTTATCGCGTTATTATTCGGTACCTGTCCCGCAAGTGGGTGACAGCGCTCGCTTACAAGTAAAGGTTGGCGACAAAGTATTAAAAGGCCAAATGCTGACTGAAGGTGAAGGCTTTATGTACTTACCAGTGCATGCGCCAACATCAGGCATTATTGCTGATATTGCATTAAAGCCAAGTAATCATGCATCAGGCTTACCCGTATTGACATGTGTGATACAAGCCGATGGTAAAGACGACAGCATTGATTATCAGAGCAATGAATTAGCAACCCTATCTAATCAACAAATTCTAGATAAAATCATGCAAGCTGGCATTGCGGGTATGGGGGGAGCAAGTTTTCCTAGCCATATAAAATTAAACCCAGCCAGTGAAATCGATTTAGTTATCATTAATGGTGTGGAATGCGAACCTTACATTACCTCAGATGATGTAATTATGCGTGAAAACGCTACCGAGATCCTCTCAGGCATTAACATCATTAATACTTTGCTCTCTCCTCAGCGCATTATTATTGCTATTGAAGATAATAAACCAGAAGCTGTCAGTGCCATGCGTAGTGCACTTGATAACGCTACTGAATTACAAGGGATTGTCAAAGTGACAGTCATCCCTACTAAGTATCCTTCTGGTGGTGAAAAACAACTTATACAAATCATTACTGGCCGTGAAGTGCCAACAGGCAGCATTCCTGCTCAGCAAGGCATTGTTGTTCATAACGTCGGAACGGCTTACGCTATTCAAGATGCCGTGCTACATGGGAAACCGTTAATTGAGCGCCTAGTGACTTTAACTGGTGAGCAAGTCTCAACACCAGGTAACTACTGGTTACCCATAGGTTCAAGTGTTAAAGATATACTTGAACAAGTTGGTTTTGATGAGGCGCCTTTACAAAAAGTGATTATTGGTGGCCCAATGATGGGTTACGCGCTACCAGATTTTGATGTACCAGTGCTAAAAGGCACCAACTGTATATTGACCCCAAGTCAAAATGAAATAGCGCCTGATACTGAAGAAAAAGCGTGTATACGCTGCGGAGAATGCGCCATTGCATGCCCTGCACTATTATTGCCTCAGCAATTATTTTGGCATGCAAAAGCAGAAGAGTATGACAAAGCAGCCAGCTTTAATTTAAAAGACTGTATCGAATGCGGCTGTTGCAGTTACGTTTGTCCAAGCGATATACCCTTAGTTGAATATTATCGTATTGCAAAATCTGCTCTGAAAAACGAAGCAGAAGAAAAAAGACAAGCAGAACAAGCAAAAGTCCGATTTGAGGCAAGACTGCAGCGTTTAGAAGATGAAAAACGTGCACGAGAAGAAAAGTCACGCTTAGCCGCAGAAAAACGTAAAGCTGCGATGGAAAATAGTGATAAGAAAAACGCGGTTGCTGAAGCAATGGCTAGAGTGGCTGCGAAAAAGAAAATGGCAGAACAAAACACTCAAGCTGATAGTAGACCTGCCGCTTCCACAGATAAGTCATCAGCAGTTAGCGCAGCCATTGCACGTGCTAAAGCGAAAAAGCTCGCGCAACAGGCAGAAAATCAAGCATCAGTTCAGGAACCATCAGCACAGTTAGATCAAACAACAGAACAGGCTTCACCTGTTGATGACAAGAAAGCACAAATTGCTGCGGCAGTTGCACGAGCAAAAGCCAAAAAACGTGCGCAACAGAGCGATAATAAGGTTTCTGAGCAAGTACCCGATAACACCAATGAATCTGTGGCTGTTGATGATAAAAAAGCCCAGATAGCTGCAGCAGTAGCTAGAGCTAAAGCTAAAAAACTGGCTAAACAAGCTGAAACTCAATCAGAAGATCAACAGCAAACAATAGAATCGTCTTCAGTTAACGAGCAATCGTCAGTGCAAGCGTCGTTATCTCCTGCAGATGAGAAAAAAGCAAGAATTGCCGCTGCTGTCGCTAAAGCAAAAGCGAAAAAGCTCGGTCAAAGTGCTGGTCAACCGCAACAAGATGATGAACACCTTGCTCAAACACAAGCAATTGACACTCCCGTTACCGTTAAGCCTGAAACACAATCAGATTCGGTAACTGAAACAGTCACTTTGTCTCCTGCAGATGAGAAAAAAGCAAGAATTGCCGCTGCTGTCGCTAAAGTAAAAGCGAAAAAGCTCGCACAAGGCGCAACTCAGCCACTGCAAAGTGAAGCAAAAGCTGTTGAAACCGACATTAGCGACACCCAATCTGATCAAACCTCAATTGAGCCAATAAAATCGGCTGCTGAGGTAAAAAAAGCAAGAATCGCCGCTGCTGTAGCCAAAGCTAAAGCGAAAAAATTAGCGAATCAACAGAGCAGTGAAAAGGAATAAACATGGCATTTAAAATTGCTTCTTCACCCCATGTGAGTACCAATTTGCAAACCAATAAGGTGATGCAAAGAGTCGCACTATGCCTTATTCCTGGTATTACAGCGCAAGTTTACTTTTTTGGCATGGGCACCTTGGTGCAAATATTAATTGCCGTATTGGTTTCATTATCTGCTGAAGCTGCTGTAATGAAATTGAGAAACAAGTCGATAAAAAGTGCGTTATCAGATAACAGCGCTCTAGTTACCGCACTACTTATTGCTGTTGCCATTCCTCCGTTAACGCCTTGGTGGATGACCGTGATTGGCTGTTTATTTGCCATCGTGATCGTTAAACATCTATATGGCGGATTGGGCAATAATATTTTCAACCCTGCAATGGCTGCATATGTGTTGCTGCTTGTTTCATTTCCACTGCAAATGACCAATTGGGTAGCACCTGCAGAACTGACTGCCAACCATGTTGGTATAACAGCGGCTTTAAGCCAAATTTTTGAAATCAGCCCAGCGAGTTTAGATTACTTCAAAATCACTGTTGATGGACACACGATGGCCACGCCATTAGATACGTTTAAAACAGATTTATCTATGGGAATGACCAGTACAGAAAGTCTGCAGCGTAACGTATTTGACGGTATGACAGGTATCGGCTGGTTTTGGGTAAACATGGCTTACCTTCTTGGTGGCTTGGTGATGTTGAAGCTCAAGGTCATTCGCTGGCATATCAGTAGTGCAATATTACTCAGTATTTTTATTTGTTCAGGTTTTGCGTTTTTACTTAACCCTGACACCCATGCAAGCCCGATTCTGCATTTGTTTTCTGGTGGCACAATGTTATGCGCATTTTTCATCGCTACAGATCCTGTAACAGCAGCAACGAGTCCGAAAGGCAGATTACTGTTCGGCGCAATAATTGGCGTGTTAATTTTTGTGATACGCACTTATGGTGGATACCCTGATGCCGTAGCATTTGCCGTATTATTGGCCAACATGTGCGCACCATTTATTGACTATTACATTCGTCCTCGTTCATATGGCCACCGTGCGGGTAATTAACCTGCGAGCTAACTGGATTATCAATGTTAAAAATTATTTCTAAAAATGGATTATTACTCGGACTATTTGCGCTGTGTTGTACAGGCCTTGTAGCGTCGGTTAATTTTCTAACTAAAGATACGATTATCGAACAACAGCGCAAGCAACTTGTCAGTGTGTTAGAGCAAATCATTCCTAACTCAATGCACAACAATCAACTTACTGATGATTGTATCCTAGTGGCCAATGCTGAATATTTAGGCACAGATGAGCCATTACCCGTTTATATCGCTAAAATGGATCAACAAGCAGTTGCTCTTGCCATAGAAGCAGTGGCTCCAGATGGCTACAATGGGGATATAAAAATTATTCTTGGTATCAGTAATGACAACGAATTACTGGGTGTTCGTACATTAACTCATCAAGAAACACCTGGCCTTGGCGATAAAATTGAACTTAGAAAATCTGATTGGGTTCTTGGTTTTAGCGGTATGACTTATGACTCTAATTCCAAACCAATGGCAGTTAAAAAAGACGGTGGCGACATTGACCAATTTACAGGTGCGACAATTACTCCTCGTGCTTATGTAGGCGCTATCAATAAAGCACTTGAATTTGTTGAACAACATCGTGATGAGTTGTTATCAACCGTCAATCATTGTGGACGTGAACATGACTAATTATCGTGAAATAGCTTGGCAAGGCTTATGGAAAAATAACCCAGGTTTAGTACAACTATTAGGCTTATGTCCACTGCTGGCAGTCACTGCCACTGTGACAAATGCGTTAGGACTCGGTTTAGCGACGCTATTGGTATTAGTGGGCTCTAACATCTTAGTCTCGTTAGTAAGGGACTATGTACCAAAAGAAATTCGTATACCGGTATTTGTTATGATCATTGCAGCGCTCGTCACCTGCGTGCAATTACTTATCAATGCTTACGCCTATGGTTTGTACCTTTCATTAGGTATATTCTTGCCACTGATTGTCACTAACTGCGTCATTATCGGCCGTGCTGAAGCATTTGCTTCACGTAATAATGTGACCAGTGCTGCATTTGACGGACTCATGATGGGTGTGGGTTTCACAGGTATTCTAGTGGTACTTGGTGGAATGCGGGAATTACTGGGTCAAGGCACATTATTTGATGGCGCAGAACTCTTACTTGGCGATTGGGCTAGCTCATTAACCATTCAAGTATTTAATGTCGAAAGCCCTTTTCTCTTGGCGATGTTACCACCAGGTGCATTTATCGCCATGGGATTATTGATTGCATTAAAAAATGTCATCGACGCGCAAATTGAAAATAGAAAACCACAACAAGAAACAGAGACAATTGCACGTGCTCGGATAACAAAGGTTAGCTAAGTCATGAACAAACAAAAACGCCATGAAATTTTAACTCGCTTACGGGCAAACAACCCTAAGCCGGAAACAGAACTCAACTTTTCATCACCATTTGAATTGTTAGTTGCTGTGACTTTGTCGGCACAAGCAACGGATGTCAGTGTTAACAAAGCCACTGATAAACTCTTTCCCGTTGCAAATACAGCCCAACAAATTTATGACCTTGGCGTTGAAGGATTAAAGACCTACATTAAAACCATCGGTCTTTATAATAATAAAGCAATTAATGTCATTAAAGCCTGTGAAATGTTGATAAACCTTCATGGCGGTGAAGTGCCAGAGAACCGTGAAGCATTAGAAGCACTACCTGGTGTCGGTCGTAAAACCGCTAATGTTGTACTAAATACTGCTTTTGGCTGGCCTACTATCGCGGTTGATACCCATATTTTCAGAATGGCAAACCGCACTAAGTTTGCAATGGGTAAAAATGTCGACCAAGTAGAAGAAAAAATGCTTAAGGTGACACCTGCTGAGTTTAAAGTTGATGTGCATCATTGGTTTATCTTACATGGAAGATATACCTGTATCGCCCGTAAACCTCGTTGCGGCAGTTGCATTATTGAAGATTTATGCGAATTTAAAGATAAAACAGACTAAGGTTTACCAACGTTTTTCAACTATATCGCCTTTGAACAAGCAGTATTTCAAACTTTTCAAAGGCGCCTTAGCTCATAGCCTCATCTCCACTCAACGATAATTACAAACGCCCTCGATAACGCACCTGTGACTTAATATCACTTGACCATCATAATCAGTCTGTGTGTAAATTAGTAATTGTTTAAACCATCACCGAATATGTTGGCTTAATAAACAGTTACATTTTGGGTGCATAGTGGATACTCAATCAACGTGATTAGGAGGCTTCAGTGGGACATCAGCAAAGCAATTTACAGCGGCTAGCTTCATTAACTGCATTATTTACCTTAACGTTAAGCTCAACGTCGGTGTTAAGTGATGAACAAGCAACAATGGTTAACCAGCTATGCTCGAGCTGCCATGGCATTATCAATATTGATCGCAGTGCTGGGTATTCACAAGTTCATTGGCAGTCACTTATATCATCCATGGTTAAACTAGATCCTAATTCAGCCAGTCAGATTAGTGAATATCTTGCCAATAACAACCCGCCTAATGACAAACGTGCTTCGACAGTAGTCGACGGTGACATCGAGTTACAATTTACCTACTGGCAAGTCCCCACACTGGGCCAGCGAGCAAGGGACCCAATTCAAGGAAAAGATGGCATTATTTGGTGGGTCGGACAATGGGGGAATATCCTTGGGCGACTGGATCCCAAAACGGGTGAAATGAAGGAATACCCTCTACCTGAAGGCACCTTCCCCCACAGCGTATCCTTAGATAAAAATCTAACGCCTTGGTTTCTTGGAAATAAAAATGGCACTGTGGGTTATTTAGACCTCGAAACAGAAAAGTTTACCGTGTTTAACATGCCGGACAAAAACGCTCGCGATCCTCATACTGGTGTATTCGATGATAACGGCATTTTTTGGTTTACCCTTCAACACAGTAATATGATTGGCCAATTAAATCCTATAAATGGCGACATTAAGCTTGTTTCATTGCCAAGTAAAAAATCTCGCCCCTATGGCATTAAACTCGACTCGACAGGTACACCTTGGGTCTCATGTAATGGCTCAAACTGTCTGATTAAAGTAGATAAGCAATCTATGGCTTTAGATGAAATTCGCTTGCCTGGTGATCAGACTCATACGCGACGTCTCGCAATTACTCCTGATGATATGGTGTTTTATGTCAATTCAGGCATGGGAAAGCTCGGCAGGTATAACCCTAAAACAGGGGAAATAACACAATGGGATACGCCTAGTGGTCAATATAGTCATCCTTATGCAATAGAGTATGCAAATGATGCAATTTGGTTTAATGAATCCGCTAAAAGACCAGAGACACTAGTCAGATTTGATCTTAAAAATGAAACCATGCAAAGCTGGCAAATTCCTAGTAAGGATGGGGTTTATTCAGGACTTATACGGCACATGAGGATGGGAGAAAATGGTCTAATTATTCATCAAACAGCAACTAATCAATTAGCCGAAGTGACTTGGACTCAAGCTAATATAGACTAAAGTGAATAAGGCTAAAGCGAACGAGATTAATGTTAATAGCACTAAAGTTAATAGCACTAAAGTTAATAGCACTAAAGTTAATAGCACTAAAGTTAATGGTGCTAACTAGCCTTAAATAAAAGCTTCAAACCTGAAAGCTATTCTTCTTATTATTAGCAGAAAATAGCTTTAGGTTTACGCTTATTTTATGTCGTTATAGGACCATTGAGATAAACTGAGCCTTGCCGCTCCATGCACTTAAGTGACTAATTTATTTCAGCTACAATAAATTATTTAACTTCGTGTTTTAATCGCCCACCAAACTAAAGGCACTAACATCACAAGTTCTATCGCGACATTGACCCATTGCTTAGGTACAGAGCCATCAAGCACAATGCCAATAAGCCTTGCTATTAACAAACCAATGAGTAGCGAGGTGAGTGTTGCAGAAACAGTCGCTTGCCATGGCGTTAATTGAAAATGAAACTGAAGCAAAAGCCCTGCACCAATAAATAACCCCCACCAGATCCGTCGCTCAACAGCGTTAAACGTATCGTCCGGAATGGGTTTATTACTCACTAACTCTGGGTTAGCTGACAGCACTAATCCAATCAAAAGGAGTATAAAACCCAGCCCTCTGATAAGTATTCTATCTTCCATCATGACTCCTGATTAGATACAGCAAGGCATCAAACTCATTACACTATTGCCCCTTGTGGTAGCTCTGTAGCTTGGCTCCACTGTTTAGGTGATTGTCCGTACAATCGTTTAAACTCACGACTAAATTGCGAAGAACTTTGATAGCCAACAGCCATTGCTGCAACATTTACACTCATTCCTGTAGCAATTTTCATTGCAGCGGTATTTAACCGCATTGTTTTTACAAATTGAATCGGCGACATGGCAGTTGCTTGCTTAAATTTTCGATGTAACACTGCGCGGCTCATACCTACCTGCTCAGCCATCTCTTCAATCGTGACAGATTCATGTAAACGTGAAGAAAGGTATTCGATAGAACGTGCTATCTCATTTCCGACCCCGAATGCGGCTCGCGCAGCTTCGCCTGCATCGCCCTTTAGTACCGCAAAATATAATTCTCTCAGTCGGCTTGCAGCCAGAACCGCAATATCAAGTTCACTACCTTGTAGTTGTAACAGACGCAGTAACGCATCTGTAAACGTGTCATCCCAACGCGCTAAAGATAAGCCTTGAGAGCCTGTTTTATATTTCTTTTTGTGCCCCCCACTCGCTGCCATTTCAATGCTAAGTTCAGTCATCGTTTTTGTATCTAGTGATATCATCACTCCTAATAACGGATTATCAGGTGATGCTGTTGGGGTTCCTGCTTCAACTGGCATAGATATAGGGCAACACATATAACGATTTTCATCATATATAATATGTTTACCATCTAATATGGCTTGTTTAGCACCACTAATAATCGCAATGACGCAAGGTTCGTAAACAGCAGGTGCACAGCGCATAGATTCAGTCACACGAAACAGTTGCACGCCTTTTATCCCGGTCTCAATTACACCATCTTGCGTGATTTTAGCTTCTATTAATCGTTTAATTTCTGATTTACTCATAAATGTCTTCTTAGTGGCACAAGCTACAATCGCTAAGCTGCTAATTGCCACAGCTACAATAAATGAAGCCATGTTTTGCTTGTTATCATGTAACTCAAAAGTAGCACTGAAAAACAGCCAACTCAACAAGGTGATACAAATAGGCATATTTTAGAGATTATATCGCCTAGTTAGCGTCAAAAGTGAGAGTTACAGTAGTTTCACCAGTTCATTAAATAGACACCTTAATGAACAAGAAACTCATTTTACTATTCACGATGCACACGCCATCGCCTTAGGAGAAACACATGTCACACAACAATCCATTTGGTGCTATGGGCTGGACACCAACACAGTTAGGTTCACTTTTAGGTAAAACCTATCTCATCACAGGCGCTAATGCAGGAGCAGGATTTCAAGCTTCTAGAATACTATTATCTAAAGGCGCTAAAGTGATAATGCTTAATCGTAACCCAGAAAAATCCTCTGCTGCGATAGCAAAATTAAAGCAAGAATTTGGCTCAGAAGCCGATGTTAGTTTTATCAAACTTGATCTCGCTGAACTTCAATCTGTTCGAGGTGCAGCTAAAATCATCCTTGACACAGTAACAAACATAGATGCCCTCATTTGTAATGGCGCCATAGCACAGATTGCTAGACAAGAATTCACAAAAGACGGTTTTGAGAGTCAGTTGGGTGTAAATCATTACGGTCATTTTTTACTGTGCGGCTTACTGTTTAACAAAATTGAAGCATCAAAAGGACGCATTGTGGTTGTTGCAAGTGAAGGATATAAGATGGGGCTTAAAACAATTCAGTTTAATGATATGAATTGGGATAAAAACTATCATCCAAACAAAACTTATTGTCATAGTAAATTAGCGCAGATGATGTTTGCGTATGAATTACAAAATAAAATCGCCGCCGCGAATAAGCATGTTGAGGTATATGTTTGCCACCCTGGTGCGTCAAATACTTCACTGATTAACGAAAAAGTAAACCTGTTTACTCGCGCATCATGGTCGGTGATGGTCAAACTTGGCTTAGTTCAAACCGCCGAGCAAGGTGCTTATCCTGAAGTCATGTGCGCAACTGAACAATCCATTGCGCAACGTGCATACTATGGGCCTTCAGGAAGATGGAATTGGGTTGGCCCTGTTGGTGAGTGTAAGCTTGAATCCTTTGCTACAGATGCATCTGTTTTAAGCAAGCTGTGGATAGTATCAGAACAACAAACTGCTTTTAATTGGGAATTATAGCGTTAGTAAACTCTTCACAAATATTAACACTCACTTGAAATTCAGCCACAAAAAAACCGCGTTAAGCGGTTTTTTTGGCTACTTGAATAATGCTCTTAAAACATTGAAACAAAGAAAGCACTAAAACAAATTACGATTACCACTGAGGTACCAAGAGCCATTTTTATTTCTGTTGTCATTATCTTGTCTCCAAATGAATATAAATTAATTTTAGCGTGTCTAGACAGTTTTCCTACCTTTTAGAGGTAATTATGTGAACTCAAACAGTAAAATGGCACGCTAAATCAATTTTTTAACAGGCTTAAAATTTGTTACCCTAAACAAAACAACTAACAACAAAGAGTTTATTATGTCGCAATTGCTCCACACCATGATAAGAGTCGGTAATCTTGAACGCAGTATTGAGTTTTATACCCAGGTTATGGGGATGACATTACTGAGAAAATCTGAAAATGCCCAATATGAATATACCCTCGCCTTTGTCGGTTTTGGTGAAGAGTCTACTGGTCAAGCAGTGATCGAATTAACTTATAATTGGGGCACTGATAGCTATGACTTAGGTAATGGCTTTGGCCACCTTGCTATTGGTGAAGAAGATATTTATGAACGCTGTAAAGCAATTGAAGCTGCTGGCGGAAAAATTACTCGTGCACCAGGTCCCGTTGCTGGCGGCACAACAGAGATTGCATTTGTTGAAGATCCAGATGGTTATAAAATCGAACTAATTCAAAAGAAAGCGATGAGCGAAGGCTTAGGTTAATTCGATTTACAAGAAAAAACCAATAAAAAAGCCAGCATACGCTGGCTTTTTTTGATGTTAAGTTCGATTAGAACTTCATGGTAACACCAGCAAAGTATGTACGACCAATTGTGTCGTAAACCTCTGGTACTGTACCACCGTCACTACCGTTAGACACTCTTGATGGTTCTTCATCAGTTAAGTTTTTAACACCAGCACTTAGCATCCAAGAATCATTGATAAAGTAGCTAGCTGAAATGTTGTGATAAAGCACTGAATCAACTTTAGTACCAGCACTTAAGTCATCCATTTCACCGATATAACGGTTGAAGTACATTACACTCCAATCATCTTGAGCTGCTTTAATACTAAAGTTGTTACGTACTTGAGCGTATGCGCCGAAGTTACCGTCGATAGTATTAGTGTAGTCAATGCCATCTTGTTCAAAGTTCAACAAGTAAGTTGTATCGTTGCTGATTGTCCAATCTAAGTTTAACGCGTCGAAACGGTAAGCTAAGTTGAAATCAATACCACTTGTGTCTTGGTAACCTACGTTAGTTAACGAGTTCGTTAGGTTAGACAAATCACCATTCGGACCAATGTTGAATAGCTCACAAGTTGCTTGGTCGCCTGCAAAACAGTTATTTAAACCATTTTGTGTATCTAAACGTGTGATCGCATTTTTAACTTTAAAGCGCCAGTAATCAAGAGTTAACGACATACCGTCTACATAGCTAGGTGAGTAAACTAAACCTGCTGTGTAAGACTCTGACTCTTCTGGTTCTAGATCTTCATCAGACGTATAGTTAACTAGGATTTGCTCATCCTGTTCATTTCCCCATGGATCTTCCAAGTAGTCATATGAACCTGAGTTACCACCGTATAGCTCACTAACACTCGGAGCACGGAAACCGGTCGCAGCTACGGTACGAATCATTAAGTCGTCAGTCGCTTCGTAGGTTAAACCAATTTTCCAAGTTGATGCATTACCGAAAGTAGAGTAATCATCAAAGCGTAATGCGAATTCACCGGTTAGTTTTTCAGTAAACGGTACACTCACTTCTTGGAAGATAGAGATAACATTGTAGTTACCATCTGTTGGGTCTTGCTGTGCAGCCGTACCTTCACCAGCGACGATGATTGGATCAGGATTGTAATAGCCGCTTTCGTAGCGGTATTCAGCACCAATTGCGAAAGCTACTGGACCTGCGTCTAAGTCAAATAACTCACCATTTAGGCCAGCAGAGAATACATGCTGCTCGTTACCGCCATCTGCTTTTTCAGTGTATGCAACACTGTCTAACAACGCTTGATCAGTCATTGGTTGACCTGTTAACCAAGCATCTTGGTCAGCGTAAATAGCGTCAGCCATTAATGTCGCATTGATTGAGTTTTCTACAGCAGTCTCTGCTTTGTTATTACCATAGGTATACGATACATCCCAGTTCATACCGGTGTTAATATCTAAAGAACCTTCAAGGCCAGCAGAAACTCTCCAAGTATCAGTATCTTGACTGTAAATACGTGGACCAACATCATTCATACGCTTACGGTAGTCGATTTGACCGTCAGCATTAGGAGCCATACCTGCATCAATCATGTCTTGATCAAGTTCAAAACACTTAGTTGGATCATCACCAGCTTCACACACATCTAATGCCAAAATTGCAGGCTGTGCAGCTAGTTGCTGATTAGATTTACGTTTAGTGTAAAGAATATCACCAGTTAAGATGACGTCACTGCCTAGCTCTTGCGTCATATTTGCAAATAAGCTGTAACGTTTGCTTGGTGTTTGATAGAAACTGTCTTGAGTAAAGTCGTAACCTTCTTCACGTTCAACCCAGTTACCATCAGCATCTTTAACCATGCCATCTAGAGAACCATTTGGTGTAGTAGAACTGTTACCTGGATCTGTCCAGTCACGATCTGATTGAATAACACCTTTACGCTCAGAGTAAGCAGCACCAAACGTGTAGTTACCTGTATCAGTGTTGAAACCGTATAATGCACTGATTTCGCCGTTTTCACCGTCACTCTTATCAGTCATGCCGCCTTGAACGTCTATTTGGAAACCTTCAAAGTCTTTCTTAGTAATAATGTTAACTACACCAGCAATTGCATCAGAACCATATACTGCTGAAGCGCCATCTTTAAGTATTTCAACTCGTGCAATCATTGCAACTGGAATAGCGTTCAAATCAACAGAGCTATCAGCACCAGAGCCTGAGTTAACCATACGACGGCCGTTAAGCAATACTAGTGTACGTTGTGAGCCCATACCACGAAGGTCGACTTGAGCAACACCGTCAGAACCGTTGTTGGTGCTTGAACCAACTGCAGCACCAGCCATTGACGTTTGAGCCTGAAGTAGCTCATCGACTGTTGTAAAACCTTCTGAACGAATCGCAGCAGCATCAATCACAGTGACTGGAGAAGCAGTTTCCATGTCTTGACGTTGAATACGGGAGCCAGTAACTGCAATTCTTTCTACGTTAGCTGATTCTTCTTCAGCATAAGCACTTACCGATACGGCTGAAGCAGCGGAAACTGAGGCTAATAAAGCCACGTTTATGCTGTTTGATAGTTTTGATCTTTTAATCATTTGTTGCTCCCTGGTGATATCTTTTCTTATTCTGTTTACGCAAATAAATAAATATTTAAAATTGCGTTGGCCTAGATACTGAATAACCAGAGATATTTCGTCAAACCACGAAGTTGTAACTTTTAAGCCATTTTTTGTTAATAAATATGCACTGCGATTGTAATCAAAAATAAGTGATCTACATCCCAAAACACCCTCAATTTAAATAAGCAGGATAAAAAACTATTTAATTGCAAATTATTCAGCATTAATCACTGGTGCCGTTATAACATTTTTAAAACTTACTTCTAATCAAAAATGTGACTTGGATCACACAAATATATTGAACCATGATTGGAGAATCGTTAATTAATTCAGAATTGGTTCAGCTATTGGATAGTTTTACTCAGAAAACGCTGAAAGCGCCGCCACAACTAGCA
Source organism: Shewanella sp. P1-14-1 (assembly GCF_001401775.1). NCBI lineage: Bacteria > Pseudomonadati > Pseudomonadota > Gammaproteobacteria > Alteromonadales > Shewanellaceae > Shewanella > Shewanella sp. P1-14-1. The sequence goes on along the minus strand of NZ_LKTL01000026.1, from coordinate 43,505 downwards.
TTCAAGGATTATCAAATAATGATGACTATTTCATCAGCATTATTATTAACAATGGAGGGTAATTATTTTGAGTTAGTTGTACTAATTACGAATTGATATATTGGCACAATCAATAAGATATTTTTACATTGGAGATATATACTGCCTAGGTATAACAAATCAGCAACAACATACTGAAGAAAAATATTTTTTGAATGAATTTCACATAGCAGCAATTGTTATAAAAATGATAACAATCACTTTTGAATAGTTATTCACTTTATAAAAACATAAAAAAAGGAAAGCTAATGCTTTCCCTTTTAAAAATGTTAACACTTTATTCTGCAGGTTTTATTATATCAAAGTGTTGATAAGCTCTATCTGTTGCAATACGACCTCGAGGTGTTCGTTGAATAAAGCCTTGTTGAATCAAAAATGGCTCTAATACATCTTCAATTGTTTCTCTGTCCTCACCAATAGCAGCTGCAAGGTTGTCTAAACCAACAGGCCCGCCCATAAACTTATCAATAATGGCTAACAATAGCTTTCTGTCTAAATAGTCAAAGCCCTCTAAATCGACATCGAGTAAGTCCAGCGCTTTTTTAGCCACATCTTCAGTAACAAAGCCATTATGTTTAACTTCAGCGTAATCTCTAACGCGTCTTAGTAAACGATTGGCAATTCGAGGGGTACCTCTAGAGCGTTTGGCTATTTCAAAAGCGCCTGCTTCATCAATCGGTAACTCCATCACCTTGGCAGAGCGAGTCACAATGGTGCACAAATCTTTGACGTTATAAAACTCTAGCCTTAACGGTATACCGAAACGCGCTCTCAATGGCGATGTTAATGCCCCTGCTCTAGTTGTCGCACCAATTAAAGAAAATGGCGGTAAATCCAGTTTAATTGAACGAGCAGCAGGCCCCTCTCCAATCATGATGTCCAATTGATAATCTTCCATTGCTGGGTATAAGATTTCTTCTACAACTGGACTTAATCGATGAATCTCATCAATAAATAACACATCGCCATGCTCAAGATTAGTCAATAAGGCTGCAAGATCCCCGGCTTTTTCCAGTACAGGGCCTGATGTAGATTTGATGTTTACGCCCATTTCATTAGCTACGATCATGGCCAATGTTGTTTTACCTAAACCTGGAGGGCCGAAAATCAACATATGATCCAGTGCTTCTTCACGTTTCAGTGCAGCCTCAATAAATACTTTAAGCTGTGCACGAGTGTCATCTTGCCCTGTGTAATCATCGAGCATTTTCGGCCGCATAGCACGGTCAATATGCACTTCTTGCTCAAACTCTTGTGGCTGAATTAAACGATCCGCTTCTATCATTGTTGCCTCTTTATAGCATTGACTTTAATGCAGCCTTAATCAGGACTTCGCTGCTCATACCGTCAGTGTATGCACTTAATACAGCTTTACTCGCTTGTGCAGGTTTATAGCCTAGAGAAACAAGTGCTGCAATGGCATCTTCTTCTGCATTGTTTTCAACAGCTGCTGGCTTATAATTACTCTGTAAAGCAAACTCGCGCTCAGATCCAACGGAGGCCTCTAGTAAGCTTTTAAGCTTATCTCGCATCTCAACCACTAAACGCTCTGCCGTTTTTTTACCGACTCCAGGTAACTTAACTAAAGTGACTATATCATCTCGTTCGACACAATTAACAAACTCAGCCGCCGTCATACCAGACAATATTGTTAAGGCGAGTTTAGGACCAACACCGTTAGTTTTAATTAATAACCTAAATAACGCCCGCTCTTGCTTGGTTATAAAACCATATAAAAGCTGTGCATCTTCACGCACCACAAAGTGGGTGAATAACATTGCTTGTTGATTTAACTCAGGGAGCTCATAGAAACTGGTCATAGGTACCTGTAACTCATAACCTACACCATTTACATCCAACACGATTTCCGGTGCTTGTTTCTCAACAACCAACCCACTTAATCTTCCTATCATTTATAACGTCCGTATGTTCGGCTTTGGGCTTTACCGCCCATTGCAATTAAACTTTGAAAAGTATGATGATGGCAAACGGCAACACCCAATGCATCTGCGGCATCTGCTTGCGGGGCAGATGGCAATTTGAAAATTTGTTGGATCATGTGCTGAACTTGCTCTTTTTGGGCGCGTCCAGTACCAACAACTGCACTTTTGATCTGAGTTGCACTGTATTCAGCAACGGGTAAGTTGGCATTCATAGCAGCAACAATTGCCACTCCTCTCGCCTGGCCGAGTTTGAGTGCTGAATCGGCATTTTTAGCCATAAACACACGTTCAATGGCAAATTGATCTGGCTGATACTGTTTAATGATTTCTGTTATACCATCAAAAACTTGCTTGAGTCTTGTGGGTAAATCATCGGCAGAAGTTCGAATACAGCCACTACCAAGATAGCGTTGTTGGCGACCTTGGCATTGAATAACGCCGTAACCTGTGATCCTAGAGCCTGGGTCAATGCCCAATATAATTGTCATGGTTTACCCATTGCTTGAGCGTGTTAACCCAAGGTCTCCATTACTTCATCTGAAATTTCAGCATTATGATATACCTCTTGAACATCATCATGATCTTCAAGGTTATCAATTAAGCGCATAAATTTAGCAGCTGTATCCGCATCTAATTCAGCTTTAGTTCCTGCAATCATAGTCACTTCAGCATTGATCGCTTCAAAGCCTGCTGCATCTAATGCATCTTTTACCACACCAAAAGCATCCGGCGTAGTCATGACATCAAATGCGCCATTGTCATGGGTGATAACATCTTCGGCACCCGCTTCTAATGCAGCATCCATCAATTCATCTTCGTCGATATTTGCATCATAAGAAATGACACCGGACTTAGTAAACATATAAGCAACTGAACCATCAGTACCTAAGTTACCACCCGATTTACTGAACGCATTACGCACACCTGATACGGTTCGGTTTTTATTATCAGTCATGGTTTCAACCATCACTGCAGTACCGCCAGGTCCATAACCTTCATAAATGATGGTATCGAGTTGTTGCCCATCCAGCTCACCAGCCCCACGTTTAACAGCACGTTCGACTGTATCACGGGTCATGTTATTGGATAATGCTTTATCAATCGCGGCACGCAGTCTCGGGTTTGCATCAGGATCTGAACCACCTTCACGTGCCGATACTGTTAACTCACGGATAAATTTACTGAAAAGTTTTCCTCGTTTTGCATCTTGCGCTGCTTTACGATGTTTAATGTTGTCCCATTTACTGTGACCTGCCATTACGACTCCTTCAGTTATTTTGTTCTATATAAAAACAGACCGAGGCAATTGCCTCGGTTTGTCATTTAATGCTTGATGTCGACATACAAAAAATCGACTTAATCATTAAGCTTACTCTTCAGCAGCAGGTTTCTCTTGAGGAATGACACTCACACCTAACTCAACCAGTTGTTGTGGATTGGCAAATCCTGGAGCATTGGTTAGTGGACATGCTGCCGTTGTTGTTTTAGGGAATGCCATCACATCACGAATTGAGCTTGCTCCGGTCATCAACATAATAATGCGATCTAAACCAAAGGCTAAACCAGCATGTGGTGGTGTACCGTAACGTAACGCTTCTAATAAGAAACCAAACTTCTCGTTTGCTTCTTCGTCTGAAATACCTAAGAGGCGGAATACTGCACTTTGCATTTCTGCATTGTGGATACGGACTGAACCGCCACCTAATTCGCAACCATTAAGTACCATGTCATAAGCATCAGAAACAGTACCAGCTGGATCGGCTTCTAATTGCTCAGGCGAAACACCACGTGGGGCGGTAAATGGATGGTGAACAGCATGGAAGCCACCATTTATTTTTTCGAACATAGGGAAATCGACAACCCATAATGGACGCCATTCACCTTCCAACAACTCAAAGTCTTCACCGGCTTTAAGACGTAATGCGCCCATGGCTTCAGCAACTACGTTAGCTTTATCTGCACCAAATAAAATAATGTCACCAGTTTGTGCATTAGTGCGAGCGATAATTTCATTAACGATGTCTTCGTTCAAGAATTTAAGCACAGGCGATTGGATACCTTCCATCCCAGCACTTAAATCATTGATTTTCATCCACGCTAAACCTTTAGCGCCGTAAATGCCGACATATTTAGTGTAGTTATCAATCTGTTTACGAGACAATGATGCACCTGTCGGAATACGTAATGCTGCTACACGGCCTTCTTCATCATTTGCTGGACCACTGAATACCGCAAATTCAACGTCTTTTAATACGTCAGCGACGTCCACTAATTCAAGCGGGTTACGTAAATCAGGCTTATCTGAACCATATCGTGTCATTGCTTCTGCATATGACATTCTTGGAAATTCGCCCAAATCCACATTCAGTAAATCGTTAAATAAACCGCGAACCATTTCTTCCGTTTTTGCCATCACTTGCTCAGATGACATGAATGACGTTTCGATATCAATTTGAGTAAATTCAGGCTGACGATCTGCACGTAAATCTTCATCACGGAAACATTTTACGATTTGGTAATATCTATCAAAGCCCGACATCATTAACAATTGCTTAAACAATTGTGGAGACTGAGGCAAAGCAAAGAACTGGCCTTTATAAGTACGACTTGGTACTAAATAATCACGCGCACCTTCAGGTGTGGCTTTAGTTAATATTGGTGTTTCAATATCTAAAAAGCCACTGTCATCTAAAAAGCGACGAACAGCGCTAGTCACTTTTGAGCGGAAAACCAAACGATCAGCCATTTCTGGGCGACGTAAATCAAGGTAGCGATATTTTAAGCGTTGTTCTTCACTATTGTTTTGGTGATTATCCATGCTCAGCGGTAATGGCGCTGAAGTATTGATAATGGTTAGGTCTTTACCTAATACTTCAATTTCCCCAGTTTTCATCTGCGCATTGATTTGGCTATCAGGACGCGCACGTACTAAGCCTTTAACTTGCACACAGAATTCACCGCGTAGACTGCTGGCCACCTTGAACACATCTTCTAAGTCAGGATCGTATACAACCTGAACAATCCCTTCTCTGTCACGAAGGTCTAAAAATATAACACCGCCTAAATCACGGCTACGGTTAACCCAACCGACTAAGGTGACTTCTTGACCAAGATGAGACTTATTGACGTCTCCACAATAATGACTGCGCATTTAACTCTACCCTTTATTCGGAAATAGGTGTCTAAAAGAATGTATTTTTGCATTATATTAAAATAATGCTGGCAACTATAGCACTTATAATACGCCAATTTAGCGTTTAATAAATGAGTGCGTAATTTTTGCTAGGAAGTATCAATCAGTTTACTGCAATTGGCTAGAGTTTAGGAAAAACTTAGCAGCATAAGCGTGCAAAAAAGCAGCAAACAATAATGTTTTGGCTGCTTTTGGCCATTTTTGAGCCAATGGCAACGATTAGCTGTGTTTATCACCACCCTGCTTTTTCACTGTATACATTTTTTTATCAGCGAACTGTAACAATGAAATCGGGTCATCACCATCATCTGGATAAACGGCGATGCCAATACTTGCAGATGCGATTAACGAAATCTCTCCCACCTTAATTGGCTCACTGAGCACGTTTAAAATGTTGTCGGCGACTTTAGCTGCACATTGAGCACTTTCAATTTTATTAAGTAAGATAACGAACTCATCACCGCCAAATCGCGACACGGTATCCGACTTTCTCACCACCGTCTTAAGCAAGTCAGCAATGCCTATCAATAGCGCATCGCCAATATGATGACCATATTGATCGTTCACCATTTTAAATTTATCTAAATCGATAAATAACAACGCAAATTTCACCTGCTCTCGGTGATGGCTATTGATTGCGCAAGCCAAACGATCATCTAATAATCCTCTATTAGGTAACTTGGTCACAGGATCATGTTCTGCAATAAATTTTATTTTCTTTTCGGCATTCTTGCGACGCGAAATTTCAAGTTTAAGGCGCTTATTACCTAAGAACACAACAAACGTAATCACACTGATAATCAGCAAGCCAAATAGCACAATGTTGAACCACTTTTGGTACTTGTCAGCTTCTGACCGTAAATCGACTGCGACCCAGTCTTGGTATAATTGCTGCTGTTTAGTTTCATCAATGGTTTCAATTGCTCGATTTAATATCGGTACCAGTTCTTTTAATTTTGGATAGACACCAATGTGACTTTTTTGCTCAGTTAAATCAGCAACCAAGGCCATTTTCAAATCAGGAAAGCCCCCTTCATTAAGGGCGTAAGCCAGTGTAACAACCTGTTCAATGAACAAGTCTACGTGACCGGAAGACACTGCACTCAATCCACTTTTCGTGCTTTCTACTTGCACAATTTCAAGGCCTGGAAATTGTTGCCTTAAAATATTTATCACATTGTAATCTTTAACCACAGCAATGCGCTTACCATTATATTGGCTTAGGTTAAACAATGGTTGCTGGGTTAACGTAGTGGCAATTGCCCAAGGTGACGGCCAATAGCCCTCAGTGAATTCAAGGTTTGGTTCACGATGGCTATTTTTCGCCATACTCCCGACAAGGTGAATTTTCCCCATTTTTAAATCTTGATTGAGCATGCTCCAGTTCTGATACGCAACTGGAATAATGTCGATACCAAGCTGATGGGTAATAATGTTGACGACATCTTTATTAATACCAGAAAATTCACCTAGTTCATTTTGATATTCCATTGGAGCCCATTCGGTTAAGTAACCTAACTTAATGGCACCTAGTGAAGCTAAGTATTGCTTTTCCTTATTACTGATATAGATTTTTTTATCAATAGTAGAAAACGTCCTATCGGCTTTATTGAGTAACCATTTTTGCTCTATTTTCGCCATTTCATACTGACTAATCAGCTTAAAACCATTGGCAATTCGTTCTGCAAGCTCAACATCTTCTAAATTTGTGAGGTTATAAATATTGGTATCAAAGTCTACGGCATTAAACTGATAAAACTCAGACCAAGATTTATGGTTAAGTAAATAGTGTGAGGTATACGCGCTCGAAGCAACGAATCCAACAATATCGCCGTCGCGACTGGCCTTTATTAATTGGTCGATTGAGTCGTAGTAACGAATTTGCGCATTAGGAACTAATTTTCTTAATTCGATGATGTAAGGCGATGTCGCAAATAAACCGATACGCTTTCCATCAACTTCGCTAATGTCTTTTATTTCTTTTTCATAGCTAAAAAATCGACTTTTGACAGAATAGATATGATTAGCCCTATTAAGCCCCGTATTGATTTGATCGCTTTCCGGGTAGCCAATATGCACATCAGCATGACCTTGCTTAATCAACTCTATGCTACCGTTCATATCACTAGGAATAAAATCAATAGCAATGCCTGTTTTTTCAGACCATAAACGCCAAAGATCAACAAACAAACCATGGGGTAGACCATCTAAACCAATATCAACGAAAGGTTCGACATTCATCTGCATCGCAATGACAACACCACTTGATTCACGACGATAACCAAACCAACGCTTTTCAATTTCATCAACTAACTGCGTGGGTATTTGCTCAAAACCTTGATTAATCGCAGGTAACCAAGCTGCATTTTTTATCTTTACTGCAGGAGACAAATCAATTTCTTTGATCAGTAATCTTGATGAAATATGAAAGTTATTAGCTAATTCAAAATTGATTGGAATACCATTGTAATAACCCTGTATAGCAGCAAAAGCATATAACTCACCTGCTACCACAGCATCATATAGCGCTTGTTTGGTTTTAAAATATTTAAAGGTTAATTTAGGTTCTATGGCTAATAAATCGGCTTCGTGAGAAGTGCCTTCAATGATGCCTATTTTAAAAGGCTTGATTTCAGTAATGGATTTTTTATTTGCGATATCTTTATGCAGGTATAAATAGGAATGAAGTGACGAAACGTTATCAGCGTAGGAGAATTGTCGCAGTCGCTCTTCTGTCACCGCCATACCAATATGTAAATCAACATCTTCATCAGTTAAGGCTTGTAAAGACTGATGCCATTGCATGGGTTTAAATGTCACTTTGGTACCTGTGACTATTGACCACTCGCGCCATAAATCGACCATGACCCCTGCAGCGTTACCTTTAGCGTCGACAAATTGATAAGGATAAGCATCCTCACTCATAGATAATGTCATACTACTTGGTAGCGATTCAGCAACAGAAGAAGTGCCTTCATTGGCTGAAACGAAGAAGAAAAAAGGGATAACCAGTACTATTACTAATAATGTTCTAATTAACTTCAAGCGCATTCCTTTGTAAATTGTCCCAACTCTACAATGATTTATAATGAGGTTTACCACTTTATCAGTGATTCCCTTCTGTAAAAAATTTATTAAGAACTTCTGCTAACAATGTAAAAGTTTTTACATTTATGTTCATCATACCGATTTATATCGACCATTTGACCTCTTACATTAAAAAATTATGCAAAATTAGCTAAATAAATAAAAAAATACAAAAAATACCAATAGGATACTTGCTGCTATTTGCTAGGATTAGCTAAAATGAAATTACGATTTTTTCAAGTTACTGCAGATGAATTCTCAACAAGACACAATTTATGCTTCCGCTAGCGAACAAATATCAGATTTTCAGTTTGATAATCGTGTAGCAGGTGTTTTTAACGACATGATCCGTCGCTCTGTTCCTGGTTATACCCAAATCATTAGCACCATAGGTGATTTTGCTAATCGTTACGTAACACCAAAATCTAACGTTTACGATTTAGGAAGTTCGTTAGGTTCAGCTACGCTAAGTATTCGTCGTCAAATTGAGCAGCGTCAATGCCGTATCATTGCCGTTGATAATAGCGAATCAATGGTGTCTCGTTGCCAAGAGAATCTATCAGCCTACGTTAGCGATACCGAAGTCGAATTAATTTGTGGTGATATAAGAGACATCGAAATATCAAACGCATCAATGGTGGTGCTTAACTTTACATTACAGTTTTTACCTGTAACGGATAGAGACGCAATCATCGCCAAAATTTATCAAGGACTATTGCCTGGTGGTATATTAGTCATATCAGAAAAATTACGCTTTGAAGATGCTACTATTCAGACATTACTGGATGAGCAACACTTAGACTTTAAACGTGCCAATGGATATAGCGAATTAGAAATTAGCCAAAAGCGCAGTGCATTAGAAAATGTCATGCGCCCTGATAGCTTATCTATGCATCAACAGCGTTTTGCCGATAATGGTTTTAGCCATTCGACAGTGTGGTTTCAATGTTTTAACTTTGCATCTATGGTGGCAATAAAGTGATTAGTTTTAGTTCTTTTTATCAGCAAATAGCAGACTCGAATCTTCAACATTGGTTAGAAGAACTTCCAGCAATATTAGGTAAATGGCAGCGTGAACATAAACACGGCAATTTACCTAAATGGGAAAAAGTACTCAATAAGCTACATTACCCAGCGCCAACTACAATAGACCTCTTCAATGGTGTACAAATTGGAGATGGCTCGCAATTAACTACGGGACAAGCTGAAAAGCTAAAGAATTTACTCGGATTATTTCAACCTTGGCGTAAAGGACCATTTCAAATCCATGGTATCGACATTGACACTGAATGGCGAAGTGATTGGAAATGGGACCGAGTAAAAGAACATATTTCACCACTTGAAAACCGTACGGTTTTAGATGTGGGTTGTGGCAGTGGTTACCATATGTGGCGAATGCTTGGTGCTGGTGCTAAACGTGTGGTTGGTATTGACCCTTCACCACTATTTTTATGCCAGTTTGAAGCGGTTAAACGTCTAGCAGGTAATGAACACCCTGTTCATTTATTACCACTAGGAATTGAAGAGTTACCTCCACTCGACGCCTTTGATACCGTATTTTCAATGGGAGTCCTTTACCACCGCCGTTCACCTATAGATCACTTGCTTCAATTACGCGACCAATTAAGAATGGGTGGCGAACTTGTGCTTGAAACGTTAGTCATAGATGGTGATGAAAATGCCGTTCTTGTACCAGAAGATAGATATGGCAAGATGAATAACGTGTGGTTTTTACCCTCTGTAGATGCACTCATGCTATGGTTAAAGAAATGCGACTTTACCGATATTAGATGTGTAGACGTAGATATTACATCTATGGCAGAACAACGTTCTACGCAATGGATGAAGAATGAATCTTTAGTGGATTATCTTGACCCTAATGATGTGAGCTTAACAGTAGAGGGTTACCCTGCTCCTAAAAGAGCCACAATCATAGCAATAAAAAATCAACCCAATCATGATTTAGTCTAACCTTACACTGGTTAGTAATAACAAATAGTAAAAATAATAAATTCAGATGTATTAATAACAGGAATTGTCATGTTAAAGCAGGTAATCGTTTTATCAATCACCGCTACTTTAATGGCCGGTTGTGCAAGTAAAGACAAAATCACGCCAGTTGGAAGTGATGAGTTAAATGCAAATTTAGCTTCGTCTCAAACTGCCATCATTGAAGCCATTAATGCACAATGCGCCCACTCTACCGCCGAGATGCAAAGCTTAAGCGCTGAAGTAAACGATCTAAAATTACAGATTACCGATGCACTAGCAAAACAATCTAAAAAAATGAATGATGATGCAGCTGCGCTTGCACAGCTCAGTGAAGCTCCGCAATGTCCTGAATCTGCAGTGTCTGACAAAATCATGCTTGGTGAAGTTGAACATGTTTATGTCGATGAACTTAAGGCGTCATTTGAAACACGTATTGATACCGGTGCTGAGTCTTCATCATTAGACGCCAGAAATATCGTTCTTTTTGAGCGAAACGGTGTTCAGTGGGTTCGTTTTGATGTAATGACCAATGGAAAAGATCAACCAGGTAATACGTTCGAGCATAAAGTTGAGCGATTTGTACGTATTAAACAAGATGCAGATGCGCCAGACGATAGACGCCCAGTGATCCATGCTCATCTAAAAATTGGCAAATATGCAGCTGAAACAGATTTAAACTTAACCGACCGAAGCCACCTTGAATATCCATTACTGCTCGGTCGTAAGTTTATGAAAGACATTGCAGTTGTTGATGTCGGCCAAATTTATATTCATGGTAAAAAACCACAACAAGCAGCGACTAACAGCCAATAGGACTTAAAATGCATTCTCGTAAACCGTTTTTTATCTTTGTCGCCCTACTTTTTATATTTGGCATTAGTACCAGTATTTATCGAAGTGTTGAGCATAACGTACCGTTTTTTCCGGGCAAACAAGTTCAAAGCTGGTCAGTAGAGGCCAAAGTGATGTTCAATGGCACAGACAAACCTGCTGAAGCATCTTTGTCTTTACCACAAGATCCCGCATTTGACGTGCTTGCTGAAAATGCCACATCTGCAGGTTATGGCTTAAACATCTCTGAAGGTGAAGATCGCCGTGCCGTGTGGTCAATACGTGAAGCTTCAGGCCGCCAATCTCTGTACTACCGCGTCACATTAGTGCCTACGGGTCAGTTATCAGTAGATGCAGAAGAAGAACCTGTGACTCCTGAACCATACCTTTGGCAGGTTACAGAGCGCGGTGCAGCTGAACAAATTATCAATGATGTATGGGAGCGAAGCGCCAGTAATCTGTCTTACGCGCAACAGCTTATGTCTGTGATTAATGACAGTAATCAATCTCAAAATCTCGCCCTATTGTTATCGGTAAATACGCGTACCCAACTATTTTTACATATGATGCAATCTAAAGGGGTTCCAGCTAAACAAGTTAGCGGCTTAATGCTTGAAGATCAGCGTCGTCGTCAACAATTAAATCCCTATGTTCAAGTCTACCAAGATGGTGAGTGGGTATTATTTGACGTTGAAAATAATAAACAAGGCCGTCCTGAAAACTTGGTTCTTTGGCAGCACAATGGCTTATCAGTACTCGATGTAACTGGGGGGAGTAATTCACAAGTTAACTTCTCAATGTTACAAGAGACTCGCTCAGCCTTAGCGACCTCTATCGATATGATGATGAATACCGATAGCTTAGACTTCTCTTTGTATCAATTACCACTTGAAGAGCAAAGCACCTTTAAGGGCATTCTATTAATTCCTATTGGTGTGTTAGTCGTCGTATTCTTGCGCGTCATTATCGGGATTAAAACGTCTGGTACGTTTATGCCAGTATTAATCGCCCTCGCCTTTATACAAACTACATTATTGACAGGTCTAATCGGCTTCTTGCTAATTGTGGCGTTTGGTTTGATGATTCGTTCTTACTTATCGCAGCTCAACTTACTGCTAATATCCCGAATATCGGCCGTCATCATTGTGGTCATTTTCATCATTGGCTTATTTACCCTTATCTCTTATAAGGTTGGGCTTAGTGAAGGATTAACTATTACCTTCTTCCCGATGATTATTCTTGCTTGGACGATTGAAAGAATGTCGATTTTATGGGAAGAAGAAGGCCCTAAATCAGTCATGATGGCAGGTGGCGGCAGTCTATTTGTCGCAACCTTAGCTTATTTGGCAATGAGTAACACGCTAATCCAACATTGGGTATTTAACTTCTTAGGTATTCACTTAGTGATTTTAGCCTTAGTTCTTGTGATGGGACAATACACAGGATATCGCTTAACAGAGCTTAAACGCTTTAAGCCTTTGGCTGGAGATAAGTAATGAACTTTGCTTGGCCTTGGGAGTTACGCAGAAATGGCGTGTTAAACATGAATAAGCGCAATATCGATTATATTGGCAAATATAATCCACGTAAGTTTTACAAGCGTGTTGATGATAAATTGATTACAAAGCAGCTTGCGCTAGCTAACGATATTGCGGTGCCTGACTTAATTGGTGTTGTTGAAGAACAACATAAAATTAATGAAATCCCACAAATGGTTTTAGGACGAAGTGGCTTTGTTATCAAACCCGCTAAAGGATCTGGTGGTAAAGGGATTTTAGTTATTACCCATGTAGAAAATGGACGTTACTACAAACCTAATGGTGACGAAGTTACCCCTAATGAAGTCTACCGTCATGTATCAAACATATTGAGTGGCTTATTCTCCTTAGGCGGTAAGCCAGATGTCGGTATTGTTGAAGGCTTAATTCAATTTGATCCGGTTTTTGACGGTTTCAGTTATGAAGGCGTTCCAGATATTCGGTTGATTATTTTCAAAGGCTACCCCGTCATGGGAATGCTTCGATGTTCTACTGCAGCCTCAGACGGCAAAGCTAATTTGCACCAAGGCGCAGTTGGTGTTGGTTTAGATATCGCGACAGGTAAGAGCCTGCATGCAGTTCAGTTCGATAAACCAGTGCTTAAACACCCAGACACCAACTTTGAATTATCAAAAATTCAAGTACCCAATTGGGACACACTGTTACATACCGCATCAAGCGCTTATGAGATGTGTGAACTGGGTTACTTAGGTACCGATATGGTATTAGATAAAGAACGTGGGCCTTTATTACTTGAGCTCAATGCACGTCCCGGACTTGCTATTCAAACAGCAAATGGAAAAGGGATTGTAGGAAGACTTAAACATGTCGAAGGTCTAAAAGGACCGACGTTATCAGTGGAAGAACGCGTCGCTTATGCAAAAGAACACTTTTGTAGTAATCCTAGTTTTTAGTCTTATGGCAACTGCTCCGGCAGTTGCCAGTCCTTTAAACCTCTTCATTCAGCAATGTTTGCAATTTAAGCCAACATTATCTCAGCTTGATACTCAAGCCAGTGCTTCAACTCAAGCTGTTCAATTTGAGCAGCTCACCCTTGGCTTTAATAACATCAATGATAGGTTAAATTACTATCGTGACTTAGCCCAAGATAATCAACGTGAAAGCATCTTAATGTGTCAGCTACATCTTGCTGATGAATTACAAGCCATGCTCAATTCTCCTAACTTAACGAAGTTGATCAGTAAGCTTGATAATGATGAGCCTACCTACGCCAAATTATCCTTAAGACTGGCCACATTAAAAGCCACACAGTTAGATATTAACCTCAAGTCGCAACTCCATAATGCGCAAGCAACAATTAGGCGAAACTTACAAAGCCAACATCTCTCAATGGTATTTAATCAATCTGGCTGTGAATTACCTCAACCAATTAACTCAGCGACAGCGGAAATCAAGTCAAAAGAAACGCTCGACATGAGTAACGTAGAAACTAACGAAAGAAATAAGAAAGATTTTGATATCAGTTTAGCAAAATACCTTATTTTACAACCTGATGAACAATGCAGAAAAAGTGCTTGGATTGCTTACCAAACAAGAGCGAAAGAAAAAAATAAAACGCCACTTGCTGCAATTAAAACAATTAAAATGGCATCTAATGCCGCTAAGCCATCAATTTACTCAGCGCAATATTACGACAGCAATTTAACCTCTGCACAAATCACAAGATTTTTAAACTCTCAAACAAGCAACATCAATGTAGCCCCATGGAATATTGGTCAGCACCTCGCAAAGCTGCCTCATCAAGCATATCAGGGCACAACGTCAGCGTTAACGTTAATCGAACAAAGCATGGACGTGCTGAGTGATTTTGGCGTTACATTCGACGTGATTAAGCCTTATGCTCATAAGCTCGATAATAATCTATCCTCGCAACAAACTAATAATTTAAACGTTACCGGTACAGATACTGATACTGATACTGATACTGATACAGAAAGTCTCACGTTAAATGCAAATCAAAACACGACCATACGTGTTTGGCATGACAAGCGTTTATTAGGTGAGTTATTTATCCACCCTGGCGAGAAAACAACGACCCACACCATACGTTACCCTGTGATCGGGCATCAATTTGCGCAGGTTAGCATCAGTTATCGAGAAAAAATCAAAAATAGAAGACAAGCATTAAACGTCATTGACGCGATAGCGCAAGCTATATCGGGACTTGCTAGAGGCAGCCAATTTTACTTAAACAATAAATTTGGCGCTTCAGCGGATCACCATCAACTTGGTCAGCATTGGTTAAGCCAATATATACAACTGCGTGTCCCACACTTGCAAGCCTCGGCGCGTGAGCAAGCTGCTAGCGTTTATCAGCAGCAATTAAGAGTGTTTAGAAGTCAGTTAATAATGCAGTTCTATTCAACATCTCATTTAGACACTGCAAGTTTACACAACACTTTTTATAATAGTTTTAATTCACACTGGTATGAAGCGGCAGATTTAACCTATAGTTTTAACGGCATTGCTAACGAAGGCATCGAGTATTATTTACCGCTATGGTATCAAGCACTTGTTAATGTCATTATTCACTCTCGTAAATCGTCAGTAACAGCGCGTCAAGTTTTTGAAATTTTTATTGTTAATGAAGATAATTTAATTCTCAGCGAGCAATTGGCCATTATACTAGCGCCACCCACTGATATTTCATCCATCATCAGGAGAACCATAAATGACGGCAATTCGAAAGATTAAATCATTTGCTTGTTTAGCTAGTTTTTCTTTGTTACTCACCTCTGGTGCAAGTTTCGCTAAAACTGGTGAATCCAACGATCACCAGCTCACACATGAACAAGTACGAAGTGCAATTCAAGTGAACCTAGAACAAAACATGTATTCTTTGCCGCCAAGAATTCAAGGGCATTATGGTTTAAGAATGTATCGAATGACAGGTGATGAAAAGTATTCTAATGCTGCCTTAATTGATCTTATTACCATTACTGAGCGCCAAAACTTCTTTGCTTGTAACCTAGATAAACCTAATTTTATCAATGAACAAAGCCAACAAGTGATTAGCATGTTAGGTAAAGGCCCTCGTGCTAAAGCTCGTAAAAAAGCACTAGCACCCTTCCCTGAATTCATTTTCTACAGTGATATTTTATTACGTTATGCAAGTAGAACTGATGAATTAGGCTTTATGGGACCTTGTCATCAGCAAATGGTTAAGGCAGTAAAATCATACGATTTAGCGCCAGCATTAACTGATCCTGCAATGATAAAAGCATGGGCAGCACAACTGGTAAACTATGTATATTGGGCTAAACAGCTTAATGTTGGCGATTATGTCGCAGAATATAAAAAAGCGTTTATCGAGACTTACCCAAATGAGCAGGATTCTGAATTAGATAAAAAGCAATTTAGAAACAAACTCTACGGTATGACGCACTTTATTTTTGCTGCAAGCGGCTATTATCAACAAGAAGTGAGTCAAAAAGAATTCCAATGGATTTTAGACTATTTCGATAGCAATATTGAACGAATTTTAACTGACGCCACTGACGATATTATTGCCGAAGTAGGTATTAGTTTCTTACTTACAGGCCAGCGAGATCATCCTGTGGTGAAGAAAACTCAAGATCACATAACCTCTTCGTTTAATCCTGAGTATCAGCTTATTCCATCACCAAGAGGAAATCCTGATATGGTCATGGGAGAACATCGAAATGTGCTGGCAATGATGCTATTAGATTGGCCAAAAACGCTGCATAAAGGCCCATACTTAGCAAATATCAAAGCAACTCAAAAGTATTTGCCAGTGCAAGTCACTTCAAAAGAGAAGATTAAACCAAACAAGTAAGCTTAACTTGTTATATGGCGCGTTATACAACGCGCCATTTTTATATCAAATAGTTAAATACAAATAGAGAAAAAAATGAGTAGAGCTAAATCCACCCTAGAACAATGGCGAATAATACAATCAGTTGTAGATTACGGTGGATACGCGCAAGCGGCTGAAAAAATGAATAAAAGTCAATCTTCACTAAATCATGCAGTCGCTAAATTACAATCACAACTCGGTATTCAGTTACTTGAAGTTAAAGGCAGAAAAGCCTACCTAACTGAGCAAGGCGAAGTATTACTAAGACGCTCCCGTCATTTAACTCAAACTGTGGATGATTTAGAGTTACTTGCCAGTAATCTAGGACAAGGTTGGGAGCCAAATTTAACCATTGCTCGAGAACTCATCTATCCGATGCACTATTTAGTTGGTGCATTGCAAGCCTTCTTACCACATAGTCGAGGCACTCGAGTCACTATTATCGATTCTGTCATTTCTGGTACTCATGAGTTAATTACGCAACAACAAGCAGATATCGCTATTTGTGGTGTTCCCCCCAAAGGCTTTATTGCAGAATCTATCTGTGAATCAGAAATGATATTAGTATGCTCCCCTGAACACGCATTAGCACAACAATCAGTGATTAATGACGATCAAGAATTAGCGCAACATTTGCAAATCGTTATTAAAGATACCGCGAAAGAAAAAACCATCGAGACAGGTTGGCTCAAGTCAGAACAACGCTGGACGGTAACCAATTTTCATGAGGCCATTACCATTTTAAAAAATGGGTTGGGATTTTGTTGGTTACCCGCTTATTTAGTCAGTGAAGACATTGCTAATAAGTCACTACATAGATTGTCATTAATCGGCAGCACAAGTCGGAAAATCCAACTTTCACTGGTTGTACCAAACCGCGATAGACAAGGTCCTGCTAGCCAATTATTGGAATCGCTGATTCTAAAACAGCATGGGCTTACTCGACTTTAGGCTTTTATTAAATAGACGGTAACGCTGTAGCATATTGCAGATAATTGATTAAACAGCGATATCAATGGCTGACAAACGTGTATTGGTTTCACGTTCTGATTGAGGGTTTGGTTGAAAGTTTGATTGATCAGACAATGTGGAATTAAGCTGTTCAAGCTCTAGTCCACTATTGAGGCTGTCACCATCAACATTGTTAAAAATCTGGCCTAAGTCATTAATATGTTGAGTTTCCTCTGTCGACATTACTTTTTCTTGTCGCTCGACTATAAGCTCTTTTTTGGCTTCATTTAATTTTCGAGTTGCTTCTGCAGCGACTTGTAAATCTGCTGATGAAGGCTGAACGGGTGCCATTGCTGCAGCGTAAACTTTCTGCATCTTAGTAACCGTAGCTTGAGCATCCCCTTCTATCACGCCGACATCAATGTTTACCTTACCTTCTACTGCATAACGCTTACCATCCGGACCTTTTTCGTAGGTATATTCAGGAGAGTTAGCATAATTGCCACCGACTGCAGCATGAGCTTGTTCGTGAGTTTTAACTTCAAGATCTCTTGCTGCAAGTGCCTTGATAATTGCTTCATCTTTTTGTTGTTGAACCTTTTCCTGATCAGCTTGTTCTTTTTCTGCCTGCTCTACTTGGTCTTGCTTTTCTAATTTATCTTTCTCTGCAGATTGTTCTTGTTCAGTCGGCTCTTGCTGGCTAGAACTTGTGACCGCTTGTTCTGACTTCACAGATTGAGAAGTGTCAGCATTAGGATTAATGATGGGATCCTGTTCCGTTGATTTCTCATTCTTTAGCATGACAGTAGCGGCATGATTGATATCACTCGCTCCCATTAGCCCTGCAACATTGACCGCACCGGTTTTTAAATTGTAGGTCGCACTATTTTCTGATGAAGTTTGAGAAATAGCAGACTGTAATGAGGCCCCCGTAGGAATTAACGTTTGAAATGCTAGCTTATCAGCATGGCTAGCACCATCCATCTGACGAATTTGAGAAGGTGATATTTCAGGCGCATGTAACGCTGTAGGTTCACTCTTACTTGACGTCACTAGTGCAGTCTTTGAAGGTGCGACTAGTGTTGATGGTGCAATAAACGTTGGCGTTGTTGGACTTGATGCTTGGATTGTTGATTGAGTTAATACTTGAGCAGATTGACTTGAAGCTTGAGTTGAAACCAGGCTTGATGAAGTCGTGGTCTTTTCGGAATTTGAAACTGCCGTTAACGGCGTTACAGCATTCCTAGCTATAGCTGATTGGCTATATTGAGTGACAGTTTGTTCAGTTTGAATCATTTTAGGATTCAAACTGTGGCTAACCGCATTAATCATAATCAAACAGATAAATCGATAACTGTGCCAACATTTTCATTGGCGACATTAATGACCTCTGCAGATGCTTGACCATGATTAACCGCTTGTTGAGCATCAATTAGTGCTGACACTTTATCTGACGAATTTGATTGACTACTCAAGCTAACTGTATCTTCAGCTAAATAAGCCGAAGATGAAGTTTGAACCGGTTCTGGTTTAGCCACTGTGGTGGTTGCCTGAGCAAGATCATTCTGAGCCCCTTGAAGGCCTTGAACACCTGAACTCATTGCTGAAGGTATTTGCATACTCGTTGTCCTTAATTTGTAGACAATCAAACTAACAACAATTATCAAACAAAATATGCAATTTGTACAGTGAGAGCGAGCTTCAATTTTCTTCCCTTGCACAAAGAAGATTGTGTATGAACCTTACTTCTAGCACCAAGCTTTTTCCCAATCTTTCCAAACGGGGTTTAAGCCTATAGTACGCATAGTATTTGCCATTTCACTGGCGCTACGCTCATCACTTATTTCAAACTGATCCAATTGTGTATTAGGGTTTTGATACCCGCCAGGCTCTGTTGAGCTCCCTGCACTGATATTGGTGACGCCAAGCGGCAGTAAATTGTTCCTAAAGCTAGGTTCTTCACGTGTTGACAAGCTAATCTCAAGTTGCGCATTGAATAATCTGAATGCACAAATCATTTGCACTAAGCCTTTATCAGTTAACTCAACTTTCGGGGTCACACCACCAGTACAAGGTCTTAATCTTGGTAGAGAAATACTATAACGAGAACGCCAGAAGCGACGTTCTAAATACGATAGATGATAGCCCATTAATAGTGCATCTAAACGCCAATCATCCAAACCAAGTAATACTCCAAGACCAATTTTATCAACACCAGCACTAGCTACACGCTCAGGTGTGGTTAACCGATAGACGAAGTCTTGTTTTTTACCACGCGTATGATGCTTAGCATAGGTTATAGGTTGATACGTTTCTTGATAGACCATAACAGCATCTAAGCCTAATGCTACAAGCGCTTGATACTCTTCTGTTTTTAATGGCTGCACTTCAATAGCAACATAGCTAAAATGTTGCTTAACTATTGGTAAAACATGGCTAAAATAGTCAATTCCTACTTTGGTTTCGTGCTCACCTGATACCAATAAAATTGAATCAAAACCACGTTGTTTAATGATCGAAATTTCTGCTATTAACTCATCATCAGACAATGTTTTTCTTTTCAATTTATTACTCATTGAAAAGCCGCAATAATCACATTCGTTAGCACATAAATTAGATAGATATAGAGGTAAGTACATACCAATATTGGCACCAAAGCGTTGTCTTGTTATCTGATATGCTTGCTGCGCCATTTGCTCTAAATATGCAGATGCCGCTGGTGATAACAGTGCCATTAAGTGGTCGATATCACGCTGCGGGGCGGCAAGTGCACGCTCAACATCATTAGCTGTGCAGGAATATAACTGCATGGACAACTTATCGAGGTCTAATTGTTTAAAATAATCACTAAAACTCATCGTTTCATCCTGATAAAAAATCTACCGTCCATCAAATAACCTCTAAGGTTTATATAAACTTCTCAGTTTGATCAGTTCTCTAAAAACTGTGTCAATGGACTGGTATGTTCAGCATGTTTTGTCACACTACCAAGACCTGCAAGATAAGCTATACGCCCAGTGTTAACAGCATCTTTAAAACATGTCGCCATATGTTGAGGATTGGCACTACTCGCAATTGCTGTGTTAACTAACACAGCATCAGCTCCCATTTCCATTGCCCGACACGCTTGTGAAGGCGCACCTATCCCAGCATCGATGACGACTGGAATATTAGCTTGCTCAATGATGATTTCTAAAAATGGTTCTGTCGCTAAACCCTGATTGCTGCCTATTGGGCTGCCCAGTGGCATCACAGCAGCGCAGCCAACTTCTTCAAGTCGACGACATAACACTGGATCTGCGTGAACATATGGCAACACTGTAAAGCCTTTTTCACATAACACTGAGGCTGCAGCAAGCGTTTCTATAGCATCAGGCATCAGGTATTTAGGGTCTGGGTGAATTTCAAGTTTAACCCAATTAGTACCAAGCATTTCTCTAGCTAACTCAGCAGCAAAAATGGCTTCTTTCGCTGTACGAGCGCCAGCGGTGTTAGGCAATAGCTTCACCCCCATTTCTTGTAAAGGCGTGAGTAAGTCATCAAAGTTCTTGCTGAGATCGATACGTTTCATGGCTAATGTGACCAGCTGCGATTGCGATGTCGATAATGCAGCTAACATGGTTTCAGTATCAGAAAACTTGCCAGTTCCGGTAAATAACCGAGATTCAAATTGGTGATCGGCAATAGTTAACATGTCAGCCTCCTGCTACCGCTGAAAAAATATCTATTTTATCGCTATCTTGACACTCAATTTGAGCCCAACGACTTCTTGGTACCACTTGTTCATTCAGCACTAAGGCCACTGTTTTAGGATTAATTTCCTTTGACTCAATTAACTGCAACAAACTCGGGTTATGACCTACCTGTTCTTGTAAGCCATTAAATTTTATCGTAATCATATATTCCAGCCTTACCTAGCTCAGTTAGGTTAACTTGTATAACAAACGGGACATTCAGCATCTTGACTCAGCGTAACTTGACGCCATTGCAAACTGCGAGCATCAAAAAGATGTAACAGCCCTATTAATGATTGTTTCGCGTCATCGTCACCACTAAGCCATTGCAATCCCATCAGTGTTTGCATTGATGCGACACTAAGCACTGCTGCATTTAATACACCGAGATCAGAACACTTTTGAGCCATTAAGGTATCTTCTGGGAACAGACATTGAAAACAGCCACTACGGATATTTGGCAGTGCTTTTGCTGACTTAGTTTGTGTTGAATTAGTTTGTATTGAATTAGCTTGTGTTGAACTTGCTAGTGACGTGTCATGCATAGATGCGGTTATTGATAAAGGCTCATAAGCCGGCGCAACACACAATAATTGCCCCTGGTAACCACTAATAGCAGCACTAATTAAGGGTATTTGATACTTAACCGCGACTTTATTATTCAGCAATCGAGACTCGAAATTATCAGTACAATCGAAAATAATATCGACACTTTGCAGTACATCAGCATCCTGTTCAGTGAAGCGTTTTTGACGGGCTGTTATTGTGCAGTCTTCATAAGCTAACGATAGTTTTTGCGCGGCAACGGTTACTTTAGCTTTACCAATATCCGAATCTGTAAATAACAGCTGCCGAGGTAAGTTAGAAAGTTCAACCTTGTCATCATCAAATAATATTAATTCATCGATACCTGCAGCAGCGAGTTGTTGAGCCACAGCATGACCTAAGCCACCGACTCCAATGACTACAGCCTTACTCATTTGCAGTGTTTGCTGTCCCAACTCGCCAAATTCAGGCAGCAATATTTGCGCAGAAAAACGCATAAATTGCTGGTCACTCAGTCCATAAGTCTTACTCATCGCACACCTCTTCTAACTGAGGTCTACGAGTGACTAGATCTGTAGGGCTATCACTCGCGCGATGAGGACTAAACTCTGGTGCTAACCATTGTTTGTGCAGCTTTAAATAAGCGCTAGCTGGCTCATTTGCGGTTGTAACGGCTCTCACTACAGCAGCACTGTCTACACCTGTGTGCTTAATTTGTGCGAGAACCGATTCATTGATCCCACCTATTGCTACGGTTGGACAAACATGTTTTAACAACTCAGCATAAATCGAAAGCTTTTCTAAACCTTGCGGTTTTGAAGGCATCACTTTGGTTGTGGTGGCAAAGATATGCCCCAGTGCGATATACGAAGGTTTTAATTGATTGGCCAATAAAATTTCGAACACACTGTGGCTAGAAAGACCTAATGCAATGCCTGCACTTTTAAGGGCTGGTAAATCAGCGAGAATCGCATCTTCTTGCCCTAAATGCACCCCAAACGCATCATGTTTTAGAGCTAATTGCCAATGATCATTGATAAATACTTGCGCATTGTATTGTCTACCTAATGCGATAGCTTGCTTAATATCCCGCTCAAGCTGCTCACTAGAAACAAGACTGTCGGCTTTAATTCGTAATTGTACGGTCGTGCAATTCGCTTGCAGTAATTGCGCTAGCATCGCTATGTCATCAACAACAGGATAAATGCCGATATCACGTTGCAAACGCACAAACTCATTAGCTTGTGCATCATGGTTTAACGCGCTATCGAGCAATAATGCATTATTGATATAATATGCAATCTTAGGATAATAACTAATATCACTTGGCCATCCTGTTTTTGCTACAGGTCCTGCGCCTTTCCCATAACTAACACTATAGGTTAAGCCTTTTAAAACATATGCTTTTGCCATGACAATCGCATCATGCAAAACAAAACCTTTGGCCATAAAAGCAGCTATTGCACTTGAAAGCGTGCAACCAGTACCATGATTATTTGCTGTTAATACTCTTGGTGCGGTTAGCCAATATCGCTGAAATTGGTGTTCTTCACTGACACCTAAAACTGCCTCACAGACAAATAAATCAATGGCATTATCACCTTGCCAACCATGAGTATCACCACCTTTAGCCAACACATGACAATCTAGATATTCACTTAACCAACATGACGCTTTATAAAAGCCATGCTGAGCATCAATATCAATATTCGATTGGGTTAGCTTTATAAGTTCATGGGCATTGGGGGTAATCAAATCCACTAGCCCTTTGAATGGAGTAAAATCTAACTCAGACTCACTATTGAGGCTGTCTCCAGAGCTTGCGACCATAACTGGATCTAAAATGATAGGGATAGTCTTAAAGGCCAATGAACGACATTTAAATGATTTTATCCAACGAGCTATTAATTCAAGCTGTTTTTGATTGGCAATTAAGCCAATTTTTATTGCTGATGGCGCTAAATCCTCGGCCAAAGCATTTAGCTGGCCGAGTAACATTTCTTGAGAAACAGCGTCAACCTTTGCAACAGTAACGGAATTTTGCGCCGTCAATGCTGTGATAACACTGCAGCCAAAGCATGACAAATCATTAATTGTCGCTAAATCGGTTTGTATACCAGCGCCTCCACCACTATCAGACCCAGCAATCGTCCAAACGATTGGCTTGGCACATTGTGGTTGTTGACGCTGTTGATGAAATTGGTCCATGAATCACCCCTCAACAGACTCAGATTCCAATTCCATTTCCATTTCCATTTCCAGCTTATCGCTCGTCTTATTGAGTGGTTGATAGATTTCTGAGCCTGTGGCTTTAAATTCAGCCGACTTTTGTGCCATTGCCGCTTCAATATGTTGAGGATCATTAACCTGAGAAGCACTAAATGCAGTTGCATCTACCACTGAAATGGTTTGTGAAACCCCGGTATTACCTGCTTCACGTTCTTGTTTGGCAGCATAATCACGTACTTCTTGCGTGATTTTCATCGAGCAGAATTTAGGGCCACACATTGAGCAAAAGTGCGCGACTTTAGCAGATTCTTGTGGCAATGATTCATCGTGATACGCTCTTGCAGTATCAGGGTCTAAACCTAGGTTATATTGATCTTCCCAACGAAACTCAAAACGGGCTTTAGATAAGGCGTTATCACGAATTTGTGCGCCAGGGTGCCCCTTGGCAACATCCGCTGCATGAGCCGCAATTTTATAAGCGATTAATCCCTGTTTAACGTCTTCTTTATTTGGCAGACCTAAATGCTCTTTAGGCGTGACATAACACAACATTGCAACGCCATACCAGGCCATTTGCGCAGCACCAATACCTGACGTAAAGTGATCATATCCAGGAGCTATATCTGTAGTTTGAGGGCCTAAAGTATAAAACGGCGCTTCGTCACAGTGAGCCAATTGTTTTTCCATATTCACTTTGATAAGCTGCATTGGTACATGCCCAGGACCTTCGATAATGGTTTGAACATCATACTCCCACGCCACTTTAACCAATTCGCCTAATGTTTCTAATTCTGCAAATTGCGCTTCATCATTAGCATCAGCAATACTGCCTGGGCGCATGCCATCACCTAGTGACAGTGACACGTCATATGCGGCACAAATCTCACAAATTTCTCTAAAATGCTCGTATAAAAAACTTTCTTTATGATGGCTTAAACACCACTTCGCCATGATCGAACCACCACGAGAAACAATGCCAGTAAGTCGTTTTGCAGTCATTGGCACATAGCGAAGCAATACCCCAGCATGAATCGTGAAGTAATCAACCCCTTGCTCTGCTTGCTCAATCAAAGTATCTCTAAACACTTCCCATGTTAAATCTTCAGCAACGCCATTAACTTTTTCAAGCGCTTGATAAATGGGTACAGTTCCAATCGGCACAGGCGAATTACGGATGATCCATTCACGGGTTTCATGAATATAACGACCAGTGGATAAATCCATCACCGTATCGGCGCCCCATCGAGTTGACCAGACAAGTTTTTCTACTTCTTCTTCAATAGACGAGGTCACCGCTGAGTTGCCAATATTAGCATTCACTTTAACCAAAAAATTTCGGCCAATGATCATTGGTTCAGCTTCAGGATGATTGATGTTAAGTGGGATAATTGCTCTACCACGAGCCACTTCTGAACGAACAAATTCAGCAGTTATTGGCTGACCTATACTTGCCCCAAAGGCTTCACCTTGAGCTTTTTGAGTTAAGATCTTATCGGTAACCTGCTCCCTAGCCATGTTTTCACGAATCGCGATGTATTCCATTTCAGGAGTAATAATCCCCTGTCGAGCATAATGCATCTGTGTAACACACTTGCCCGTTTTGGCGCGTTTAGGAGACACTAAAGCCTCGAAACGTAAATGATCTAACCCATCGTCAGCTAATCTTTGCTGAGTAAAATTAGAACTAACCCCTTTAAGCTGCTCAGTATCTTCACGCTCTTCAATCCATGCTTGTCTAAATTTGTTTAAACCTAGACGGACATTAATTTTGGCTTCAGGATCTGAATAAGCCCCCGCGCAATCATAAACTTTTATTGGTGGGTTTGACTCGGTAACCGGATTCTCGTCATTGCCACCAATAATGGTGTCCGTTTGATGAATTTGGCGCATGCCGACTCGCAAATCATCTCGAGAGCCTGTCAGATAAATTTTTTCAGAGTTAGGATGTTGTAGTGGTTTTAGCGTATCAATAAACGCTTGGGCTTGTTCACGGGTTTGACGACGATTTGACATTAGCAACCTCATAATTAATTAAATAGAGTTGCTTGTCTGGAGAATGATGTTGATGACGAGCGAGTTATAAAAACTCTGTAATTTGCTGATGAAGTTTACTCAAAAATGATCCTTGAGCGTAAACTTTCTATGCTTTTACATTAGAAATAATTTGCTAGAAACAAAGCATAAACGGCTTTATTTTGAAGCGAATCATTTACACGCTAAGCAAAAAAACGAGCAAATTAACTGCTTGTTTCCTTCGCAGGTTTTAACCTGATCAGGTTCAACGGATCCCGAATAAACGGTCTCAGCCATAAGGCACTCCGACAAGATGTCAGCAGTATACTCAGCTTAAATAACAAATTACAAGTGAAT
The DNA here is from genome assembly GCF_001401775.1 of Shewanella sp. P1-14-1. Taxonomy (NCBI): domain Bacteria; kingdom Pseudomonadati; phylum Pseudomonadota; class Gammaproteobacteria; order Alteromonadales; family Shewanellaceae; genus Shewanella; species Shewanella sp. P1-14-1. Next base: position 17,214 of record NZ_LKTL01000026.1, on the reverse strand, counting down.
TTATATAAAGTTAATTAAGCTTGCGTTCGAAAATCACACTCAGTTAACTAACTGATATTATAACATGTATTATAAAACCAACTTGTTAAAGCATAAGTTGAATGAATATTAATGACAGCAAATAAGTTAAATAAATCTCCAACAAACGAATAAATCATTTAGGGAAGTCGAATTTTAGCTAACCTTTTCTCAATTGACTTTGAAATGGCTTTCTTCATTTTGGCACTATCACAGGGCTCAGCATAACCTAACCCTTCAGCATGAGGATTTATTTGCGTAGGCAGTTTAACAACACGATAGCAGGTATCACCTTGACGCATAATTCGATTCGGATCTAAACGGTGATCAAATGTTGTTGCTTGACGAGTATCTTCAATAATAATGAGTTCAATATCTTTCATCTCCGGTGTCATTTCACTCACACTTGCACCACTTTTTGATGTTGCATTGTGTGCTTGATTACCGATTAATAAATCCAGCGATTGCTGATTCAAGTTTTTTAGCATGTCATGGCTGGCTTGATTAATAATGGCGAGCTTGTCATTACTACCAATACCTATTGCCCCTGATTCGGACGAAAACAAATCACTGTCAAAAAGATGATTATCGCTATTCACTTGCTCAATATCTTGCAAGTACATACTTTCAACGTTATTCCAATTAAACGCTTGTTCTGACTCAACTTGTTGTAACAGTGAAGGTTTCGCTTTAACGGTATCACTTAATTTTACCACCGCTTTGAGTTCAGAGTCCTGTTGTGATTGAATCTGTTGCATTGTCACTTCAACAACAGGTGCTTTTTCTGGTTCAGGCGCCATTGTTTTTTCTTGACTGGCAGTTGCAGCATTCTCATCTAGCTCAGGTGCTGATTTTTGCAAATCATTTTCTTTAATCGATGCTTCTTCAGCTTTATGTTCTCGCTGCTTATCTGATGCCTCATAAATCGCTGGTAGTTCTGTGGCAACATCTTGAGTATTTTGTTTTGGCGTTTCATCTTCTTGCTGCAAAGATGCCTGTATTGCGGCTAGCTGCTCTGCCGTCATAAAGTAGGCGTTAATTCCTTTTTTACTTGGAGTTTCTGCCACATTTTCCTGTGACTCAACAACCTCGACAAATGCATCAACCGTTTTGTCTGCTACTTGCATTAATAACCAAAAGCCTACTATGTGAACGGCTGAAATTCCAATGATCATCAAAGCCATTTTCCAATAATTTATTGGATTAACAGCTTTATTATGACGTTCATGTTGAGATGAAATAACAGGGGGTAATACAGGAGTGACAATCGCGTTCTCATCTTGAGCAAGAGGCAAAGACGACTTAATAGGGTCAGCTTTATTCGAGATAACTGCCAATTCATATTGATTAAACTCAATTGGCACAACCTCTTCACTACGAGACTCTACTTTAAAAGCTTTATCAACATGTGCTTTAGATTCAACAGAGTTGTCTCGAGGTTGTTTCATTAGCGCTTCCTATCGCATTATGATGGTTAACATTTAGCAGGTCACTTACTCTATATACTGGTAGCATGAATACGGCTTAATGAAATATTAGCCCTATGAATTCAATCATAAAATAACCTATATAAATCATTTAACATACTCAGTTAACCTCAGATACTAAAGATTAAATTTAGTTCAATTCTTATCCGCATTTCCGACTATTTCTACTTATAATTATCTAAGCTACTGAAAATAAACACCATAAATAAGCTTACACGTGTAAGCTAAAATGGTGGTTTTTTCAGATTTAAGCTGTTACTCTAATTTCCTATTTGCTTATCTAGGTCGTATGCAACAATGTCAATTGAGTTAAGAGCGCAACAACAATTAAATCAAACAAGCAGTCATCAAGCTGACTATTGTGCTACTGAAGAAATGGCTAATAGTCTCACTCATGGGCTTGGTGTTGTTGCAGGTATCGCAGCATTTTCCGCAATGTTAATAAAGGGATATGGACAATTAACGACTTTTGAATTACTTGGTGTTGCTATATATGGTTTAAGTATTGTATTGCTGTTTCTTGCATCAACCCTATATCACTCTAGTACCAGCCCAATTTGGCGAAAACGATTCAAAATGGCGGACCATTGTGCAATTTATACCTTGATTGCAGGTACATACACACCTTTAATGCTCATTAGCGTCGATGGTGAACAAGCCAATATTGTTTTAGCATCCATTTGGCTATTAGCGCTAGGGGGTATCATTTTTAAAACCCTGTATATAGGAAAATTTAAAGCCTTTTCAGTCATTCTATATCTGATCATGGGCTGGTTGTGTGTCACCGTAATGAGTGATTTGATAAAAGGTATGTCAGATTTAGGTTTCAATTTGCTCCTTGCAGGTGGTGCATTTTATAGCGTTGGCGTGGTATTTTACGTAAATAAGCGTATTCCTTACAATCATGCTATTTGGCATCTCTTTGTCCTTGCTGGTGCGCTATCGCATTTCTTGTGTATTTACTTAACTGTCATTTAATTATCATTTCCTTCGCATTAAAAATATAATCATCTCAGGGTTTCCTATAACGAATTGAATGATTTATGCTGTTGTTTTTACTGCTATAGAACATAGTTATGACCACGCTATCCCCGAAACAACGAATTTGGTTTATCGTTAACATGATCCCATCTGGAAATGTGTTAGCCTATGGTAAAGTGGCCGATCTCGCAGGACTTCCAGGTCGTGCCCGATATGTATCTAAAGCATTAAAAGAAGCACCTGAGCATCTTAATCTTCCTTGGCACCGTGTCATCAATAGCCAAGGCAAAATTTCATTTAAACTCAACACCCTTCATTTCCAAAATCAACAAGAACGACTAAGATCAGAAGGAATAGAAGTGAACAAAGGCAAGATTTCATTGTCGAAATTTGAGTGGAAACCAGACATGGCAACCTTGGTTTTGTCCTTACCTTTTTAACATCATGTATAGGTCTAATTTTGATTAAGATATGTTCTGTAATACTCACAGGTATGATGACTTTTTCAAGCCCCGTCATCGCTGCAGAGCCTGCTGAAACAAGTTTACATCAAGACTTTTTGAAGCCATTGACTCCACACAATGCGGAATACAAAGTCTATTATGGCAGTATTGAGTTAGGTAAAGCACGCTATCAATTACCAGCAAGTAGTGACGGCTATTATGAATATCGTTTTGATAGTGATGTCAGTTTATTAATGCTCTCCGATGTACGCAATATTAAAAGTGAATTTCAGTTAGTAGAGGGAAAAATAAAACCCATTCGCTATATGAGTGAACGCTCGGGTACTGGCAGCGACTACAGTGAGCAAACTGCATTTGCAGCGTCACAAGGTGTCATTTATACAATATATAAAGAAGAGAGAGAAAAACTTGAATACGCAGAAAATGTGCTTGATCCATTAACCGCACAACTGCAATTTAGAATGGATATGTACTCAAACCCTAAAACATTACATTACGATATGGTCAAAGAAAAAGAGTTTGATGACTACGAATTTAAAATTGTGGGTAAAGAGCAAGTCATTATTGATAGTGGTACTTATCAAACGGTCAAAATTGAAGTGGTTCGTAACAGTAAAAAGCGACAAACGTTTTTTTGGATGGCACCTGATTTAAATTATTTACCTGTTCGATTGAGCCATTTTTCTAAAGGCAGTAAACAACTGGATATCCAATTAGACAATTACCATTTTTTTGAATCACAAAAAATGGAAGCCCCAACAGTACATTCTAAGGAATAAGGATATGCTGACTTAAGAGATAATTGCTTTTCGTCAGTAATATTCACTGAAGCAACTATCTCTTAAAAGCTATTTATTAAAACAGCCTCTTAGAAACAATCCTTGTTAAACAATCTCAGTTAAATAATCTCAGTTAAATAATTCGCCCTATGTAGAAGACTATTTTGGGTTCAGTATAAAACCATAAGTATTGTTAACAGACTTGTAGTTCACCTTGTCTAAACAACTTCCATTCGCCTGGCGATAATATATGCCATTGCTCGTTATTGGTCAGTGGTCTTGTCGCAATAACAGTAACAACATCATTCGGTGTGGTTTCTTTATCAAAATCGATTACGACGTCTGTATCAATCAAAGTAGCTTTACCAAACGGTGCTCGACGAGTGATATAACATAAGTTGTTGCTGCAATAGGTCATCAAATCAACCCCATCACTTAAAATCATGTTAAATACACCTAAAGCACGGATCTCATCCGCAAGTCCAGAAATGAAACTAAAGACCTTTTTCATGTCTTCTGGTTGCTTATGGCCAAATTCAGCTAACACCTGTTCCATAATCCAACAAAAAGCTAATTCACTGTCGGTATCCCCAACAGGTTGAAAACGTTCAACAACAAACTTATCTTGATAGTCTGAAAGCTGACCATTATGAGCATAAGTCCAATACTTTCCCCATAATTCACGTGTAAAAGGATGGGTATTTTCTAAAGAAACACATCCACGATTTGCTTGACGAATATGGCTTACAACTATTTCACTTTTAATAGGGTATGATTTAATTAACTTCGCAATATGCGACTCGCTACTTGGGCAAGCATCTTTAAAAGTTCGACTGCCCTTACCTTCATAAAAAGTAATTCCCCAGCCATCAACATGTGGGCCAGTCACCCCACCTCTTTCAGCTAAACCTGTGAAACTAAACACAATATCAGTTGGAACATTAGCGCTCATCGCTAGTAATTCACACATGAAACACGCCTTAAAAATGTTTTAAAAGTCAAAAAATTACCTAATGACTATTGTACCTAGTGAAAAACTTTTTGTGGATATTTATTGCTTAAAATATTTTAAACAATTGTTTGAAAAAACTTGTAATCGTGGTCAGTAAGGTTTAATTTTATGTGATACAGGTCTGACCACGTTCAGTTCTGTGAATAGGATCATTAATTTGTAAGTGCTCAATTTTTTGAGGGCTTTAAGGAGAAAGACTTTGACTACCCTTACCTGGATCATCGCCATGATCGCAGTTCTTGGCGCCGCAACTTATATGCGGGTGTCGTTATTAACGGCAACAATCGCTGCAGCAGCTGTCATGTTCATTGGCAGCGTATTAGATATTGTTGGTGGTGTAACATGGATAGTATTTTTAGCCCTCGCATTACCACTGAATATAAAGTCTTTTCGTCAAAACTTTATCTCTCGTCCACTACTTAAAGTTTATCAAGGCATCATGCCTGAAATGTCTTCTACTGAAAAAGAAGCCATCGAAGCGGGAACAACTTGGTGGGAAGCAGATCTGTTTGCAGGTAACCCAAACTGGAACAAGCTTCATAACTACCCTAAAGGACGATTAACCGCAGAAGAGCAAGCCTTCCTCAATGGGCCAGTTGAAACCGTTTGTAAAATGGTTAATCAACATCAAGTTTCACACGAACTTGCTGATTTACCACAAGATGTATGGCAATACCTTAAAGATGAAGGCTTCTTTGCCATGATCATTAAGAAAAAATACGGTGGTCTTGAGTTTTCTGCGTACGCACAATCACGTGTATTACAAAAATTAGCCGGTCTGAGCAGTGAACTTGCGTCAACTGTCGGCGTGCCAAATTCATTAGGACCTGGTGAGCTATTACAGCACTATGGCACCCCAGAACAACAAGATCATTATTTACCTCGTCTCGCTAAAGGACTTGAAGTACCTTGTTTTGCATTAACAAGCCCTGAAGCTGGTAGTGATGCGGGTGCAATTCCTGATTTTGGTATTGTATGTAAAGGTGAGTTTGAAGGCGAAGAAGTGTTAGGCATGAAGCTTACATGGAACAAACGCTACATTACCCTAGCCCCTGTTGCCACTGTTCTGGGTTTAGCATTTAAACTTCGAGATCCAGATGGACTATTAGGTGATACTGAAGATCTAGGTATTACCTGTGCGTTAATTCCGACAGATATTCCAGGCGTTGAAACGGGTCGTCGTCACTTCCCACTAAACTGTATGTTCCAAAATGGACCAACACGCGGTAATGAAGTATTTGTACCACTTAGTTTTATTATTGGTGGTCCAGAAATGGCCGGCCAAGGCTGGCGCATGCTAGTTGAGTGTTTATCTGTAGGTCGTGGTATTACCCTACCATCTAATTCTGCCGGTGGTGTTAAAACTGCAGCGTTAGCAACTGGTGCATATGCACGTATTCGTCGTCAGTTTAAATTACCGATTGGTAAGCTTGAAGGTATTGAAGAGCCAATGGCACGCATTGGTGGTAACGCTTATCTGATGGATGCTGTGAGTTCGTTAACGACTGTTGGTATTGGTTTAGGTGAGAAACCTTCGGTTATTTCAGCCATTGTTAAATACCATTTAACCGACAGAATGCAAAAGTGCGTTATTGACGCTATGGATATTCATGGTGGTAAAGGTGTTTGTCTCGGCCCCAATAATTATTTAGGCCGTGGTTACCAAGCTGCACCAATTGCCATTACCGTTGAAGGTGCAAACATTTTAACCCGCTCAATGATCATTTATGGTCAAGGTGCAATCCGTTGTCATCCATATGTATTAGCTGAAATGGAATCTGCTTTTGATACCACTTCAGGACAAGGATTAAGTAACTTTGATAATGCCATTTTCGGTCATATTGGGTTTGCTATGTCTAACTTTGTTAGAAGTTTTTGGATGGGGTTAACGTCAAGTCGACTATCTAAATCACCTTATAGCGATAAAACAAAACGTTATTATCAACATATGAACCGCTTTAGTGCCAACCTAGCTTTGCTATCTGATTTAGCGATGGCAACCTTAGGCGGTAACCTGAAACGTAAAGAACGTATTTCTGCTCGATTAGGTGATTTGTTAAGTGAACTATATCTCGCATCTGCAACTTTGAAACGTTATGAAGACGAAGGACGTTTAACTGAAGACTTACCTTTAGTTCAATGGGCTGTAGAAGATTCACTGTATAAACTACAAAGCTCACTTGATGATTTATTAGATAATTTCCCTATGGGTCTTGGCATTGCACTTCGTGCTGTTATCTTCCCATTCGGTCGCCCATTAAAACGTCCTAGCGATGTGCTTGATCATAAAGTTTCTAAGATCATGCAAACGCCATGTGCGAGTCGTGACCGTTTAGGTCAAGGCCAATTCTGGACTCCTTCAGAGCACAACGTTGTGGGCATTCAAGAACAAACCTTACTTGATATTCTGGCTTCTGAGCCAGTGTATGACAAGGTATGTAAAGCAGCTGGCAAACGTCTACCATTTATGTGGTTAGACAAGGTTGCCGCAGAAGGTAAAGCACTAGGCGTGTTAAGCGATGCTGAAGTAGCCTTACTCGAAAGAGCTGAAGTTGGGCGTTTGAAAACCATCAATGTGGATGATTTCGACCCAGAAGAACTTGAAGCAAAAACTGCTGCCGTAGCTAATCAAATACAAGCAGCGTAATGCTAGTTAATTTGTTTTAGTCTATTAAAGCCAAAGGGAAAGCATCTGCTTTCCCTTTTTTATACCTAAAAATGCCCCGCTAACGTACATAGAGTCATTCATTTTGCACCCGAATACAGTGTATTCAATCGAAACCATTCTATTAAGCTGTGCTTTGACAGCACCTGTTAAATTAACTCTATTACAAATAGACAAATTTCCCTTGTTGTCAGCCAATTAGCACTAGCTTAATTGTCATTTGTTATAACTGCGCCAATGAGTTAGCTTAGATTATAAACAGATCACTTAATCTCAAGGAAGAACTATGAAAATTGTATCCAAACTTGCTGCTATTGCGATATTAACCTCAACCAGCGTGAGCGCTGAACCTATCATCGTCAATCAAGATAACTTCCCTCAGGCTTACACCAACCTTAGATTTGCTGCGATAATTGAAAAAGCGGGTGGCTTAAACACGTTCTTAAAGATGCCAGTTCCAAGTAGTGATCCGACACAGCAATTCGTTGTGAGAATGAACAGAGATACAGCTTATTCAACTTCTGTTTTCGATTTATCTAGCAGGAGGGTTTATATCACCATCCCGAAAACGGATAAATATGTCACCATACAAATCGTCGATGAAAACCATGAAACACAACGAATGATATATGGGCCTGGCAGACACTTAATCACCGCTAAGACAGATCATGCATTCGTCATAGTCCGTACTCTTGATAGTGAATTACGTGACAATATTGTGGTAGAGGCGCCGAAACCAAAGCCATTCAAAACAAAAAACTGGGATAAACCATCTTTCCAAAAAACTGAAGAAGAAGGTAATGCTGATTTCAGTGATGGTTATTACCAAGCTGGTGCTTTTAGTAATGTTGAAAGCGGTCAAACTCCATATATGAACTATGTTGGAGTTGCAGGTGGCTGGGGCGGCGCAATGGTCATGGATAACATTTATCAAACCAGCCCCTATTTTGACGCTAATGGATGTTATGAAACTACATTCGTCAATCCAGAAGCAAAATACTTTTGGTCAGCGACTGTTTATAACGGTGACGGATATATGTTTAATGACGTAGCCAATATATCAAGTGAAATGAACCCAAAGCAAAATAAAGATGGAACTTACACCTTGCGTTTTGGTTGTAAAGGCCAGCCAAATAATATTCCAGTATTAGAAGGAAATACCACTGGTAAATTCAATGTCTTGATGCGCCATTATGGCCCAAGTGACATGGTGAGCAATGGTGAGTATGGCTACAACATGACTCAGTTTATTAGAAAGGCAGATTAATGTTAATTACCTAATCAAAAGGTTAATTATTGCGAACTGAATTTAAGCAAAGTAAATTACTTCAATCGCTTTGCCCAATTGCCATTATGCTGCGCCTCACAACGTGTTTCGCTATCAAACACAATTTGTTTGGTTTGCAGCTTAATGCCCTGCTGCTGTAATTGATGGATAATCAAATTCTGGATATAAACATCTTCCTTGTTTAACACTAAATCCGTCAGTTGAGCATCATTTTCAAAAATACAGACGACTTTTAATGAGGTCGGAAATGCATTGAAATTAACCGTATGAGTTAGCCATGCAAAACCTGGATATTGCTCAAGTAACCTATCGCAAACTTCTGTCAGTGTTTGAATAATTTGTTTTTCTATTTTCTTATCTGTTTTTTTCATATCATCACTTCTCCGTTGCCAACCTTTCCGACAATCATCGAGTAACTTTCCTTTTAGCTTTATGAATTAGCAAAAAAAAGCCAGTTTTAAATAACTGGCTTTTACCGAATAAACCGACAGCTAAATGGCTAATTAATTTTTTAATTCTTCATCTAACAGTTTAGCGATAGCTTCAGGTGAGCTACTGTTTCGAGCAAAAATACTATAAGCAACAGGTATCACCAATAAGGTGAAAAAAGTTGCTAATAAAATGCCTGAAAGCACAACAACACCAATCACAAAACGAGTTTCAGCTCCTGCACCACTTGATAACACCAAAGGGATTGCGCCTGCAGCAGTGGTAATACCCGTCATTAAAATAGGTCTTAGACGCTGGGCCGAGGCTTGAACTATCGCTTCATCAAAAGCAATCCCTTTATCTCGCAATTGGTTAGCAAACTCAACAATCAAAATACCATTTTTAGCAGCCAGTCCCACCAGCATAATAATACCAATCTGACTGTAGATATTGATGCTTTGACCTGTAAACCATAAACCGATTAACGCCCCTAAGGTAGCTAATGGCACAGTTAACATAATCACCATTGGATGCACATAGCTTTCAAATTGCGCCGCTAATACAAGGAACACAATACCGAGTGCTAAAACAAATACAAAGTACATAGAATTACCAGAACTTTGATAATCTAACGATTGTCCTTTGTAGCTGATGACAGCTTCAGCTGGCAAATAAGTATGGGCAATATCGTTTAAGTAATCTAGCGCTTCGCCTAAGCTGTAACCATCCGCTAAATTCGCTTCAATGGTGATTGCTCGCATTCGGTTATATCGATTTAACGAACTCGCATCAGCATATTCTTCGACCTTAACTAGGTTAGATAACGGCACTAACTCACTGGTTCTATCCGAGCGAACATAGATATTCTCAAGATCAGAGGCTGTATTTTGATTGTCGCGATTACCTTCAATAATGACATCATACTCTTCACCGTCACGCATAAAGGTTGTCACCAAACGTGATCCTAGCATTGACTCTAAAGTACGACCAATATGTGAAATAGACACGCCTAAATCTGCAGCACGATCTTTATCTATCGCCACTCTTAACTGCGGTTTGGTTTCTTTATAATCATGGTCAAGTCCAACGAGCATCTGATTTTCAGAGGCTTTTTCTAATAACATATCTCGCCAAAGTGCAAGCTCTTCGTAGCTCGGGCCACCTAATACAAATTGCACAGGTTTACCGACACCACGCCCAAACGCTTGTCTCATGATCGGGAATGCTCTCACCCCAGCTAAATCAGAAATTCGACTACGGATATCGACAATAATTTCATTCGCAGGTCGTCTAACAGACCAATCTTCTAAAACAATAATCGCCATGCCGTTAGAAAAGTCAGCCGCGGTTCCAAAGCCCCTTGGTGCACGAATTAACAGACGCTTAATATCACCAGACTCAACTAAAGGCATTAACCTACCTTCAATTTCATCCATGTATTTTTCAATATACTCAAAGCTTGCACCTTGAGGGCCGTTAACGACTAGGAACATTGAGCCCCTATCTTCACTTGGTGCAAATTCTTGTGGAATTTTATTAAGCAAATAACCACTGACAGCAAAGGCAACGACCACAATCAGACCAATTAAATACGGCTGCTTAATCGCGGAGTTAAGGTTTGACTGATAAATTGATGACAGATAATCCATTAAGGCATCAACTTTTTTGACTAACCATGAACTCTCACCAGCAGGCTTTAATAATTTAGAGCACATCATTGGGCTTAAGGTTAATGCCACTAAACTCGAGAATATGACCGCTGCGCTCATCGTCACAGCAAACTCTTTAAATAGTTTGCCTAAATCACCGTCCAAAAAGCTTATTGGCATAAATACCGCAATCAAAACAAGTGTTGTAGCGACAACAGCAAACGCAACTTCTCGACCACCAAGGTAAGCCGCCTTCAACGGTGAGTCGCCAAGTTCAATACGGCGGTGAATGTTTTCAAGCATCACGATGGCATCATCAACCACCATACCAATCGCAAGGATCATCGCTAACAGCGTTAACAGATTAATTGTGTAGCCAAGGCTATAAAGAACAATAAATGTTCCCATTAGCGATACAGGCACGGTTAGCGCTGGAATTAACATCGCCCGCACGCTACCCAAGAACAGATAGATCACGATAATGACTAAGATCATAGCAATAAAGAGTGTCTGATAAACCTCTTTAATTGAAGCTTCGATAAACACTGAGCTATCGTATGAGCGTTTAATTTCCATTCCAGCAGGTAGAGTTGGATTAATCACATCCACTAGTGCATTAGCCGCACGCGCCACTTCTAACGTGTTAGATGTTGACTGCTTAGATACACCGAGTCCAATCATTGATTCAGTGTTACCACGGAACATAATACGCTCTTCTTCAGAGCCGATCGCAACCTTGGCAACATCACCCAACTTAACTAAGTAACCATCGTCACCTTGGGTAATCACTAAATTGGCAAAGTCCTGTTCGGTTCTAAAACTTCTATCAACTCGCACTGTAAAGTGACGCTCTTTTGATTCAATAGAACCAGCAGGCAATTCAACGTTTTCTGAGCGAAGCGCGGATTCAACATCCGCTACCGTCAAGTTTCGAGATGCCAATGCTTGGCGATCAATCCAAATTCGCATGGCGTACACTTTACCGCCACCTAAACGAATATTGGCGACACCGTCTACGACTGAAAAGCGATCAACTAAATAACGACGTGCGTAATCGGTGAGCTGCAAAGTTGTCATTTGATCAGAGACAAGGTTTAGCCACATGATCACTTCATCACCACCGTTAGCTTTCTCAACCTCTGGCGGATCGGCTTCTTCAGGTAAATTGTCTAACAACCCAGAGATTCGATCACGTACATCGTTAGCTGCAGCTTCAATATCTCGACCAACATCAAACTCTAACGTCACAGAAGAGCGACCGTCACGGCTTGTTGAGCTAACATGCTTAATCCCTTCAACCCCACTAATCCTATCTTCAATAAGTTGGGTAATACGACTCTCAACTACCGTGGCACTCGCACCACGATAACGGGTATCAATAGACACAACTGGCGGGTCAATATTGGGATATTCTCGTAAGGGTAGCTTTTCAAAAGACACTAAACCCAAAATGATAATCAAAATACTAATTACAGAGGCTAATACCGGTCTTTTTACTGAAATATCAGTTAATATCATGCGGCGTTCTCCGCTCCGGCGACCTTAGCAAAGTTAAATGCTTCAGCTGCTTCTGTTTTTACCTCATCGCCAGGTCTCACCTTTAATAGGCCGCGAATAATCACAGGCTCATCAATCACAAGTCCATCAATGATTTCTACCCAGCCACGATTTCTAATACCTAAAGAAACTTGTTTACGTTCAACAATATTTTCATCATTCACTATGTATACATAGTGCTTTGATTGAATGGGAATAATGGCTGACTCAGGTAATAGCAAGGTTTCACGGTTTTGCTTGATTAGTTTCACCTTCATCAACATACCCGGTAACAAAGCAGAATCTGCGTTATCTATAATCGCACGAACAATAACAGCGCGGGTTGATGGATTAACTCGGCTATCAATCGATGTGACTTTGCCCTTAAAAATACGATCAGGAAACGCAATCGCTTTTGCTTCAACACTCTTGCCTAACTGTAACTCTTGAATAAATCGCTCTGGTACAGAAAAGTCGAGTTTAATTTTACTGACATCATCTAACGTGGTTATTTGTGTGCCGGGAGAAACTAAACTACCTACGCTCACTTGCTTTAAACCAAGGCGCCCAGAAAATGGGGCATGAATGGCTCTGTCTTCTAGTGCCGCTTTAGCCTGTTCAAGTTCCGCTCTGGTGGTGTCAATTAATGTTTGAAGTCTGTCTCTTTCAAGCTCAGCAACCGTTTTACTGGTTACTAGGCTTCTAATACGGTCAAGTTCACGTAGGTTATCAGTAACTTTGACTTCAGCAGCTCTTACTTTTGCAACTTGCTCACGATTTCTTAGTTGTACTAACAAATCACCTTTAGAAACAATATCACCATCATTAAAATTAATGCTCGCGACCTGCTCAGTGACTTTCGGGGTAATGGTTATCGACTCAAACGCTTTGTTTGTTCCAATCGCTTCAACTTCGTCACGGACAGGAAGCATGGCAACTTTAGCCACAACGACATTAGGGATAGGTTTGACACGTTGATTAGATTTTTCAGGAGCCAAGGTTGATTGATAACCAAACCAAGCCAGAGCTAATGCTACGAGTAATATAATTGTTTTTTTCATCGTTATTCCGTTCATCCCTCTATCGAAAGAGGTTTGATGTTAGCGAGTATCAGTTTTGTGGCAAACGTTAGTTTACCTAGCGGTAACTCGGTATCAAGGCGTTTTACCTTTACTTACAAATTACACATTTAATTAACATTCAACTTCAGTACGAAATAACCTGAATCTAAGTTCACTTTTGGTGAATTATCCTAACCTGTCATGTAAACCTAGCGTTTTCGCCAACTCAATTGGCATTTCTAGCATAAAAAAAAAGAGACACATAAATGTGTCTCTTTGTAAGTATGTATGTCAGTGAAGCAAAACAAACAATAATGGGTGATTATCTCACCTTACGGTCAGCTTCCATGGCATCGCTAAGTACTCGGTATACTTCAGTGATGACTTCATTTGATAATGGATCACCTACTGCATTTTTAGCAAAAATCTTCGTTTGCTGTTTATCTTCTGTAGGCTCTAGCTCAACACGGTAATTACCGCGCTCTAAAGGTAACTTTTCATCACCCCATAATGAGCTCCAGAATCCTCCGCTTTCTTCAAGCACGATATAAAATAAGCCTTCAGCATTATTCATATCGACTATATCAAAACCAAGCTCTGGTAAAACTATACGTAGACGGTCCCAAGTTTTACTGTAATCCGCTTCAGCAATCCAATAAGCACCTTTATCTTCAGTTTCTGCCACTAAATCTAAAGTAATACCTAGACTCTGCTCGATACGGTCAGCTTTAATTTGCTTATCACGAGTAATACTCATGTAAGCAATAGAGTTATTCAGCATATCTATTGTGTAGCGACGTTTATCTTCACCACTTAAGAATACTTCTTGGTCTTCACCGTCGTAAGATTCTTCATGTTCGATAAGATCAATGCTCATACTACCTGAACGGCCATGAGGACTAACATCTACATCGTAACGGTAGCGTTGGCGTAATAAGTAAACTTTATCTTCACCAAACCAACTTGAATCAATCACCTCACGGTTTTCAATCCAGCCTGTTTCTATAACGCCTTCTTCGTAATCTTCTTTTTCAATTGGCACTTCGTACTTATTTAAGAAGCCTTTTAAGTTTTCAAACACTTCTTGTTTTAAGTCTTTAGTTGTTGCGATAGATTCAACGATAACTTTAATATTATCGCTGCCCTCTTCAACACGTGTGCCTTCAGACATCGGCAATACAAGTAATGGAGGACGAATATCTAAACGCTTACCAACCAGTTCTTTATTAACTTCACTACCTGGCTCAGGAATATCATACTCTTTACCATAAGTTGGTGTTTTAAGCCCTTCAGGTATGATTAATAACGGCGCAGCTTTGGCATTAACAAAGTCATCATTGCCATTTGCAATACGTCGATCTGTCGGAGTGCTACATGCAGATAGTGCTGCTATAACGAGAATTGGGGTGACTTGCTTCAACATTTATTGGTTTACCTCTATCTGGGCTTGCTTCATCGCTTCTAACAACAGACCATGAAACTGCTTAGAAAGTTCAGTTAAAGGTAAACGAATATGTCCATGGCTAATTAAACCCATTTGATGAGCGGCCCATTTCACAGGAATTGGGTTTGCTTCACAGAACAAGTGTTCATATAAACCTTTCATTGGCTGGTTTATACTTTCTGATAACGCTAAATCGCCAGCCAGAGCTGCTTCGCACATAGCCTTAAAGGATTTTGGAACGATATTGTTGGCAACGGAAATGACCCCATCACCACCAAGTAATAAGAAATCTCTAGCCGTAGCATCATCGCCACTGTAAAGCTTAAAATCATTACCACATAATTCACGCAATTTAGCGACACGGGTTAAATCGCCAGTGGCTTCTTTAACACCGATAATATTAGGTACTGAGACTAATTCAGCGACGGTTTCAGGTAACATATCAACAGAAGTTCTGCCGGGTACATTATATAAAATCTGAGGAATATCTGTGCAAGCTGCAACGGCTTTATAATGTGCAATAAGCCCTTTTGGCGTTGGCTTATTATAATATGGGGTCACGCCTAACATGCCTACGATGCCTGAATCAGCCATAGATTGAGTCAGCTCAATAGCTTCGGCAGTGGCATTGGCGCCATTTCCGCCAATAACAGGAATGCGTCCTGCAGCAAACTTAACCGTTTGCGCTACAACTTGTGCATGTTCTTTCATCGGTAAAGTCGCAGACTCACCTGTTGTCCCAACGGCGACAATCGCATCTGTGCCTTGGTCAATATGAAACTCTACCAGCCTTTCAAGACTCGCGTAATCTACTGTGCCATCACTATTCATTGGTGTGATTAAGGCAACGATGCTTCCGTTTATCATCTAAATTCCCCAAGGTTTCAGGATTCGCTATGTTACTTATGCCTACTACTAATGACAAGCATTAACGGGGCTCTTAAATGCATTTATCTAAAACGTTTCACTATTCGCCAAAGATAGGCTAATAATTTGCGTAAATATCAACTTAGTTTACAGAAGAAATAAACTTTATTTCCTTATAAATCAACAGTTATTAAAATATATTCACTAAACTAGTCATAATTCAAACAGATTAAAGGCAAATACACACATACTTATGTGGTTTTCTTTTAGTTATGGTAGCATTACAACCCGCAAAAAAACTTTGCGTTAGCTCGCTAGTTTACGCTCTATGATATCGAAAAAGTGAGGAAAATCCATGACCAACTATCTGGTCGTTACTGCTATGGGTGCTGATCGCCCAGGTTTAGTCAGTCGTCTATCCCGTTTAGCCAGTGAATGTGAATGTGACATCGTTGATAGCCGCATGGCTTTATTCGGAAACGAATTCACCTTAATCATGATGATTTCTGGCTCGTGGGCTGCCATCACTAAGATAGAAACCCTATTACCTGGTTTAAGTGTTGAGCTTGAATTATTGATGGTAATGAAGCGTACCTCTAAGCACACCCCTAAGAATTTCATTTCACGAATTGAAGTTAGTGTAAATGGACAAGATCAGCGCGGTACCATGAAGCGTATTACCGAGTTTCTTGCCGACCGCTCACTGGATTTAGCCGCAGTTCGTTCTCACGCTGATGACGATAATCTCACTCAGACAATTTTATTCACCATCAATGTGCCTGAAAAAGTTGATCTGGTTAAGCTTGAAAACAGTATCCATGAACTGGCAGCAGAACTTTCGTTAGATTGTTCAATCAATCACATGCAAGCAAGTGAAAAATAAGTAATCAAAATAAGGACTATTAATGAATACCCTAACCGTTGGTGATTCAGCACCGCAATTTAGCTTACAAAATCAGTTTGATGAAACCGTATCGTTAAGTGATGCATTAAAAAATGGGCCAGTATTAGTTTATTTTTACCCAAAAGCATCAACACCTGGTTGCACAGTACAGGCACAAGGCTTACGTGACAGTAAAGCTGAGTTAGCTAATCACAATGTTACGGTTTTCGGTTTAAGTCCAGATCCCGTGGCCAAGTTGCTTAAATTTAATGACAAGCAAGAATTAAACTTCTCACTACTTAGCGATGAAGACCACGCTGTTGCCGATGCGTTTGGCGTATGGGGTGAAAAGAAATTTATGGGTAAAATTTACGACGGTATCCATCGTTTAAGCTTTTTGATTGGCCAAGATGGCAAAGTAGCCCATGTATTCGACAAGTTCAAAACTAAAAATCACCATGAAGTGGTTCTTTCGGTATTAGCTGAGCAATAACACTAAGATATCGAGTGAAAACCTCAATAAAAAAGCTTCGTTTCGACGAAGCTTTTTTTGTTGGTAATAATGTCCCGTCCTGAGATAAGTTGACACTTTGGAGACTTATCTATGAAACCTTCAAGCGCAATCAGCGTTAAACGAACACAGCGTGATTA
>NZ_LKTL01000025.1:0-79074 GCF_001401775.1 Shewanella sp. P1-14-1 | reverse complement strand
CCAGCACCAGTTTTCCATAAATTGACTTGGTAACTCTACGGCATCCCAAGGCACACCGTTAATCCCAGCAACACCACCGACTTCAATTTTAGTCAACATGTGGTGAATACCATGACCAAACTCATGGAATAGGGTTGTCACTTCATCATGAGTAAAGAGCGCTGGTTTGCCATCAACTGGACCATTGAAGTTACAGGTTAAATAGGCAACTGGCTTTTGCAGACCATTGCTTGTTACACGGCGGCCACGGCAATCATCCATCCATGCCCCACCTCGTTTACCACTGCGTGCATATAAATCTAAGTAGAAGCTACCACGATGCACGTTATCCGCATCGTAAATATGGAAGAAACGCACATCATCATGCCACTTATCAAAACCATGTTGCTCTTCAATGGTTAAACCAAATAAGCGTGACACAGTGTAGAACAAACCTGATAAGACCTTGTCTTCTGGGAAGTATGGACGTAATAACTCTTGTGACACTTCATACTTATGCTGTTGTAGCTTTTCAGCATAAAAACTCAAATCCCACGACGCCATCTCTGTCACGCCAAACTCAGCTTTAGCAAAGGCTTTAAGCTCTACTAGCTCGGCTTTACCTTGCTCTTTTGAACGCAAGGCTAATTCATTTAAAAACGATAATACTTGGCTAGGATCATTCGCCATCTTAGTTGCTAATGATTTATCAGCATAGCTATCAAAACCCAGTAGGTTAGCAAGCTCATGACGCAGCGCTAGGATTTCGTCCATGTTGGCACTGTTATCAAACTCGCCCGCATTCGGGCCTTGATCTGACGCTCGAGTGACAAATGCACGGTAGCACTCTTCACGTAGCTCACGGTTTTCACTGTAGGTCATCACGGGTAAGTAAGATGGGAAATCTAGCGTAAATAACCAACCTTGTTTTTCTTGCGCTTCAGCCATCGCCTTGGCTGCTGCAATCGCAGAGTCTGGTAAGCCTGCTAGCTCAGTTTCATCAGTAATCAATTTAGTCCACGCTTGCGTGGCATCTAATAACTGATTAGAAAAACTGCTAGTCAGTTCAGAAAGGCGTTTTACAATTTCGCCATATCGGATTTTTTGCTGTTCATCGAGTCCAATGCCCGACAACTCAAAGTCACGAAGGCTTTGAGTTAATAATGTTTTTTGTGCCGTAGACAGCGTATCAAACGCCGCCGACTCTTGAATGGATTTGTAGGCTTGATACAAGCCTTGGTGCTGGCCAACAAACGTACCGTATTCAGATAATAACGGCAGGCAAGCATCATGAGCTTCACGCCATTCATCAGTGCTGGTCACAGAATTCATGTGTGATACAGGCGACCAAATTTTACTGAGCTGATCGTCCACTTCTTCTAATGGCTCAATTAAGTTTTCCCATGAATATGTGCTGTTTTCAGCTAAGACTTCATCAATTTTACTGCGACATTGAGCAATAGCATGTTCTACAGCTGGTTGAATGTGCTCCGCTTTAATTTTCGAAAACTGCGGAAGCTCGCTCTGCTCGAGTAAAGGATTATCTAGCAATGTATTGCTCATAGGTGATTCCTCGGGGAAATAGGGTAATTGTGGCCTTTATCCATTAATAAGGGCAACAAGCTGTAAATTCAAGTCTATAGCAGTTTTGAGCTCACCGATTTGGTATTGTCTATACACTAAACACGTATATTAAAATAAGCTTAAAAAACGTGAGTGAACACCCAGATTTTTTTACGCAAATTTTACACTGAAGATATTGACAACTCGATCGCAAATCTAACTCGTTATCATTTCCAAAAAATGTTTTTCAGGTATTCTCCTTTATTGAATATATGATTTTGAGAAAGGTTGTCGAAATGCGAACTAAATTATCCTCTTTATTAGTGACAACACTAAGCCTGATATCCACATGCCTAACAACATCGTCTCATGCCCATGCCGAAGACCTCAGTTTTGGTGTTGCTTTAGGTTGGGATTCAAAATACATCTCAGAAGGGCGCAACAATCTAGAAAGTGGTGGCATATATTCTGGTGCTGCTGCAGTATCAACAGGTGATTTAACAGCATATGCAGCTGTAATCAGAGGCGATTCAACGCATTACATTGAATATAATTGGGGGCTTGAGTATGAACTTCACCTCCATGACAATCTAGAAACCATTATAGGTTATCAACGTCTTGAGTTTTACGGCGATGAACGCGCTAACGACAACGAGTTGTTTGCTGAGATGACTTATACCGCCGTTGAATGGTTAGTCCCTTCTGTTGCTTATACCTATTCAACGCAAGCTGGCGGCTACTTTGTTGAAGTGAGCCTCCATAGCCCTTGGCAACTCAGTGAGCGATTTACTGTTACGCCATATATTACCCAAGGATTTGATTTTCAATATGCAACTGAAGAGCATAATGGGGCAAACCATTTCCAAATGGGAATTGAAGCCAATTATGAAATTTCAGATAACCTTGCTCTTAGTGCTCAATTCAGCCATGTCATCGCCATGGATGATATTAAACAAGAGGCGAAAGCCGAAGGTTATACAGGGAGTTTAGACGAAAGCTTTGGTGGCATTTACTTAACTTGGCGCTTTTAATTATCAGTAATACCTAAAGTGCCTGACACTTAGCTCAGACTAAAACATCTCTGTGTTTGGCAAATCCCCCTATTCCCTTCTAAGCTAAGTGAGTCGTACCACATGATGTGGTACTCGTTTAACTAAAGCAAAGGAATGCTGATGAAACACACTCAGGGATCATATCGCCTATTATGCTATTGGTTTATGCGCCAATTTCCCCATAATATTCATATACTGGTTACCCCTTTTATTATCACTGTATTGATATTGTTTAGTATTCAAACGCAAGCAAGTGATTTAACCCAGCTGCGTCAATCAAAAAATATCAATCAACAGAACCCCACAAATGCGCTTCCCATTGGCAGCGTGCTAGACAGCCAAGGTCAACCGATCGCCATACCACAGCCACAAAGTGCGCTTGAATATGCTGCAGATGAAATGCAGTTAAATAGAGCGGACACCATACAAGTGTCATCAGATCCAGTCTCAATGCGCGATGCCTCTGCCGCCAAGGTTTCTCCTAAGATGGTGGTTGCCAACGATCCGAGCTGCCGCTGGTTGGCTAATCGAATCAAACAATTATCAACACAACTCAAGCACAATAAAGATGCCAGCTATTTGCAAACAGAATTATCCCATCGACAAGATGAGTGGCAATGTATGGACTGCCAAGGTTCAGGCCCAGCTCAAGGCCAACAGGCTGAATGTCAATATCGCCGATAAACCTAGTACTTGGTCATACTGAGTGAGCGTACTTGAATTAATAATGCGTTACTTTCTCAAGTTTAAGCACCACTGATTGAGCGTTTGCAGGTACAGTGTCAGCTTTTCGCTGCAATAAATTAGCCGACTTTACGGTCTTAGAAACTAGCTTGTGATGACATTCCCCCCTACAATGGCTGCAATAAAAATTGTCAAACTCACATAAACGCTTAATAAAAGTCAGGTTGCCGTATTAGCAATCTGATTCAAGTATCAATAATAGAGAGGGTTAACATGGCTCAACATTATGACTATATCTGCCTTGGTGCAGGTAGTGGTGGTATCGCTTCAGGTAATCGCGCGGCAATGCGTGGCGCAAAAGTTTTGGTTATTGAAGCAAAACATGTTGGCGGAACATGCGTCAACGTGGGTTGTGTACCGAAAAAAGTCATGTGGTATGGCGCTCATGTTGCTGAATCCATGCATTTATACGCCAAAGATTACGGTTTTGACGTTACAGTGAACAACTTTAATTGGAATACGTTAGTCGATAACCGTGAAGCCTATATTGGCCGTATTCATGAGGCATATGGCCGCGGATTTGCCAGTAATAATGTCACCCTATTGAACGGTTACGGTAAGTTTGTTGACGGTAATACCATTGAAGTCAATGGCGAGCATTACACGGCTGATCATATCCTTATCGCCACTGGTGGTGCGCCAACAATTCCAAATATTCCTGGCGCTGAATACGGTATTGATTCAGATGGCTTCTTTGCATTACGTGAGCAACCTAAACGTGTTGCTGTTGTGGGTGCAGGCTACATTGCCGTTGAGCTTGCTGGCGTATTACATGCACTCGGTAGCGAAACCCATTTATTAGTACGTAAACATGCTCCACTACGTAATTTTGATCCTATTTTGACCGACACGCTTGTAGAAGCGATGGCGACAGATGGCCCAACCCTGCACACTCACAGTATTCCAAAAGCTGTGGTTAAAAATGCAGATGACAGCCTAACCCTTGAACTTGAAAATGGTGAAAGCATCACTGTTGATAGCTTAATTTGGGCTATTGGGCGCTCTCCTTCTACAGGAAACATTGGCCTTGAAAACACTGATGTGAAACTGAATGACAAAGGCTACGTGGTCACTGACGAGCAACAAAATACGACAGCAAAAGGTATTTATTGTGTCGGTGACATCATGGAAGGCGGTGTTGAATTAACACCAGTTGCCGTTAAAGCGGGTCGCTTATTATCAGAACGTTTATTTGGCAACATGCCAAATGCAAAAATGGATTACAGCGTGATCCCAACGGTCGTATTCAGTCACCCACCAATTGGTACTATGGGATTAACTGAACCAGAAGCAGTTGAACAATTCGGCGAAGACAACATTAAAGTGTATACCTCTGGTTTTACTTCAATGTACACCGCTATTACAGCTCACCGACAAGCATGTAAAATGAAGCTGATTTGCGCAGGTGAAAATGAAGTGGTTGTTGGTATTCACGGCATTGGTTTTGGTATGGATGAAATCCTCCAAGGCTTTGGTGTTGCCATGAAAATGGGCGCGACTAAAGCAGACTTTGATGCAGTTGTTGCGATTCACCCAACTGGCGCAGAAGAGTTTGTTACTATGCGCTAAGCACTGAATCATTTGACGGATTCAACTCATCAAAAGGCGAGAATAATTTCTCGCCTTTTTTGTGCCTAATTTCCACAGAACTCACTGAATTGCTTTACCTAAAAAAAGCTAAGCCGTTGTGACTCAAACCGCAGTTTTATAGACAAAGTCGCTATTCACGATATCTATTCACGGTTCTTGATATACAAGCAGTGCTATTTGGCCGCACATTTTTTATAATCGACAAATACGTTTAACACATATTGTTTAAACAGAAATACGCTCTTTAAGGATATTGCATGACCCAAGCTAACGAATTGACCTACATGAGTTTAACTCAGGTTGCAGAGTACTTGTCGCTCGATGAAGACTCGGTCAGCTCAATGGCCAATGAGCGCATTTTGCCAGCCACAAAAGCCACGGGGAAATGGCTATTTCCCAAAATACTGGTAGATCGGTGGCTGATGGAATCTTGTCATAGCGGAATGCTATCTGATCGAATGCACATCACGGGCAGCGACGATCCACTGCTGTCTATGTTGGTTGCTAAAACCATGTCACAAGTAGGTACCACTGAACTCATTAGCTATAGTTCAACAGGTTCAGGCTTAGGATTAGATGTATTATCTCAAGGTTATGCTGATATCTGTGCATTGCATTGGGGAAGCCTTGAAGACGATAGCCTGAGTTATCATGAATTATTAACCAGTTACCCAAATCATAAACAATGGTTGTTGGTGCATGGCTATAACCGCAAACAAGGGTTAATGATGCGCTCAGAGACGTTTGAGCAATACGAAGCCTTAGCAAACTCTGCCACCAATACCTCATTTAAATCATGGCGTTGGGTCGCTCGTCAAGCAGGCTCTGGTAGCCAACAACACCTAGAGCAATGGTTGTTAAAACAAGGTTTTAACTTCAAATACCTTAACTCTACCTTGGTGGCGCAAAGCGAACGGGAATTAGCAGGTTATATCGCACGACATAATGCCGATATCGGTTTTGGTTGCCAATCTGTAGCGCTTGAAAGCGGATTAAGCTTTGTACCGATTTTAACGGAATCCTTTGATTTAGTTATGCCACAGGGCATTTACTTTAGACGCCAATTACAGCAGTTGCTAGATTTACTGCAACAACCTGAATCCATCAGACTAGCTGCCACGTTAGGCGGATACGACCTCACCAATACAGGTAAATTATTGTGGAACGGCCAAGAGTAACTTGCTGCTTGGCTATGTAAGACTTCTACTAATCAATGCACAACGCAAACAGCAAAACTAAAAAGAGATGGCTAACTCATCCAGTGTTAGCCATCTTATTAGTCGTTACTTATCCTTAATTAGATGAGTTTAACCTGGCTTGAATCGCTAACTTCACTTCCTCTTGTTCGAGTAGCAACTCTTGTTCTTCTTTGCTGCGCATCAAATCATTAAATGATGTTCTGGCTTCTTGCGCCAGTGTTGAAGCTGCAAGTTTAGACTCTTTAGCTTTTGCCGCATCAGCGGTTAATTGTTGTAGCTGCTCGATAATATCATCGGGTGCACTCCCTAACTCTACACTCGACTCACCACGTGATAATGCTTCTCGACGTAACTGCTTTTTCAGCAACCATATTGCCTCATTGGCTTCTCGTTCGGCATTGGCAGCATCAATAGCATTGTCACGTAACAATTCAAAGCGTGCTAAGGCTTGGCCTTCTTTGCTCCAAGGATCAACATCGGGTAAATCAGAAATATTAATCACAGGGTCGACATAGTCATCTTGATGGCTTAAATCTAATGACGCGGCTTTAACACCTGAAATCATCAACATCACTGCAATAACAAGGAGCGGTAAACCACCAACAATTGCGGCGGTTTGCAAGGTAGCTAAGCCTCCCATAAACATCAGGGCAGAAGGCATAAAGGATAATGTAAACGCCCAAAATAATCGGTTCCAACGCATCGGATCTTCGGTCACATTGGTTTGTACTACTGAGGCTAAAATATAGGAAATCGAATCGAACGTTGTCGCAGTAAAAATGATGCACAACAAAGTAAAGACTGCGATGACCACAGTGCTAAATGGCAGCTGTTCTAAAATAGCGAAAATGGCCCTAGTTGCCCCTTCGCTATTCAACAGGGCGACTACATCAAGTTGCCCAGATAACTGCAAAGACAAACCATAGTTACCCAATATAATGAAGTACATTGAGCAACCCAAAGAGCCAAAAAAGACTGCTCCGGTGATCATTTGCTTAATGGTTCTGCCACGAGAAATTCGGGCAATAAACAAGCCCATACTCGGCGCAAATACCAGCCACCAAGCCCAATAAAAAATTGTCCAATCTTGTGGGAAGTGAGTATCTTCAAAGGTGCCAAGGCCACCAAACGGCTCAGCCCATGTTGCCATAACAAAAAAGTTAGATAGCATTCGGCCAATGGAGTCTAGACCGGTTTCCAGCATAAAAATTGTTGGGCCACAAACCAATACAAAGACTAACAAGCCTAATGCGCCCCAAAAGTTAATATTACTGAGAATTTTGATGCCTTTATCCATACCCATATAAGCTGAATAGGCAAAAATAGCCGTACACAACATCAACACACAAATTTGACTACCCGTTGTTGCAGGGATGCCAAACAAATAACTAATGCCTTCGTTAATTAATGGCGCAGCTAAACCTAATGTTGTCGCTGCACCACCTAATAAACCAAAAATAAACAATACATCAATCACTTTACCAAGCTTACCAAAGCTATTGGCTTCACCAATTACAGGCATTAGTGCAGCTGACACCTTTAATACTGGCTGCTTGCGCACATAGAAAAAATACGCAATTGGAATAGCTGGGATCATATAAATACACCAAGCGATAGGTCCCCAATGGAACAAGCCATAAGTCGCAGCCCAGCGAATTGCCTCTTCACTTCCCGCCGCTAATTGAAAAGGTGGGTTCTGGTAGTAATAGGCCCACTCAATGGTGCCCCAATACAAAATGCTTGCGCCAATACCACCACAAAACAGCATGGCTGCCCATGAGGCTAATCCAAACTCAGGTGACTCATCAGGGTCCCCTAGTTTAATCTGACCTATATCTGAAAAAACGATATAAATCATAAAGAAAAAAGCAGCAATACCTAGACCTAAATAGGCAAAGCCCAGTTTATCTGTCATAAATGTTTTAGCGATAGCAACCCACTGTGCCCCTTCAACTGGGAAAATAAGTAAAGGGATAACCACAGCAAAAAGTAATATCAACGCACCGAAAAAAGTCGGTTTATCAATAAGCTCGAAGTGTTTGTTCATTTTATTTGTCCGAAACAATAAAACTGATTAAGAGAGTCCACACCACAAGTGCTTCCCCGTGCTGCGAGACAGCCAGGTTGGTTTACTGTTTGAAGAGTTGGAATACTGTGCGTGAACCGTTTTCTATAAAACGCCAGGTCGTTTAATGTTTGTGACATTAACGGCAACACAGGCACGCTAAAATAATGTTAATCACGTAAACTGTCGACTAACTTATATTAACAATCGATTCAGATTGTGAGCGAGATCTCACCAAGATTTAAGGGTAACGATGTGCTGATTTAGCACGGTTATTTCCTGTACAAAAACCTACAAGATTTTGGCTGGCATTTGGTTATCTAGCAGGTAAAGAGAGTCATAGATTAACTAATCAATAGCACAATAAACTCAACATATTGAGAATAATAAAGCCCGATAAACTCACCACAAATTGCGGGGCTTACCGGGCTTATTGTGTTATCAGCGATGGATTACTTTGCCGAATCACCAATGTGCTTTTCTAAGAAAGCTAAAATCGCTTTGTTGGCCTCTAGAATATTTTCTTCATTATAAAAGCCGTGTCCTTCTTTATCTTTAACTAACCATTCATAGGGATGGCCTTTTTCATCTAACGCCTCTTTAAGTGCTAACGCATGCTCAAAGTGAGCACGTTGATCATCCTCACCATGAATAATAAGTACTGGCGCGTTAAGTTTATCGACATTACGACTTGGAGACTGGGCAATAAGTTCAGCAGGGTTAGTACCGAGAGTTTTATTCAGGTAAGACCCTCCCCAAGTTAATGTCTTAATATCCCCTTCATCAAACATCATAGGTAGGTCATAAACCCCTACGTAGCCAATTGCGCACTGATACATATCCGGCTCTCTAATTGCACTTTGTAAAGCGCTATAACCACCAAAACTCGCACCAAAGATGCATACACGATTTTTATCGGTCACACCTGTTTGAATCGCATAATTTAATGCCTGAGTTATATCATCTTGAATACCCGTTCCCCACTCGCCGTAGCCAGCTTCCATAAAGTGTTTTCCGTAACCATCTGAGCCTCGAAAATTCACTTTAATGACAGCATAACCGGCGTTTGCGAGCATTTGAGCTTGGGGATCGAATCGCCAATAATCTCGAAGATGCGGGCCTCCATGAGGCAATACCACTGTGGGTAGATTTTGTTTTTTACCGATAGGAAGGGTTAGGTAACCGTTTAGCACTAAACCATCAGAAGACTTAATTCGAAAAGGTTCTGTTTCAGCTTGCTGCTCTTTTTTAATCCATTGTTTGCTCGACAATAAATAACGTGCACTCATTGTGTCTGTATCGAATATATAAAATGAGCCGGGATTGCGGTCACTAGAAACACGCACCACCATTTGCTTACCGTCTTTTGTTTTACTGGTAATTTCGACACTGTCGCCATTGAACGCTTGAATTAATGCTTTATGGAGTTTGGCTTCTTGGGTGTCAGGTTTAATAAAAATATAGCTAGAATAGTCTTCATCTACTCTCAAACCATACACTTCGTTTAAATCAGAACTAATAGCATAGGTAGGATCAGCAATATCACTGCGGTACAAAAACGTTTCTTTTTGAGTATCTAAATCGTAGCGATACAGGCCTTTCGGTTTATTTTCTTCAGTTTTTAATGCGTAAACTGACTTATTATCACTACTAAAAGTCAACGGAGTAAACTCACCGTCAAACTTTGTATTAAACACTTGCCAATCTTCTCCTTTACCCTCTGAGTAGTACATTTTAGTGTCATGGTTTTTATCTACTCCCACAACAAACCTAGGCACACTATCATTATCAACTAAAAACTGGCTGTAAGAAATTGGCGCACGTTTAACTTTACGCTCCTTGCCTGTATAGACATTAAGCCTAGTCACTTCAGGAAGCACATCGCCATTTCGACTTAGCAAACGTTTGGTAATTAAGACGTGCTTGTTATCACCTTCAAGTTTATCCAATAAAAAACCACCGTATCCCGACAGCACAATACCTGGTTGAGATCGGATACCGAAAATCATTTTACGCTTACTACCGTCATAATTAACGGCGAAAATTTCACCTAAATTAATCGGTAACTCTAATCTGCCACGGCTCTGTACCACTTGAACGATGACACGTTCATTATTGACCCAGTAATATTCTGCAGGTTGATCCCGACCACTGGAATTGAGCGCAAAAGTAACTTCAAAGTTGTCGGTGCGTAAAAAGGCAAGTCTCTTTCGACCTTCATCATTCATTAAAACGGCTAAATGCTTGCCGTCAGGGGATATTTTTACATTGTAGTAATCACTATGGCGTGAATAATCTTCGACAGAAGCGGCGAGACAAATATTTGAAATGCACAATAGCATTCCCCATATCATCAATTTGATGTACATCATGGAAACTCCTTTAATCCATCTCAAAGAGACAGCTTTATCCTTAAAACCTTGAAGCGATATGGCACAAGAAGTAGATGAAATAACATTGAGGTAATGCGATATTCCCTAACTCCTTGGGATCATACTTCCTAAACATAGATATTCATGTTTCAATTAATTTTGCAGCGATACCCACATTGATTCAATAGATTAGCTGCTATTTGGCATATTTAACCGACAAAACAACATCTCTCACTAGGCTAGGTTGACTCAATAGTTAATAACACTGGCTGAGTCATGACGGAATTTCCCCTGTTAATCACTGAATGCAAAAAGTGACGTCCAAATATTGAGGGGATAGTGGCAATGTTCATCGTTAAAAATTTGTAGTAAAATTGTGTCTGAGGACGACCTCAACCTGTTGAGCACCACAATCAATCACATCGAATTGATGAATTTGGCAAACAGGCTTCCATCCGGGGACGGCCCCTTCTGACTAACTTCCAGATAGGAGCCCATATGAGAATCTCTCATTACTTTTGCGTTATTGTTACCAGCCTCATTTTTTGCATATCCCCCGCAGCCTCTGCGAATGAAAGCCATATGGGCTTACATGGTATGACTCTATTTGGCGGAAAAGATGGCTTATTTGCCTCACATTTGCCTATGTATCACCATCCCCACAATGTACAAATGGTCATGCAATTTCACTTTGCCGATCCTGAAACTGATCATGCAATAAAGCAGCAGCTTGAAACAATGGCGACAGCACCAGAGCAGCTTTGGACTATTGTACCCAAGCCTTTTGACTTAATGCGTCTCAGCCCTCTGGCAACCGACCGAATCGAACAACTGCAAGTTGATGTTGTAAAAGGTCACTTTGAGCGAGGAGGCATTAACCAGTTTTCTCAACAATCACTCATCATTGATCGCATCATTATGTTCACCGAATTAAGCATGAAGGCAGGGCAAGATAAGGCGCCAAATGCACAATACCGAGTCATTACACCAACTGAAGATAGCCCAAATCAGTTCTTAGTTAAGGTCATTGAAAATCGTCCTGAAGCCGACCACTTGCTGCGAGTGATTCAACATGATTTCATTAGAACGACTCAAATAACCGTGCCACTCAAAGGTAAACTGCATCCTAGTCCAAAGGATTTAGCGGATCAGCTATCAATTCCCCTCGAGCACGTCATTGAAATCTATTTAGAAACTGGCGAGTTACAGTAATGGTTTCATTATCGCTGGCAATCATTCAGCACCATCAGGCTGAAGGACCAGGGCGCATTTCTGACTGGTGCAAACTCTCGGGACATAAGATCACCCGCTTCATGGCGCCCGATGGTTGCTTGCCTGATCTAAACCAATTTGATGGCATCATCATTTTGGGCGGCCCTATGGATGTAGAAGATAACCCAAGATGGATGCAAAAAGAGCGCTCTTTGATTCACTCGGCGATTGAAATCAACAAACCGCTAATCGGTATTTGTTTAGGCTCGCAACTATTAGCATCGGTATTAGGAGCTAAGATTTACCCACTTAAACAGGCTGAATTAGGTTGGTATGATCTCAGAGTTAATGCCAACGTATGCTCAGCAAGTCTAGCGAACAAAAATTTGATAAATTTAGCCGTACCTCAATGGCATTATTTTGGGTTTAACTTTGATAGTCACTTAGCTCCGCTAACCCATAAATCGGTTGAGATAAAAGCCTACTCATCATTGTGCCCTCAGCAGGTGTTTAGGCATCAACAGCAATATGGCATTCAATTTCATCCAGAATGGGACGCTGTGCAGCTGGCTTATTTACAACAAGCATTTAGTGAACTGTGTCCAGAAGATTTATATGCTAAATCACGTATGAACGAACAGACACAGTTACAACACTGGTTTTTTAACTTGTTAGATACTGTGTTTCGTTCTGCAATAACGAGCGATGACTAAGGATAGTAACGCTAATCGGGACAATACAGCGATAAGCTGTTAATGAAAAGGCGGTAACTGACTGTTACCGCCTTGTCGATACAAACAATGAATTCAATGCTGCAAGCTAACAATGATCAACTTAACAGTATCTCTTCACTCCTGTGTTATGTGTGGCGCTATGAAGCTGGACTTGAAGCTACAGTATTATTTACCACCTCAGATTCGGCACCATTCAATGGCATAGCCGTTTGAATATTAGCTTGTTTAATCGCTGCACGGGTTTGATCGGTCAAACTATTCTCGCCATTTAATAAATCGGTTAACGTGCCAGTGTCGCCATTCACTAACCCCAGCTCCTGTAACATGGCATCGACTACTGGCGCATTCGCACGATAGTTTAATGCTGCCGCTGTGATTTGTTCGGCTACGCCACCAGATTGTCCCTGCATGATTTGGTTACCATTTGCGGTTGCAGCGCCAGCGCCGTGGTAACCTTGTAAGATCTTAATGCCTTCAATGTTTTCTAGTGGTTTGACTGCATTAGCAACCACTTCTGGTAACGCTTGCAGTACAGCCAAGGATTTTTGCAGCTGAATTTGCTCATCTTTCAGAGTATTTTCTGCTTCATACAAAGCTTGTTTACCTGCCGCTTCAACTGCAAAGACTTTTTCATCCGCTTCGGCTTTTAACTTTTTAGCATCAGCATCAGCGCGAGCTTCAGTTAATATGGCTGTCGCCTTATCTTCAGCCGCTTGCTTATCTGCAGCGGCTTGCACAGTAATCCCAACGGC
The DNA here is from genome assembly GCF_001401775.1 of Shewanella sp. P1-14-1. Classification (NCBI taxonomy): domain Bacteria; kingdom Pseudomonadati; phylum Pseudomonadota; class Gammaproteobacteria; order Alteromonadales; family Shewanellaceae; genus Shewanella; species Shewanella sp. P1-14-1. The sequence goes on along the minus strand of NZ_LKTL01000025.1, from coordinate 65,812 downwards.
TTCACGTTCTGCTTCTTTTTTCGCATCAATGACTTCAATTTCTTTTTGACGATTTGCCATTGCCACTTGCTTGGCTGTGATTACGGCCTCTTCTTTTTCAACTTTACCTTTTTCAACATCTGCGGCTTTAGCACGTGCAGCTGACTCTTCTTCTGATTTTTCTGCTACCGCAATCTGCTTATCTTGTTCAGCGACTTCAATATCACGCTGCTGTTGAATACGAGCTTGCTCAAGGGCTTTTCTTTTAGCAATTTCACGGGTTTCAATGTCTTTTGATTTTTCAATTTCTGCCGCTTCAATCGCTTGCTCTTTCGCAATCTCAGCTTCGCGCTCTTCTCGCTGTTTATTTTCACGCGTTTTAGCAATTTCCGCTTTTTGCTCTGCACGTTTAAATGCCAAAATTTGCTCTTGGCTTAAACGAGCTTCTTCCTCTTCTTTTTGAATTTCTAAAGATTGACGCTCTGCCTCTAAATTCCGACGCTCAATTTTAACGCGGTTTTCTTGTTCAATATCATTGGTTTCTTTACGTTTTTCTTCAATGATTTTTGCAAGACGTGCACGACCTTCAGCATCAAATGCGTTATTTTCATTAAAAAATTGTAGGTCTGTTTGGTCAAAGCCAGTTAATGAAACAGACTCAAGTTCGAGCCCGTTTTTCTCTAAATCATTGGCCACATTTTGCTGAACCTTTTGGACAAAGTCAGCACGCTGCTCATGCATTTCAGTCATGGTCATTTCAGCAGCCACAGCACGAAGTACATCAACAAATTTTGATTCCATTAACACTTTAAGTTCTTCAACGCGCATGGTACGTGTACCCAAAGTTTGCGCAGCCATCGAGATGCCTTCTTGGCTTGGTGCCACACGAAGGTAAAAATCCGCTTTAACATCGACACGCATTCTATCTTTGGTGATCAGCGCATCTTTTTGTGTTTTCTCAACTTCGATGCGTAATGTGTTCATATTGACCGGAATAGTTTCGTGCAACACAGGTAAACACACTGTGCCACCATCTTTAACGACTTTCTCCCCACCTAAACCAGTTCGGACAAATGCGATTTCCTTAGTGGCTCTAATATAGAGTTTGGCAAAAATTAACCCTATGGTGATAAACGCCAACATTGCCACGCCAGACATTATTAAAATAAAGGTGGTATTTGACCCTGCAGATAATTCAATCCCTTCCATTTTCTTTCCTTGTATTACTACTATAAAAATCTTCGTTTCATGAATAAACGGCTAAATACTATCGAGTTTTGCTGCTATCCAAATATTATTTTTTTTATTCAGCAACACGACTTGGTCATGCTGGTTAAAACTTTCTTCTGCAAACTCTGGCGCGACCATCACGTAATGTTTCTGCGCATGTTGATCCACCAGCACCGCCTCTGCAGGACTGTTTACTCTGGCAGTGCCCACGGTAATTTTGGCCAATAAACCACTAAAACTAGTATTAGAAACGGCATGGGATTCATTTTTGGGGAGGATTTTTGCCAAAGGTCTACCAATGATGGATGTGCTGAGCAGACTCAATACAAATACAATTGGAGCACTAATCATTGGGGAAAGTAGATTACTAGCGTATTGATAACTAATAAAATTTAAACTGTAGCCAATGAGTGCAAAGCAAGTAAGCAATAACACTAGCCAGATTAATAACGGTAACTTATTCAGGCACAGCCAACCAACTAATGGGGTCAGCCCAGTATTAGCCACATTAAGGTCGGCATCGACATCAAGTTCAACAGGAGAAAGGTGGTCTATCAGATTTGAAATGCTAAAGCCTATCACTAAGCCAACACCTTCTAACAGTGCAAGCATCAGCACCATCGTCATCGCAATCGCAAATGGGGTATTGGCGTTTATGAGTAAAAAATCGAGCATGACTGTATTCCTTTACAGCTAGATTAATCACTCAACCCTGGCAGTCATCCTATGCCAAGTTTATAAGCAATTAATATAATTAGATTATATCTTTCAAAAGCAACATCACCTTAACAAAAACTTCCTTATAAGTGAATTAGATTATCAGTCTTTGTGATGACCGACTTATTCGCACTGTGCTTGACCACTGGCATAGCAGCTAGGTTGTCGTGGGCATACTGCGCCACGGGAGCAAATCACTCTGGCATCGTTTTCTATGCCACGTTCAATCCAATTAATATTCAAGATTTTAGCCACGCTAACCAGATCTGCTTTGATGTGTTTTGGAATGGCGACTAAGCCGCCGTTTTCAACACACGTTTGCTTTAAATCTTCGGTAATTTTTGCAGCATCTTTACCTTGCGCTTCAATGGCGGGGTTTAAATCTATCCCTGCACATAACACATGTGGATTACCCGCTGAATCATCGACTTTTATTGATTCACAACAGTAAATTCGCGGCTCATTACCTACATTTAATATTGAAATTTGAGCAGATGTTCCCGATGTCGGCTCGTTAATTTTCCTAAATACAGCCCAATGGTGGCAAGGGTCTTCAACTATTCGCATATTGCCCCAAGGCAGTGGAATACCATTACCGCGATAGACCGCTTTAAGCTTACCTGGTGCATAAGCATCAAAGTAATGCCAATGAGGATAAGGAGAGACAACTGTCATTCTGCGCATGGCAACCGACGCCGACACCTGTAACTGTTTATGGATATCAATCTCGTAGCCGTGACGATCTAATAGCTGTCTGAATGGCACTTTAGGGCAGAGTAATGCCCCTGCAAAAAAGCTTGATTCAAAATCACGCCATGCATGCAAGATATCTTGGGCATTAAGTGTGTTTGACTGCACAGTTGCATCATCATCCGCCTCAACTCGACGCCCCGATGTCATGACACTTTTCAAGCCGTCTTTATTGTGGAGCACGCAATGACCAATGTGCACTGCCAAGTCATATTTAAGCCTTGGCGCATTGGATTTGAGCGCTTTATTGATAAAAATTGTCGCAGGAGGTTCAAAAAAAGAAGTGGTTAACCGAGAAGAACGAGCGCCAGTTTCATCTAACACTTCAGTCGGAACTTCATCAATCCATTTGATTTTAAGTCCCATACTCTTAGCAATGCTAAGCATCTCATCAGCACTTAGCGGCATCTGTTTTCTGCCAATTTCTTCAGCGGCGCGTTCTAAATCAGGGAAATGATTTTGATGGTGTTCTTGGTGTGCGCGAATTAATAACTGAGCAAACTGCCGACCTGATGTGCCTGTTTGTGACAGCATTTCAGGTATCGCGATTTGTAAAATGTCATTAGAAAATAAAAAGCTTGGTTCGAGTGGCATACCGCTAATACCGCCACGGCGTCCCTTTTCTGGGGTGATTGATTGCTCTTCTGGCATATCATCTAAAAACCAATCGACATCTTTTTGGAACACGGTGGCAATCACCGCTAGCATGCCAGCACTGGGCACTCTTTTACCTCGTTCTATCATTGATAGATACGACACCGAAGGCGCAGAGCTCGAATCTACACGTATGCATCTGGCTGACAAGTCTTCCATTGTCAGATGATTACGTTTACGCAGATTTCGAATCTTTGTACCCAGGAAATGTGACTTTCTCATCAAGCTTTGTTCATTACGCATTTTGTAAAATTCACACTGTAAAATTTTTATTGTGAAATTGTAGTGAAAAATACACTAGACTACAAATTAAGCAATCGGGAAACAGTGTTCATCATTTTGATTCCCATTGCGACTAAGGCAATCGATAACAAAAGATGTAAGCACGGCCTAATGATATGAATATTTAATTAGCCCCGTGTAATGACCCAAGCGAAGAGGATAAGGTTATGACTATGACAACAATGCACACCAACACAGCCGCTCACAACCTTAACAGCTTCATTGAGGAACAATTTGTGGCAACCAGTACCAACGCAGACAAAATTAACAATGCAAAGGTATTTTTAGATGACAACTTCCCACTTACTGAAGGCTCACACGCCGATGTGAGTAGCTATGTTATTTACTACACTCATCTTCTAGCCTTTATGAAAGATGGTAGCCAATGTGGTTTACAGAACCCATGTCAATTTGTTGCTTTAACAGGTCATAAAAGCGAACCAACTTCGATTGTCCTTAAAAATAACGATACCCATGTTGAAGTCAGCTTTGACAGAAATGGCGAGTTAGGCTCGAAAGATCCTGCTCATATTGAAGATATTCAAGTGGCGCTGCCAATTAAAAACTTACCAACACCATATAAACAATGGGTTAGTATGCTGCATTCTCGCTGCCTACCTACTGAAGGTAACTGCAAAGTATTTACTGCAAAAGATGGCACTGAATACGCAATGCATCAACGTTAATCAGCGCAATAAGCCGCTAGATTACATTGCACTCTCAAGGTCGGCATTATTGCCGGCCTTTTTGTCATTGAATAAAAACCTCTTCACCTGTCGCACCAACAATTAGCTAATAATGCACTAAAATAGCCGTGCTCCTATCCTATAAAAAATTAACTTATTGATTAATATATTATTTAATAGTGGTCTAACTCTTGCGAGTTCTTATAGACGTTTATCATGCCTATAGGAATTTATAATGAATAAAGAACAAGTGGTTGAAGCGATTATTTTAGCGAAACATGCCCGTCAACTAAGTTGGCAAAATATTGCAGATGAGTTAGAAATGGGCTGTGTTTGGGTCACCTCAGCATGTTTAGGCATGAACAGCATGCCAGAGAACGTCGCCGATAGATTGTGCCAGCTACTTGAGCTTCCTGCAGGTTCACAAGCTGCGCTCACGGCTTACCCAACCAAACAATGGCAACGTGATGTGCCACAAGATCCACTGGTCTATCGCCTCTATGAGGTGGTTGGTGTATATGGCGACACATTAAAAGAAGTCATTCAGGAACAATTTGGTGATGGCATAATGAGCGCCATTGATTTTTCAATGGATGTTGCAAAACAAACTGATCCTAAGGGCGATAGGGTCGTGATTACCATGAACGGTAAGTTTTTACCTTATAAAGCATGGTAATTAATCCTTGGTAGCCTGATAAAAGCTCAATATCGGGTTTGTATTAACGCAGTACTCTTGCTGCTGTGTTAATACAGACAAGCATTAAGGTCGTGCTTAATAAAATAAGGCTATCACTAACCCTAGAGCTAATAAGAAAGATAAACGCTGCCAAAATAAAATGGGGTCTTTATCAATATAAGGCGTGTGCTCACGTATTGATTTAGGGTGAGGATGTTTAAGGTTATAAATAAACTCCGATACTTCAGCAGTGCGTTTTGACGGGGACACTTCAAGGGCTTTTTCAAGGGCATAATCTACCCACTGAGGTACTGCGGTATTTCTACTTCGGGCAGGAACATAGCGCAAGCTTTGCTGCGCTTTTAACGTCGTTGCCTTGGCAACATCCACCCCGTAGGGCAGCTGACCAGTCAGCATTTGATAAGTTATTACCGCCAAAGAAAAAATATCACTGCGACCATCGCCAAGCTCGCCCACAAAATATTCAGGAGCACTGTATTGGGCCGTTCCCAAAATGTGGCCATCAATCCCTTGAGTTTCAATGATTCCTGCAACAGCTGTCGCACCGAAGTCAATAATTTTGACCACACTTTCAGTGGTGATCATGATGTTTTCAGGGCGTAAATCTTGGTGCACCATCTCTTGTCTGTGCATAGCTTGTAACCCCCGAGCGATTTGAACCACTATCGTTCTCACTGAATCTAAATCGGGCTGTTCATGATCGTGAATCCATTGGGCTAGCGTGCAACCTTCAACATACTCTGCTGCCGTGTAAAGGTAACCCTTAGGAACACGTGACTTAACAGGTTTTAATAAATGCGTGTTAGATACCCTTTGTGCCACCCATTCTTCCATTAACAAGGTTTCTAAGTGGTCTTCATTTTGGCGCATTTCATCAGAAGGAACCTTAATTGCTACACGCTGACCAGAGGCTTTATCTTGAGCTAGGTAAACTCGGCTGCGACTACTCACATATAGTTCACGTTGAATCACCACATCTTCGAATTCTTGGCCGCTATGCAATGGTGGCGGTAAAGGGAGTCGATTCAATAACTGTTTGAACTCATTGACGTCTGGATCAGGTAGAGAATCTACCCGCACAATTTGAATACTCAAATTATCATCGCTACCAGCATCAAGCGCTTGCTGAACCAGCGCTTGCGCCACATTGGTTAAATCTCTGTTTTGCTCTAGTGCATCATTAATGGCATTGGCAATGGTTCTCGTGGTTAAAAACTCGTGCACACCATCGGTGGTCAATACAAAAATATCGCCCAAGTTAATCGAGCAGGAGTGATAATCACTATTGAGTAACGGGTTAATGCCTAAAGCTTGATTAAGGTAACTGACTTCATCGTCGACATAACGTCGATGATCTTCCGTTAATTGCTCTAAACTATTCCCGCTCAATTGGTAGATGCGAGAATCACCACAATGAAAAATATGTGCTGTATTTGATTTAAACACTAACCCACTAAAAGTGCAGACATAACCTTTATTCAAGTCATGACGATGCGGGCCATTTTGGCTTTGGGCATATAGCCAATGATTAAGTGCCTGCAGCACTTTAAGCGCAGACTTTTTAACTGACCAGGCTTCAGAAGTTGCATAGTAATCACTGATAAAATTACTTATCGCACTTTCACTAGCAACACCACTGACGTCACTAGAGCTAATACCATCAGCAATCGCAACCACTGCGCCTTTACTATGTATCAGGGCATTATCTGGTTGCATACTGCCACAGCAATCTTGATTGATCTGTTTTAGTCCACCAACGCTTTGTTGTGCAATGGTGAGTTTTAGCGAATTTTGCATTAAAGCTTCCTTGCCGCCACAACAATTACAGTGCAATTAAGGTAATCGTGTGACGGTAAGAACTCACTTAAGTGTCCAATATTAAGCAAGCTTTTCACGACGAGCTTCTGCTTGTTTGCGCTTACGCACAGGACTTTCTTTCACGTGAGTTAAATACAGCGGTAACCCAACAAGTGCAAATCCACCCACTAAATTACCCAATGCGGTAGGGATTTCATTCCAAACGAGGTAATCCATAACCGTAAATTCACCGCCCATGATCATTGAGAATGGGAACAAGAACATATTGACAATTGAATGCTCAAAACCCATGAAGAAGAACAGCATGACGGGCATCCACATTGCCATCATTTTGCCGCTTGCAGAAGTAGAAATCATTGCACCAACGACTCCCATTGATACCATCCAGTTACACAACATGCCGCGAATAAAAATGGTCATCCAACCTGCAAAGCCATGTTCTTGATAACCTAGAGTACGTGACTCACCGATGCTACTCACTTTCGCAGCGAGCACGCCACCATCAGTGTTATAACCATAAGTTAAAATAAACGATGCAAAGAAAGCAACCGTGAGGGCACCGGCGAAGTTACCCACAAACACTAGGCCCCAATTCCGCAGCATTTGGTCGACGGTACAGCCATTTCGTTTATCCAAAACCGCCAATGGCACTAAGGTAAATACCCCTGTTAACAAATCAAACTTCATTAAATACAGCATGATAAAACCAACAGGGAACAAAAGTGCCCCCGTTAATAAGCTGCCAGTTTTAACTATCACTGTAATGGCAAAAAATGCCGCTAGACCTAAAATAGCCCCCGCCATAAAAGCACGAACAAATGTATCTTTCGTTGACATGAAAATTTTTTGTTCACCAGCATCGACCATTTTGGCTGCGAACTCTTTTGGTTCAATATACGACATAGCTTCACACTCCTAGATTTAATTCTGATCATGTTTTGCGAGTTCTATGCCACTATAAAAAAGTCAAATTAAACAACTTGTTAACATAAAGGTGTACCATAAGCTAATTAGCTAAAGCACTATAATAGTTCATTTTTTATTCACCCCGCCCTATATTGGAACGTCATCAAAGAGCTCAATCAAGTTGTATTTATCCTTAAGGTTGAATGACTAAGGCCTAAAAAAGCGTGAAGCTTGAGCCACTTGATTAAGCGGTTTTCCTTGGACAATTTCACCACCCGAGTTCACTTCGGTGATAAAAAATGTCAGCGCTTCGCGTGTTTGAGATAACCCCTGTTTATCTGGATGCTTTATCGAACTGGTGACTGTAATAGGGTATTCAAGTTGCTCAGCCGCTTTAATCAATACCAAGGTGTTATTGGTTATTTTGAAATCATGAGCAGATAACTTATCGGAGCTAACACTGATCTGATAAAAAGCGGCTTGCTGGGTTTTATTACGTATTTTCAGTAAATAGCTATTTTCAATGACGGGGTTTGTTGGCTCAGTGCTGACAACACGATATAAACTTTGGCGATCTCGAATAACGTTAAGTTGAATATCCGCTCGGCTTTGTAAATCTAAAACAATCATGACCAGCATCACCACTAATGCACCCGCATAACCTAAGGCTTTTAATGACCACATTGACGGAGTGCGGCCCGTTTTTAGGGCGTTTTCACTGGTAAAGCTGATCAAATTGGGCAAATAGCCAAATTTACTCATCGTTTGATTGCAGGCATCGACACAGGCACCGCAGTTAATACATTCATATTGCAGACCATTTCGAATATCAATCCCTGTTGGACACACATCCACACAAAGATGACAATCAACACAGTCGCCTAAGCCATTGCTAGACTCTGTCGTTGCCTGATTCTTGATGCTTTTTTTATTACGTTTTCTCGGACCACGGTTTTCACCACGAGCAGCATCATAGCTAACGGTTTTAGTATTCGCATCGAACATCACTGCTTGGAAACGCGAATAAGGGCAACAATGTAAACACATCATTTCTCGCATCCATCCAGCATTAAGGTAAGTACATAGTGCAAAAAACCAAACCCAAACTCCTGTCCAAAAGCCGCTGCTAAAACTAAAAATATCCACATAAAGCGCCCTTGCAGGCATAAAGTAAGCCATAAAACCACAGCCAGTCACCAATGCCATTAACGCCCAAACAGTGTGCTTCGTGACTCTTTTAGTCACTTTATTAACTGACATTGGCGCTTTATCAAGGGCGGCACGGTGGTGATGGTTACCTTCAACTTTTGCCTCTACCCACATAAACACAGCTGTCCAAGCGGTTTGCGGACACATAAAACCACACCAGACTCTGCCGAAATAAACAGTAATAAAAAACAATGCAAATGCTGCGGCCATAAAAAACCAAGCAAGCACGGTAAAGTCTTGCGGCCATAAGGTGACATTAAAAAAGAAAAATTGCTGCTCTGTTACATCGAATAGAATGGCCTGACGGCCGTTGAAATTGATAAATGGAATAAGGAAAAATAACGCAATCAACACCGTATTAGTGTGCAACCTAAGACGCTGAAATATTCCTTGCTGCTCTCGCACATGAATCTTTCCCGAATCGCTAATATTGATAACAGGAATACGTTGCTGCTGCACCGCAGACGTGGCTTGTGATGGTACTTGTGATAGTGAGGGTGTTTGCTGACTCGCTATTGGCTCTGACATATCTAAGATCCTACTGCTCTAGTAACTTGCTTTCATTCGCAAAGCTAATAGAGCAAAACCTGAGCCAACCCAGAATAAAACCTAAAACACTGATTAATAGACACTTATCAATTTTCATTAAACAAAAAAATCACGATATATCACGTTTCCGTGAAATATCGTGACTTTATCGTATCGACAGTAACTTAACGCTGTATGCCAAGCTTTTTCATTCTTGAGCGCAGCGTACTTGGCGGCATATTCAGCACTGCAGCAGCACCTTGTGGCCCCGAAATACGCCACTGAGTATGTTCTAGGGTCTGCTGTATATGTTCTGCTTCTGCTTCAGCCATCGTTAGCGGTTGTTTAAGCTTGGTTTCATCGGCATGTTGCGAACCGCTAAGCGATAGGCTATTAAATTCTAGCACTTGATTTTGCGATAAAATAATCTCTCTTTCGATGAGATTTTGTAATTCACGCACATTGCCAGGCCAAGTATATTGCTGCAGCTTTTTTAACCCTTTAGCACTGACTCGAGTCACTTTTTTTCCGAGCTTTTGACTTAACGATGTGACTAAGTCACTAACTAAGGACGGGATATCCTCTGGGCGTTCACGAAGTGGCGGCACCACAATTGGAAACACATTTAGACGATAATACAAATCCATTCTAAACAAGCCCTGCTCAACCCTTGCCTGCAAGTCATGGTGGGTGGCAGCAATGAGTCTAATATTCACTTTAATGGTTTCGCTACTGCCAACCCGCTCAAAAGACTGCTCTTGAATCACTCTCAGTAACTTGGATTGTGCTTCTAAACTTAACTCGGCAATTTCATCAAGAAATAAGGTGCCATTATGCGCCAACTCAAAGCGGCCTTTCCGGCGACTTGTCGCTCCCGTAAAGGCTCCCTTTTCATGACCGAATAATTCACTTTCCAGTATCGATGCTGAAAATGCAGCGCAATTGACACTCACCATGGGTTGCTCATTACGACGACTTAATTGATGTAAGCTTCTTGCGACAAGTTCTTTACCTGTGCCATTTTCACCACAAATAAGCACCGTACTATCAGTATTAGCAACCAAATTAATTTGCTGAGTTAAATGGTTAATAGCGTCACTATGCCCTGACAAGCCCATTGCACCTTGCTTGCCCTGCAACTCGGTTAGTAAATATTGATTTTCTGAGGCAAGCTTCTCTGATAATGCCTGTACTTGCGCAAGCGCTTCTCTCAGTGATGTTTCAGTGTGTTTTTGCACACTGACATCACGAAATATCGCTACCACACCAATCAATTTATCTTGGTCATAAACGGGAGTTGAGCTGTAATACACTGGAAAACAACTGCCATCTTTGCGCCAAAACACGTCCTCAGAAACCTGCCGCGCAATACCATCATGCAATGTTCGATAGATTGGACAGTCATGTTGTGGATATGGGCTTCCATCGGCATGGCTATGATGATGACAATCATGAATATTTTTGCCAATCAACTCTGCACTTTTCCAGCCAGTCATCTGCTCTGCAGCTGGGTTGATAAATACCGCATTACCGTTAAGGTCAAAGCCGTATACCCCTTCCGTGATGGCATTAAGGAGAAGGGTATTTTCAGGTAAAAAGTGACTGGTGGTGACACTGGTTTTTGAATTCATCGCTGATGGCCTCAACTTTCGTGATATCTAGCATATTACATTAGATCACGATATTTCGTTACATAAATGGGCTCTATTTCAAAAGATAGCTCGATAGATACAGTTGTTGACCAATTTTCACTATCAAATATCGTTCATCAGCCTGCATCTTGCTACAATAAGGCATCTGTATTTAGGCGATCACCATCAGCATGCAAATCTCTTCCACATTTAAACTATGGCTATTTATCGCCATGGGTTTGATTTGTTTAACACCCATAATTTCTTCTCCTATCGCCTTGCTGATGGGCTTTACATTGGCGAGTTTAGGTATGGTACCGACTCATATCGACTTAAATAAGCTCACTAAAAAACTATTAGCATACTCAATTGTTGGTTTAGGTTTCGGAATCAACTTACCTGAAGCAATTGCAGCAAGTAGCAACAATTTAGGGCTAATTGTCGGTTCGATATTTTTAACCTTAGTGTTAGGTTTTGGATTAACGATACTATTGAAACTTGATGATAAAACGGGTCATTTAATCAGTTGCGGCACCGCAATTTGTGGCGGTAGCGCTATTGCCGCCGTTGCACCAGCAATCAATGCTAAGAACGATCAAATTGCGGTATCGCTTGCCTGTATTTTTTTATTAAACTCAGCCGCGTTATTCTTATTTCCGACGATTGGTCATGCATTATCATTAAGCCAATATGACTTTGGTGTGTGGAGTGCGATTGCGATTCACGATACCTCATCCGTTGTGGGCGCAGCGTCAGCTTACGGTGACGAAGCTTTAAAAACGGCCACCACAATTAAACTGGCTCGTGCACTGTGGATTATTCCTATTGCGCTGCTCAGCGCGATTATCTTCGGTGGCGACAAGTCAAAAATATCTATTCCATATTTTATTGGCTTTTATTGTCTCGCCATAATTACGGCCTATTTATTTCCTCAGGGGCAAGCTGTTTATCAGGTGCTCTTTAGCGTTTCGAAGCAATTACTTATCGTGTGCTTATTTTTAATTGGTGCAGGTATCACCGTCAGTAAAATGCGAGCGAATGGGCCTAAGCCACTGTTATTGGGCGTGCTATTGTGGATTGCAATTGGTGGAATATCGTTGGGAGTGATTCTCTGGCAGAGTTAATCGCTTTTTAGTTGTTCATTGAAAAGTAAATTAAGTTAGGCTAGTTAAATTGGTCTCTTCAGCACTAAAGCCGACTATTGCTGCCAACAAATATTAATCACTCTTCTTCGTTTATCTCTTGCTGTATATAAGGTTTTGCCAAAGCCAGGGCGATTAACCCACCAAAAGCTAATAGTTCAATTACCGCACGAGTAAGCCCAGAGGTTTGCACAGATGCCACTACCGCAATAATGCAAAGGCATATTATCGCAACAGCTTTAAAGGTCTTACTTTGTATCAAGGACATCATCATGGTCTCCAATTAAGTAGACCATTATCTAAATCCCAGTATTTCGCTGCCAATATCAAATATTACTATGTTATTCACATAATGACTTTTGCCCACTGTTACCAGGCTAGATAACGCATTAAGTCTTTTTGTCTGTGGCTATCCAAGCTGGCACAAGCCTATGACTTACAATAGAAAATACGCAATAAGCTGTAAAATAATAAAAACCAATTTCGAATGAAGCTGTGGTTTTTAACATCTCTCCCATTCCAGCGGAGGCATTTCCAGCCATGTAGACAATAATTAATGCCACTACAAACACATCAGCCATCGACCATTTACCGATTGCACCGATAAACCGGTTCACCGCTGACTGATACCTTGCCGTAGCAGGAATACACATAGTCAACAGCAGTAATAATTTAGTGGCGGGAATGACCACACTAAATAAGCCAACTAGCCCAGCCACCAGCACGTTATTAGATAGGTAAAGTTCTTTCACGGTATCGACAATGCTGCGGGTTTTGTAAAACACTTCCACTTCGCCTTCGAGGTTATCAAAACCAAACATACTCACCGCCATGTCGAGCATGCTGCGGGCATTACCACGTGCTCCTTCAGATAAACTCTCGGTAAACATCGTCACGCCAGTTTCTACCAATTCAGCTTTTTCAATACTGCCTTGTATCGTCAAAATGGGTTGAGTGACTCCAGGGATCAGTAAAGCCAATGACAATATAATGACCAATGAGCTAAATAAGGGTTTCATAGGTACTCCAAGTAAATATCACAGCCAATCACATCAAATGAGGGAAAAATAGTACGTTAAACGCCATAAAATAACGGATCGCAACATTAAGTCCAGTGGCGACACCGCACTTTACAAAGTCGTATACTGTTTAGGAAAGGTAATTAGTAGAAAGGACTTGGATCAACATCAAGTGAACGTGGTGAAATACCTCGTTCAATATGTAAATCTGACTTTTTCAAATCCACAAAGGTCACTTCGGTATAGCGTCGATGTTTTAATGAATAAAAACACTTAACGACAGGGTTTAACGCATCCCGCCCTTTTGACTCCCAGACAATGCCAACCCGCTCATCAGATAACTGAACTAAAGAACCTACAGGGTAAATGCCTACACAACGAATGAACTCGTAAACTAATGTTTGGTCTAGATGAAAAGGCGTCAAACTCATTAAAATTTTAAACGCTGCCGCTGGGCTCATCGCCTCTTTGTAACAACGAGTAGCCGTTAACGCATCAAAAATATCCACAATACAACTCATGCGGCCATGTTGAGGAATTTCATCACCTTTAAGGCCTTTAGGGTAACCCTTGCCATCTAGCTTTTCATGATGCATCAAGCACACATCTTTGCTCACCTGCGAAAGGCCAACGGTTTCATTCATGATATCAATTGCATAGGTTTGATGCTTTTTGATTTCTTCGAACTCTGCTTCGGTCAATTTCCCAGGTTTATGCAAGATTTTATTATCAACTTGAATTTTGCCTATATCGTGCAAAATGCCGCCGATAGCCATTTCTTTCAACAATGACTTATCTAAGTTCAAGTGTTTACCGAAAGTCACCAGTAAAAATGCGACATTCACTGAATGCTCCAGTAAGTAAGCATCTTTAGTTCTAAGCGCTGACACACATTTAAGAGCATCGGCATCATCCATCACCGATTCAATCATGTTATCGGCAATGTCTTCAAAAGGGGCAACTTCAACCGCTTTGCCTTCATAGGTTTCTGAAAGCACTTTGCGAACAAGGGTCTTTGCTTCGGTCAGGATATTTTTAGCTTGCGCTTGTTTGGTAGCTCTGGTGATAACCGGTTTACGCGCCTTTAACGGAGCAGCCTTTTTCTTCAAGCCACAGCTATCCGATGAGCGCTCAACGTCTACCCACACACTTTTAATGCCGGCTTTTTCTAATTTCGCAATCGAATCTTTATGTTTTATCTGGCCAGCATTACTGATAGCCACTTTGCTCTCTTTGCGATCGATAGCAACGACAAACATCCCGAGCCCTAAACGGCTAACGGGAATACGGATAACGTCTTTAGATTCTTCAACGGAGGACATTAACGATTAACTCTCCAAACGACAACCAAAACACCGACAAGAATGATAATACTTATGATGGAATTTAGTGACAATGTAACAATGTTAATGACATTTTATCTTGTCTCGACTAAATACTCCAAATTAAATGTTATATTTTGTAACCCCCTTCAAATACAGTCGCTTAGCAGGCTACTCTTTTAAAAAAACGCAGATACTATGATTATATTAGCATTTCAGATCACAGCATGAGCGGCTTGGCATTGACAGTTTTTGAACCCTTCATTAACTTAAGGCATAATTTACTAAAACGAATACCTCTCTTTATCATTTCACCTGTTTGAGATATCAACCTTTGGAGTCTTTGTTGCCTAGCCAAATTTTTTCTGAGCAATTTAGCCAGTTAATCGAAAAGCTAAACGCTATGAAGTTGGCCGTTGCCAAAGAACCTATTGTGCAAATATCTGTCGAAGCGAAGTCGATCCCGTTACTGTCATGGTTGGGCGCACAAACCCAATATCCACGTATTTATTGGCACGGGCGAGAAAAGCAGGAAGAAATTGCCGCCATTGGCGCCTGTAAAGATTTCAAACAAGAGCAAGAGATTGATGATGAGTTACTCTCAAGCTTATACCAATCTCAACGAGGTAAAAGCAGTAATCAAGATATCCGCTATTATGGTGGCGTTGCATTTGATCGTACCGTAGAGTGCTGGCCAGACTTTGGCAGAACACGTTTTGTCTTACCGCGTATTGAGTTACGTCGTCACGGTACAATTGTAAAATTACTCATTAACTTAGATTTTGAAAACAACTCGCAAGTTGATGAGTGCGATGCCGCGATTGATGCGATTAAACAACTTCAACCAGCAAAGCCATTATCGCCACCCAATAAACTGCCCCTAATGGGCCGCAGTGATTTGCCAAACTATCAACGCTGGAAAGAACTTGTAGAGCAAGTCACTCATCCCAAGTTTAATCAAACGACACCCAAAGTCGTGTTATCTCGACAAACTCAGCTTGAGATTAACGATGCGGTCGACCCTTGGATGGTGTTGGCCTGTTGGCAAGGGCGTAACCCGAATAGTTTTCAGTTTGGGTTTCAGTTTAGCCCAGATAGAACGTTTATCTCTTGTTCTCCTGAACGCTTGTACTTACGCAGGCAAAAAGAATTATTTACTGAAGCACTAGCTGGCACAACTGTGCGTGGGCTCAATCAGGAAGAAGATGATTTTCTGGCTAAGCAATTACTCGAAGACACTAAAAACAGTTATGAGAATCAATTAGTCAGGCAGCAAATTGTTGATGTTCTTACGCCACTCAGTAACTACATTGGCGCAGACGAATCAGCTAAAATTTTTAAACTGACTCATATTCAGCATTTACACCGCTCTATTCGTGCTGAATTAAAAGCGGGCGTCAATGATTTTCAGCTGCTGCAAGGCTTACACCCAACACCTGCTGTCGGCGGACTACCAAAACAGTCAGCACTAAGCTTTATTCGTCAACGTGAAGGGTATAACCGTGGATGGTACGCTGGTGCTTGCGGTTATCTCAACAAATACGAAAGTGAATTTTCCGTGGCGATACGCAGTGCATTAATTGAACCTGGGCGCATTAATTTGTTTGCAGGAGCAGGCATTGTTGCTGGCTCAGATCCCTTAGCTGAGTGGCAAGAACTAGAAAATAAACTCGCGACTATTTTATCCATATTAGTGGAGCTCTAACCTCCCATATCATCGCTGACATTTACCTTTGTTGTTGCCAATTCATTTAGGCTAACTCCATTTTATGAACTTGAGAGTTGCATCTTATTTTTCGATCACTATAATGCGTCCTCCTTGGCAACAGCCGATAGGCTATGATTAAGCCAGTTTATGGCATATCACTAATCAGCTATCTAACAATAATACTGCCATCCTTAATTCAATACGGGTTCCCTCACCCCGTCTAACCCAATAAAAAGGCTACAAGATGTTAAAACTATCTCAGGCGCAATGTCGCCGTGCACTGATGTTTCTAGTCAGTTTTCATATCATCATTATTTGCGCAAGCAACTACTTGGTGCAGCTTCCATTTCAAATATTTGGTTACCATACAACTTGGGGCGCATTTAGCTTTCCTTTTGTATACCTAGCAACCGACCTAACGGTACGTATATTTGGCCAGAAAGCCGCGCGGAGTATTATTTTTAAAGCGATGCTACCTGCGTTGCTGATTTCCTATGTGATGGGAGTTATCTTTCATCAAGGCGCATTTCAGGGCGCTGCATCATTAGTTGAGTGGAATCAATTTGTGTTCCGAATTGCTTTTGCAAGCTTTGTGGCCTATCTCGTAGGACAACTCATGGACATCACAGTATTTGCTCAATTACGTAAAGCAAAAGCGTGGTGGATAGCACCAGCATCCTCGACCCTTTTTGGTAACCTCGTTGATACTATCGTCTTTTTCAGCGTCGCCTTTTACGCTTCAACCGACGCATTTATGGCTCAACATTGGCCTGAAATTGCGATGGTCGATTATGGCTTCAAGTTAATCGTTAGCTTAGGGCTATTTTTGCCTGCTTATGGTGTTTTGTTAAAAGTGCTGAGTGATAAACTTATCGAGACACCGGCAGAAAATTTGATTTTGACTAACGAAACTAAGTCGTAAACATCACTTAGCTGTCGATTAATTGATCAATGCGGCATTTTTCAATCAATCCTGCCCGCCAACTGGTACGATGAGATATAATAATCCAGTGTTTATTCGCTGCTAACCAAGATTCAAAAAGACTTTCACAGTTTTCAATCATTTGCTAATACATCGCAAAAGATAAATTGAAAGCACGTGAAGGTCTCTTTAATAACAAGTCTACTCACCTTGAAGTAACTTGCAGTATTAAGGTTCTCAGCCCTGCGGAAGATAAAATGTTAAATATCCAAATCGAAGCTTATACAGAGCTTTCAGCTGAAGTGTCAGAAAAACTGGCTTTATTAACGTCTCGTATTAGTGAGCTCGATCGCACTCAAAGTGCCGAGTCGCTTGTTGAACGCATAGGTGATAAGCCTAGTTTAATTCTATTTGCTTATGTTGAAGGCGAATTAGCGGGCTTTAAATTAGGTTATCAGTCTGAAGAAGATTGCTTTTATAGCTGGCTAGGTGGTGTTGATGCAGATTTTCGTCAACTTGGTTTAGCAAAGTCTATGCTTGAATATCAAGAAAAATGGGCAAAAGCACAAGGCTATACTCGCCTAGAAGTGAAAACCCGTAATCAGTTTCAAGCCATGCTAAATATGTTGGTAGCTAATCAGTACCAAATTACGCAAGTTGAAAGCCACCCTAGCATCGACAAAAACAAACTTCACCTTCAAAAAGTGCTATAAAACAAACATTTGAACAAAGAGTTATGTTCCCTATTGTTAGTGCTAACCGGTTAACGATTATGGTTAGCGCCTAATGTAGACATATATTTGGAAAAAAATTGAGCAATTACCTTGCAAACGCAAATGATAATGATTATTATTAACTTGCGTTCCAAAACTCAGTTATCAACATTAATAGCTTCATCTCCTATTAACCTAACTGAGTCTGCAAGCACAACATTGCTCCAACACTCTTTTAGCCAGGCTCATCACCTGGCTTTTTCTTGCCTGCAATTCACACAATGATTAATCCCCAATGTAAACACTATGTAAAGCCGATAACAAAATGTAATAAAAACTTGCTAACGATAATGAGAATGATTATTATTTATTTGCGTTCCAAAACTCAGTTATCAAATTAATAGCTTCATCTCCTATTAACTTTTCTGAGTATGCAAGCACGACATTGCTCCAACACTCTTTATAGCCAGGCTCATCACCTGGCTTTTCTTTGCCTGTTTTTCAGATACTGACAGCTCTAAAGCTTAAAATCACTCATTGTCCCCACACAAATACCTTTCAGTATTTTAGGCGCGAACTTCTTATGCTTATGTGTAAATCAAGGAAGTGAATGCCACTGTAACGGGCTGAATTTGCCATTGTAAAAAACTGGATGTAAAGGGAATGTAAAGTAAGTGAAAAAGCCCAATTAATATTTGCAAACGATAATGAGAATGATTATTATTTATACGCGTTCCAAAACTCAGTAATCAAATTAATAGCTTCATCTCCTATTAATCCCCTCTGAGTATGCAAGCACGACATTGCTCACACACTCTTTGTGGCCGGACTCATCATCCGGCTTTTTTTTGTCTATTTTTTATCGTCTAAGTTAACGCTCAACTTTATCTATTATTGACGATAAATTCAGTCGACGTTATTTAGCCTTAATTAGTCATCTAGTCGCTTAGTATCTCCAAAATGTAGCCCTTCATAAGGGTTATCACCTTGTTCTTCTTTAGCTTTGTGATACATACCAATGGTAAATACGGTTCCTTTACCTAAGGTTGACTTCACTTCAATTGTGCCGCCTATGCGCTTAATAATGCCGTAGCTCAGTGACAAACCTAAACCAGTACCATCTTTGCGTGTGGTATAAAACGGATCAAAAATACGACTTAATCTTTCTGGCGCAATCCCGACACCTTCATCTTCCACTTCAACTTTTACACCCACGACTTGTCCTTGTTCAACCCAATCATTGGCTCTAATCCAAATGCGGCCTTTACTTTCAATTGCATGGGCTGCGTTGACCACTAGATTAATCAAGACTTG
Source organism: Shewanella sp. P1-14-1 (assembly GCF_001401775.1). Lineage (NCBI taxonomy): Bacteria > Pseudomonadati > Pseudomonadota > Gammaproteobacteria > Alteromonadales > Shewanellaceae > Shewanella > Shewanella sp. P1-14-1. Next base: position 46,585 of record NZ_LKTL01000025.1, on the reverse strand, counting down.
AATAACTTGAGGGCGATTGACTTGAACATCTGCAGTGGTATTAATCTCTTGAATCAACTCAACTTCTTGTTTTTCAATCGAGTGGCGAACCAATACCAATACTTCTTCAATCATGGATTGAACTTGATGCATTTCAAGCGGAGCGTTAAATTCACCTGGACGACTGTATTGCAACAAGCTTCGAATAATAGTGCTGATCCGTCCGACTTGCTGAATAACTAGCTCTATCTCTTCTTCAACCACATTCGCATTGGAGCCAAGTTCATATTTCATTAGCTCCATATTGCCAAGGATCACCGCTGTTGGGTTATTAATCTCATGAGCAATACCAGCGGTTAACTCACCAAGAGCAGTTAATTTCTCATTGGTGACAAGTTGTTGACGAGTCTCATTGAGTAAAGCAACGTTACGTTGTAGCTCTTCTGTCTTGTCTTGTAAGCTGCGAGTACGTTCTTCTACTTTCACTTCTAATTGTTCTGCTGCGGCTTGAATTTGAAGATTACGTCTCTGCAGTAAATCCAGCATATGATCAAACTGCTCTGCCAAATTAGACAGTTCATTATCTCTGTCTAAGCCAAGTTCGCCAATGCGAAGATCTCGACCAGACTGTACTGCTTTTACAACATGATGGATGCGCTCAATAGGCTCTAATAAACTATTAGCACCTCGATATACTAAAAAACCAGAGACTAAAAGCACTAACATTAATATCGTGCCGAGTTCGATAATATTGAGAATATAAGTATGAATAAAAGGAGCTTCAGAGAAGCCTGTGTAAATCATGCCAATTCGATTACCACGTACATCTTCTAACGGCGAATAACCAGAAATAAACCAGTCATTTAGTACAAATGCTCGGTCTACCCACGGCGTGCCTTCAACCAAGACTTTCTGTCGTACTTCATCAGATACCAGCGTCCCTAAAGCACGTGATTGCGCGGCTTGCTTAGTTGAAAACAAATCCATCGGCACATTGGTACTGACACGGGCATTATCTAAGAAAATCGTCACAGTACCAATCGAGCGCTCTGGCAGTGTACCTTGGTCGTACACTAAATCTCGAATATGATCGACAATAGCCGTATCACGGTTAAATAACGTGGCCCCATCAAGGTACCAGCTCACTTGCCCATCTTGATCAACTATCGGTAATAATGTCCTGCTGAGCATGCCACGAGTCTCTTCTGACTTTTGCGGTTCTTGTGCTCGCAAAGTCGCAGATAAAGGTACTCTAGCAAGATCGGCTAAATTGGGGTCAAGCCGATCTAACCTTTTAGCAGATAACACCATTAGCCCAGAATAAGCCTGATTATTACTGATTTTGGGTAATAGCTGCCTCAAGTCCGGATCAGCATTGGCTTCTTCAATTCTAATGAGTCGCAATACATCTAGATCAAGAATCTTTTTTTGTTGTGCTAAATAGCCGTCAATTATCGCTATAGGCTCTTTGTCACCCTGCTGAATTCGTTTAAATGCTTGCTGAAAATCCCAAGATTGACTGACATTGTGCAACTGTATTTCTTGCTGCTTTTGCACTTGTTCTAAGGTGTTTATGGCAACGGTCAAGTCCGCCTTAACCTTCATAAACAACTGCTTACCTGTATAACTAATATTCCAATAAATCGTAATAAACACGAGGCTAATTAACGTCAGCAAAATAGGAAGCAAGGTTAGAATCAAAATACGATAACGCACCTTGGCTTGCATTTGCTGCCAACTAACACCGAAGAACTGACGAAAAACAGACACGATTTAGTCTTCCTTATCCGATTCGATTTCGAACCATTCTTTGTATTTTCGATCTAACGTTTTACGAGAAACCCCAAGATCACGTGCAGCAGCAGATTTATTGCCATTATGGGCATCAACCACACTCATGACATGCTGTTTTTCAACTTCTTTTAATGGCCAGCTTAATGGGTAACCCGCTTGAGTCACTACTTCTGTCTCTTGGGATTTTTTCCAATATTCTGCAGGCGGCTTGCCCAGTAAAATGCATCGTTCGATCATATTACGTAATTCTCGAATATTACCTGGCCATTCATGTTGTTGCAGCACTAACAAATCTTCATGGCTCCATACAACTTCTTTTACGCCTAACTCACGTGCAAGTTGCCAAGTAAAATGATGTGTTAATTCAATGACATCTTCAGGACGAGTGCGCAATGGAGGAATAAGAATATTAAGCACATTAAGGCGGTAATATAAATCGCTACGGAAATTTCCTTCTGCCACTTCTTCGGATAATTTTCGGTTGGTTGCAGCCACAACTCTGACATCAATCGCCACTTCTTTTTCGCTGCCCACAGGGCGAATCGCTTTTTGCTCAAGCACACGTAGTAGTGCGGTTTGCATTTTCATTGGCATTTCACCAATTTCATCTAAGAAAATCGTTCCGCCGGTGGCAAAATTAAATAATCCTTCTCGATTACCTTTTGCTCCAGTAAAGGCTCCTGCGGTGTGACCAAAAAGCTCACTACCTAACAATTCTGGCGCAATAGCACCACAGTTAACGGGGACAAACGGGCCTGTACGTCCGCTAAGTTGATGTAATTGCCTTGCAACGAGCTCTTTACCTGTACCAGATTCACCTTCAATCAATACCACGGCATTGGTTGGCGCAACACGTTCAATAACTTGTTTCACCTCCATCATGGCGTCGCTATTACCAATCATAGTGGTTGAGTGGCCACTTGATAACTCACGACGTAACATGAAGTTTTCACGCTTTAATAAACGGCGCTCAATACAGCGGTCAACTGATGTCATCATTTGTTCTAAGTGAAACGGCTTCATGATGAAGTCGGATGCGCCAGCACGCAGTGCTTTTATCGCTACGTCCATATCAGCATAGCCGGTCATAAAAATAATATCTGAACGGCGCTCTTTTTCATTGAGTGCTTCATGCCACTCAATACCTGAACGATCTGGTAAGCGAATATCAACAATTAATAAATCAAAATGGCCACGACTACGAAGCTTTTCAGCCTCTGCAATGGTAGAAGCGGTTTCAACTAATGCGAACTTCTTGGAAAGCGCCTTTTTTAAAAAACTGCGCATGCCTGGCTCATCGTCAACAATCAAAACAGATACCGCAGTCGGAAGTGGTTTTGAGTTTGATTCATTATTATTCATATGGCTTCTACTTTGGACATTTTGACTATATTAATCATTATCGTATCACTAAAAACCTATAAATGGGTCAGTTTGCCCTGCAGAATCCTCGTTTTGAGACAATTTGTCTATAAAACCGAAACTTGCGATGTGAGGGTGATCACAGTTTTATTTTAGTCGTGATCCATATTTTTTTTGTTACTTTTGGCATACCTCTTGCTCTGTGAGTTTTGTTACGGGCAACGTTGCCCGAGTTCATTAAAAACCATCAGCAACACAATCACGTTGTATAGCAGGTTACTTTTTTATCAAGGAGATAAAATGTTTAATTTAAAGTCAGGTTTAACTGCTTTTTTAGGTATGGCACTAATCAGTAGTGCAATGGTCAGTGATTCAGTTGAAGCGACAGAAACGATTAAGTTAGCAACCACAACCAGCACAGATAACTCAGGTTTATTACGCGCAATTTTACCGACATTTGAAGCTGAATCTGGTTACAAAGTACAAGTGATTGCGACCGGAACGGGCAAAGCATTAAAGCTTGCACGTCAAGGAGATGTAGACGTAGTCATGACTCACGCTCCAGCTGCGGAAGCAAAATTTATCAATGAAGGTTATGGCACAACCCCTCGTGGCATTATGGAAAATGACTTCGTAGTGCTTGGACCTAAAAATGATCCAGCCAAAATGAACGGCAGCAAAGATGTTGTTGAAGCGTTCAAAAAAGTAGCAGAAAGCAAGAGCACCTTTATCTCTCGTGGTGACAATTCAGGCACCAATATGAAAGAGCTCGCAATTTGGAAAGAAGCTGCTGTTACCCCAGATTTTTCAGGCTATACTTCAATTGGCCAAGGCATGGGCAAGACATTATTAATGGCTGATGAGAAACAAGCTTACACATTAACTGATCGTGGTACGTTTGTTGCTTATAAATCTAAATTAGATTTAGCAATCACTTTTGAAGGTGGCGCTGCATTAGCCAACCCTTATCAAATCATGCTAATTAGTGCAGAAAAATATCCTGATTTAAATCATCAAGGAGCAAAAGCTTTGAGCGACTGGTTTATTAGCCCTCAAGCACAACAGATGATTAATGATTTCAAAGTTCAGGGAGAACAATTGTTTAAGGCAACATATAAGTAATGAATGATGGCTGGTTAGCCCTAACGCAGCAAGCTTTTAGCTTGCTGCTTTCTTTAGACCCAGACGTATGGTCTATCATAAGTGTATCTTTTTCGGTTTCTTTTGCGGCATTAATCATCACATTAATCCCGTCAATCATGCTTGGCTTTCTGCTTGCATCATACCAATTTCCTGGTCGCTGGTTTGTCACTAACATAGTTCAAACTTTGCAATCAATTCCTACTGTTGTCATAGGCTTACTTGCTTACTTACTGCTAACTCGAAACGGTCCTTTGGGCGATTTACGCTGGTTGTTTACTCAACAAGGTATGATCCTCGGTCAGATGATGATTTGTGCGCCAGTACTGATTGCATTATCTCAAGCAGCCTTTAGCAGTATTGATAAACGTGCTTACGAAACCTCACGCACCTTAGGTGCATCTTGGTCTAGAGCTATTTGGACGGTTTGCCGCGAACTCCGCGTGCCATTATTATTGGCTGTGATTGCCGCATTTAGCCGTATTTTAACTGAGGTTGGTTGTTCGATGATGGTCGGTGGCAATATTCTGCATCATACTCGTAATATTCCCACTGCCATTGCGCTTGAAACCAGTAAGGGTGATTTTGCCCAAGCTATTGCACTAGGACTGGTTTTATTAATCTTGGCGATTGTGATTAATTTCGCTATCGGTTCATTGCGTGGTAAAGCCATGCCTAGGAGCCAATAATGACAGTCAAATTAGTTGCAAAAAATATACGTAAAAACTTTAAAGACAGACTGTTATTTGAATTTGAGCAACTCACATTTTGCCAAGGGGATGTTATTTACCTTCAAGGCGACAATGGCTCAGGCAAATCAACATTGATGAAATTGATTGCTGGCATTATTAAACCTAGCGCTGGCACAGTTACAGCTGAAGGTTTTGAGCCAACAAAATGGTGGCGCAAAAATTCATTGCTTGGCAAGGCGGTATACTTACATCAGCATGCTTATTTATTTGATGGTTCTGTAGAGTATAATATTCGTTATGCTTTACCAAAAAGTCAGTTATCACCTCAGCAACAACAAGAGCGAGTTGAGCAAGCAATTAACATGGCACAACTGGGCGCATTATTAAAAAGCGATGCAACAGATTTATCTGGCGGTGAGCGGCAACGTTTGGCAGTTGCTAGAGCCTGGATCACCCAGCCCAAATTGCTCATGCTCGACGAACCAATTTCCAATATGGACAAGCAATCGCAAAAATTAGTACTTGCGATGATAAATCAGCTCAAACAAGATGGTACAGGATTGCTAATTAGTAGCCATCAAACTTGCGGTTTAACAGCTTTATGCCAAAAACACTGGCATATATCAGAGCACAAAGTTGTTGAAAGTAACCATATACCTCGCTTTGAACAATCTCAGGAGTTTCACTATGTCAGTGCAAATTGATGCGGTGATTTTAGCTGGCGGTATGGCCAGAAGAATGGGCGGTATTGATAAAGGCTTAGTTGAACTTAGCGGTAAGCCAATGATTGCTCATACTATCGCTCGGGTTCAGCCACAAGTTGATCGTATAATGATTAATGCTAATCGCAGCCAAGCGCAATATGCTGAGTTAGGCTTTGATGTATTAAGCGATCAAGAAAGCGGTTATTTAGGCCCATTAGCCGGAATGGTCACAGCCATGAACAATACCGATGCTGACTTATTGCTAGTGGTGCCTTGTGATAGTCCGATGCTCCCGACTGATTTGTGTGAACGTATGTATGCCTCGCTTAAAGAAGCCGATGCCGATATTGTGGTCGCCAGTGACGGTGAACATCATCAGCCAGTGGTTTTACTGCTCAAACCACACTTAAAAGATTCTATGCAGGCATTTTTAGATGCAGGCGATCGTAAAATTTTCCTTTGGTATGAACAACACAAGTATGTGGTCACCAGTTTCGCTGACCAACCAAATGCATTTGTGAATGTGAATACACTTGAACAAAAACTTGTCATCGAGAATGCCAAATAACCTGTGGCAACACAGCGAAAAGTCAACAATGAGGTCTTTATGAGTATACCGTTTTCCAATCCGCTTAATATTCCCGTTCTCGGATTCTGTGCCTATAGCGGCACCGGTAAAACCACCTTATTAAAACAACTTATTCCTGAGCTTAACCGCCGCGGGGTGCGCCTAGCGGTAATAAAACACGCCCACCATAATTTTGATGTCGATATTCCAGGTAAAGACAGCTACGAAATGCGCAAAGCAGGCGCTAAACAAATGTTGGTCGCTTCACATGTTCGTTGGGCGTTAATGACTGAAGATGCTGTTGAGGGCGATCCAAAACTACCGCATTTATTAGCGCAAATTGAAGCAGATAAAGTCGATATTGTTTTAGTTGAAGGCTTTAAAAAACTCGAGTTGCCAAAAATTGAATTACACCGCGCAGCGCACGGCAAGCCCCTCATTCATACTCAAGATGACAACATTGTGGCTATTGCCTGTTGTGACGAAACTGAAACGCCAGCAGAGTTAACTCGTTTAGATTTAAATAATGTCGGCCAAATTGCTGACTTTGTAATTGAATACCAAACAAACTGGCAAGCACCAGACATCGAACTGCCGATTCCAGCTGAAGCAACACCAGTATCAGACGAGCAAAAGTTCTTATCTGTTGCTCAAGGCTTAGAACAATTAATGGCGATGGTGAAGCCACTCACTGTCAGTGAGCAAGTTGCGGTTGATGATGCCGCTAACCGTGTACTGGCAAGCGATGCGATTTCTCCCGTAAACGTACCACAACAAACAAACTCAGCAATGGACGGTTATGCCTTTGCTTATAGTCAAGATAACAGCCCTGAACACCCAGTTGCACCACTTACATTAATGGGTGAAGTGCTGGCAGGCCACGAGTACCCAGGCACCTTAGCAGCAGGTGAAGCTGTACGCATTATGACCGGTGCAACCGTACCCCAAGGCGCTGATACCGTTGAAGCTCGAGAATTAGTCGTCGAGCAAGATGGACAAGTACAGCTACAAGGGCCAGTTATTGCGGGGCAACATGTACGCTTGGCAGGTGAAGATATTGCTAAAGATGCCTTAGCACTAGCAAAAGGTCACCGCATACATGCCGCTGAACAGGGGTTATTAGCCTCATTGGGTTTAGCCACTGCCGATGTGGTCAAACAGCCTACTATTGCCGTATTTTCTACAGGCGATGAAGTCAGCCAACCAGGTGAGCCACTAAAAGCCAACTGCATTTATGACTCAAACCGCTACACCATCAAATCAATGGCGCAAAAGTTAGGTTGCCACGTCATTGATTTAGGCATTATCGAAGATAGCGAAGAAGCATTAACAACCGCATTGTCAAAGGCATCAGTTGATGCGGATATTGTTATCAGTTCAGGCGGCGTATCTGTAGGAAATGCAGATTATATTAAGACTGTCCTCGCTAAAATTGGCGAAATTAACTTCTGGCGTATTAACATGCGTCCAGGTCGCCCTCTCGCATTCGGAAAAGTGAATGAGAGTTTGTTCTTTGGTTTACCAGGTAACCCTGTGGCTGTAATGGTGTCATTTTTACAGTTTGTTCAACCTGCTATTCGAAAACTCGCTGGCGAAATCAATTATACACCACAGTATTTACCAGCTATTACCGATACTATGTTGCGCAGTAGAACAGGACGAACTGAATTTGTTCGTGGTCAGTATCATTTAAGCAATGATGGACGTTTACATGTTGCCTCTACTGGGGCGCAAGGTTCAGGGATGTTGAACTCAATGGTCAAAGCAAACTGTCTGATTGTTATCGGCGAAGCCGAAGATTCAGTTATGCCAGGCCAACAAGTCTACATTCAGCCTTTTGCTGAACTGTTATAACTAACCAAAAGATGTGCTAATTCATGAGTTTAATAGTCGACAAGTTTAACCGAAAAGTAGAATACTTACGTTTATCGGTCACTGACCGTTGTGATTTTCGCTGTGTATATTGCATGAGTGAAGATCCCAGCTTTTTACCAAAAGAACAGGTATTAAGCCTTGAAGAACTGGCATGGATTGCACAAGCTTTTACCGAATTAGGTGTAAAGAAAATTCGCTTAACTGGCGGTGAGCCTTTAGTTAGAACCGACTGTGACAAATTAATTGAGTTACTCGGTCAACTACCGGGCTTAGATGACTTGTCGATGACCACTAATGGTTCGCGCTTAAGTAAGCTTGCTCAGCCAATGCATGATGCAGGCCTTAAGCGCCTAAACATCAGTTTAGATACCTTAAACCCTGATCTCTTTACCGAAATGACTCGCAATGGCAAAGTCGAACGAGTGATTGCGGGAATTGATGCAGCAAAAGCCGCAGGCTTTAAACACATCAAAATCAATGCGGTGATTTTACGTGGCAAAAACGATCACGAAGTGATTGATTTAATCAATTTTTGCCGTGACCGTGAGTTAGATATTGCTTTCATTGAAGAAATGCCATTAGGTGTAATGGATGAGCGCAAACGTAGTCGTCACTGCTCAAGTGAAGAAGTGAGAGGACTAATTGAAGAAGCTTATCCATTAATTCCATCAAGTAAGCGTACTGGCGGGCCTGCTCGCTATTACAAAATGGCCGACAGCAATATTCATATCGGTTTCATTTCACCTCACAGTAATAATTTCTGCCACGAATGTAATCGTGTTCGCGTGACGGTAGAAGGTCGTTTATTGTTGTGTTTAGGCAATGAGAACTCAGTGGACTTGAAGTCAATCGTTCGTGAATTCCCTGGGGATATCGGCAAACTCAAAGAGGCCATATTAGAAGGAATTCAACACAAGCCAAAAGAACATTACTTTGGCACCGATGATGACGTGCAAATCTTACGTTTTATGAATTCAACAGGCGGCTAGTGAACATCAACTTCAGTTAACGAAAGGTGATGCTAAATAATGCATCACCTTTTTTTTTAGATGACTCAGTCAACGCCATTTTCAACTAACGATAACTATTCACTTTTTGCTCACCAGTATTTTGCTATACACTTAGGGACACTATCGGACTCACAAGCAGTAATGCATTAGTTTATGGCTTTATCTCGAAAAAAATGGAACAACATTCTCATCATTGCCTGTGTCTTTATGGTTGCAGTGTTAACCTTTATCGACTCCAAAACCAATAAAATGCCAGATGATGCTCATGCATTATTTGATGAAAGCAACCAGTTAACCCAATTGCAATTTAATGGTATATGGCTTAATAAGTCAGCCTCTCAATGGCGTTGTGACGATAGCGTACTCAATTGCCAACCCCTTGCTACTGCTTGGTCAAAACTAATGGTTTCAGCGGTTCAAATGCCTGCGAATGAGATCCAATTGCTTACCGCCTCCGTAACATTGACCATTGCCATAAATCATCAACAACAAGCGCAACATTGGCAGTACTATCCTGCTGAAGGGCTTTTACAATCGGCATCAAGCAATTGGTATCAAATACCACCAAGCTTACGCAATGAGTTAGCACCGATTATCTCAACCCAATAATTATCATCATCTAGTGAGTAACGATAAAGACCAAGTAAACGCCACCAGCGTCAAACTTAGCTAATAGACAATAAAATGGATTCATATGCCTGAATTACCAGAAGTAGAAGTCACTAAGCAAGGTGTATCACCGCATCTTGTTGATCAAACCGTACGCGATTTAGTCATTAGAAACGCCTCTTTGCGTTGGCCTGTACCTGATATTTGTAAAAACATTATAGGGCAAACCATTAAGCAGGTTCGCCGCCGAGCCAAATACTTATTAATCGACACCGATGCGGGGATTACCATTGTCCACCTTGGTATGTCTGGCAGCTTACGCATCCTGCCAGCGAATACCCCCGTCGAGAAACATGATCATATCGACCTCGTATTAGAAAATGGCCGAGTTCTGAGATACAACGACCCTCGACGATTTGGGGCTTGGCTTTGGTATGAACTGCCAGAAGATGGACACCCGCTACTGTCAAAATTGGGGCCAGAGCCTCTTAGTGACGGCTTTAACCCACAACAGTTACAACAGGCATTAACCAATAAAAAGAAAGCCATCAAACTGTGTTTAATGGACAACCACATCGTGGTGGGCGTAGGAAACATTTACGCTAACGAAGCACTTTTTGCCGCCGGAATTCACCCGCAAGCAGCGGCTGGCAACATTGATATAGACAGACTGACAATATTGGTCTCTGAAGTAAAACAAATCCTTGCCCAAGCAATTAAACAAGGCGGCACAACACTTAAAGACTTCACCAACGCAGACGGTAAACCAGGCTATTTTGCGCAAAAGCTCCATGTTTATGGCCGCGGCGGTGAAACTTGCACCGCATGTGGTAACTTACTCAGTGAAATAAAGCTGGGTCAGCGAACTACGGTTTTTTGTGGTGTGTGCCAAAGCCATTAAGCTCACTAGACTTTAGCCTGTGGAATTTTTTCAGAAAGTAATTTAATGGAATAACGCTAATAAAAAGCCTCAAACAATGTTGAGGCTTTTTTAGCAAATCATCTTAGAACTTGTACTCGTAGCGCGTAAATAAAGTACCGTCGGTTTCAGAGTCTTCCACTTCAAATTCAGATTGTGACACGGTTCCGCCAAAGGTCATCATACCGCTCATCAGTGGCATTCTGTAAGACAGCTCTAACATCAACAAATCTTCTTTAGGCGGCTGCGGCGCCCAGCCATGGCTTGGACTTTCTCCATCTTTATTTAACTGTGCATACCTAAATATTGAGGTAAATGCATGGCTGTTTTTAAATTGCCCTACTAACCCTAAAGCATATACCTGCGCATCGCTGTCGTAAGTGCTGCCAAAGGCTCGGCCATGATAACGTGAGCCACTTTTATAGGTACTATGCTCATAAAAACAATTAAACTTGGTCGAGTCTTCACCACAATAAACCATGGTGTCTGTGTACTCAAAAAACAATTTGTACTGTTGAGAGTCGAAACTAAAGCGGGTATCTACGCCGTACATTTTTCCACAATCGACAATTTCCCATGGGTCGCCTTTAGAGTCTTCACAGGTACGCTCTAAAAAGATCCCCACAGGGACATCCCAGAAGGTTTCTGAATAGCGTACATCGAAGCCTGCCATTTGGTTGCCATAGTTGGAACAGTCACCATCTTCAAAGCCGCGACAATCACGCAGCCCTGTAATGGACTTCCATGCACTATCTAAATCACACTCCTGACCTTCACCGCAAAATTGTGTGGTCCAAGATAGGCCAATTTCAAGCTGTCTTAACGGTTTAATAGAAGCTCGTAAGTTCCATAACAACGCATGAGGAGCATACCTTTCTTCTTCCATCATGCTGATGCCACCAGTTAGTGTCCAAGTGCCTAACCATGATAACCAAGGTGTCTCAAAAGCTTCTGCATTGTTACGAGAGACCATTAACGAAGGCATTGGACGGGCATTATTTGATTTATGTAAACCAGAATCAAACCCCGGCCCCCACCATTGCTCTATGGTGCCTGCCGTAACAATCCAGTTGCCTAACACCACAGCCATATATGAATCATCTAATCGAAATGTCTTATCATCTTGTGGGTCGTAATTTGCTGACGCTGTAACCTTATAAGCGAATCGCTCGCCAAGATATTCATGGGAAGCGGTGAGTTCACCTTTTTCACGATAATCTGAGCCAAAATGCTGAAAGCGAGCTTCATCAGTCGCTGCCGTTGCGGCAATTGTCGTATTACCTCTATTTTCAATTGCATTTTGGTAGTAAAAGTTAACCCTCGCAAAAGCATCAACTAGCGCCGGAGACATAATTGATGGCTCAGCTTTTCTCAAATCATTACCGATACCTGACCACATGAGCGGAAAAGTATTAATGGGTACGGTAATCACTCCTGCATCGGCAAGCGCTTGAATGTCGGCACGAAGATAAATATCAGAAGTGTCGACCCATGGGGCAGCCACAACAGAAGCACTTAAACAACACCCAGCCAGGCTCAGTGTGGTGAGATGTTTTCTAATGGATCGTTTTGATAACGTACACTTTTGAGATAACGACTGAGATAGTTTCATGCTGTGCTTAATAGGTAATTAAAAAGATTAACGTATTTGAAAAGTCCATTTCACGTTACGTTGCTAAGACTTAGTCGAGGCAATTTTATCCAACAAGGAAATCGCCACATCTTGGTGCACAAATTGACTCACATCGCCGCCGTGTAAAGCAACCTCTTTAACTAAAGTTGAAGAGATAAAAGAGTTTTCTTCGGCAGGTGTTAAAAACACACTTTCTAAATCAGGGCTTAATCGACGATTCATGTTGGCCAATTGAAATTCATATTCAAAGTCCGACACTGCTCTTAAACCACGCACAAGTACACTGGCTTGTTGTTCTTTAGCAAAATCAACCAACAATCCAGTAAAGCCGACAACTTCTACGTTGTCTAAATGTGCCGTCACAAGGTTCACTTGCTCCACTCTTTCTTCAAGCGTGAACATAGGCTTTTTGGACGGATTTGAGGCAATACCAATGATAACGTGTCGGAAAAGTCTCGCAGCACGTTCTATCAGATCAGCATGGCCATTGGTAACAGGATCAAACGTTCCTGGATATATTGCACGTCTATGCATGTAAGTATTCGCTATATCAGTGAATTCAGTCCGTTGAAGAGTATATCATTCAGAACTAAACAAGGTTCATTATCGGTCAACTAGGCCGCCAAATAATACTACAAGGCCGACAATGACAGCAAAATTAATATCGATAAAATGCCTCGATAACGTAAATCAAATACTTTCAGTGCATGGTTATCATAAAAAATAACAGGTAAAATCAGCATTAATCCTATTTCGACCTGTATAGCTATTCAATTGAACTTACTCCCCTTTAAAGTTTTACTGGTTTTCGGCACCCGCCCAGAAGCAATTAAAATGAGCCCACTGGCAAAACTACTTGCTCAGCACCCTAGTTTAGAGGTGCGAGTTTGCGTTACAGGTCAACACCGAGAAATGCTAGACCAAGTATTAGGCTTATTTAATATTACCCCTGATTACGACCTGAACTTGATGAAGTCGCAACAATCTCTTGAATGGTTAACTTCCGCCATTATTGAGGGAACAAGTCATGTTATTAACGACTTTCAACCTCAACTGGTGTTAGTTCATGGAGATACGACTACTTCATTTGCGGCTGCACTTGCCGCCTTCTATAAAAAAGTCGATGTGGGTCATGTTGAAGCAGGCCTCAGAACCGGCGATTTGCAATCACCTTGGCCAGAAGAGGCCAATAGAAAACTGACAGCCACACTCGCTAAACACCATTTCGCGCCCACTCAAACGGCTGCAAATAACTTACTCGCTGAGGGGCATCAACCTGATAATGTCCATATCACAGGCAATACCGTGATTGATGCGTTACTGCAAACAGTTGCTTCAAATCATGAAAATGGATTTCAGCCAACGGCATTAACTGAGCTACTTAACAGCGTAAGCTATCAAAAAGTGATACTGGTTACAGGCCACAGACGGGAAAATTTTGGCACAGGTTTTGAGAACATTTGTTTGGCATTACAAAAGATAGCCACTACATATCCTAATGTCGCTATCATCTATCCAGTACATTTAAATCCACAGGTGCAAGCCCCTGTGAATCAATACCTTGGTAATATTGATAACGTTCATCTCATTGCGCCACAAGATTACCCTTCTTTTGTTTATCTCATGGATCGTGCAGATATTATTTTAACCGACTCTGGAGGCGTCCAAGAGGAAGCGCCAGCACTTCACAAACCCGTATTAGTGCTTAGAGATAAAACCGAACGTATTGAGGCGCTTGAAGCCGGAACAGTCAACCTTGTAGGAACCGATACTGATCGTATCGTTAACGCTGTCACGACCTTACTTGAGCAACAAGAACAGAATACAAAACCTAGTAACCCCTATGGCGACGGACAAGCCTGTCAACGAATTCAAACGCAAATATTGCGCCATTACCAACTCATTTAATGCAGGCTAGTCCATGAAAAATATTTTTATCATCTATCGCTCAATGTTTACCCCACAAGGTGAGGTACACACCATTGGCGGAATTGAAAACTATATTATGAGCCTCATTGAGACATTTAAGACTCAGCAATGGCGAACTCAAATTGTTCAACCAGCTAAAACGTCTTTTTGTCTTGAAAGAGAAGACGTGATTATCAATGGAGTCACAACAGGCATATATCGGGGAAATAGTAAAAAGTTTGCGTTAGCACAATGGGTTAAACAACATGCCAAAGAAGGCGATGTGGTTATCTTCGCCACTGATTCTTATGCAGTCAAAATACCTGGACTCGCCACAGTCGGTATTCAACATGGAGTGTCATGGGACAAGCCCCAAACTAACTCGTCATTTTTAGGGCAGTTTGTGTCTTCGCTGTTGAATCATTATAAGTATCTAAAATTTGCTAGAAAAAGCGATACACTCATTTGCGTCGATCATAACTTTGTAAACTGGTATCGCACTTGGTGCAGCCCCCAAGCCCAACAAATCAAAGTCATCTATAATTTTTATCAACAACGATTATCCACAGACCAGTTGCTACAGAAATGGGCTCAATCGCCGCAACCTCTCAAACTCATCATCGCAAGACGGTTCGTTGACTACCGAGGTATTGCGATAATTGCGCCAGTAATTGAAAAACTGTTAAATCAATTTGAACACCTCGAGGTCACATTCGCTGGAGAGGGGCCACTTCAGCCTTTACTCGAAAAAGCCTTTGCAAAACATCCTCGAGTTACAATCACTCAGTATCAAGCCCAAGAAAGTTTTCACATCCACCAGCAACATCATATAGCGGTTATTCCAACCTTAGGTTCAGAAGGCACATCATTGTCCATGATTGAAGCTATGGCAGCGGGCTGTTTGGTAATAAGCAGCAATGTAGGAGGCCTTTCAAACTTAATTATCGACGGCTATAACGGCCATTTGGTTATGCCTAATGCTAATGAGTTTGAACGGGTTATTTACCGAGCAATTAATGATATAAACCAAACTCAACAGCTGGCAATCAATGGATATGAGTCAATTAAACACGTCTGCTCGCAAGCGCAATGGTCTCGGGCTTGGGTTGATGTCATAAAAAGCTTACCTTCTAAAGCTTGTCATTAAATCTTGTTTATCGACTAAAAATCACAGCCACAAGAATCAAAAAAAGCGACAATATTGCTATTGTCGCTTTTAAAGTAAAAACATTAATATTTAACGCTTTAACTGATTAATATCAGGTAACTTATTTCTATTTATCCGCACGTTAGCTTCAAAACACACCTTTTGCCAAATACGTCTCACAGGATGTTTTTTAGCATTATTTCTATTTTCTAAAGTGCAGATTTCACTTTCAAAATCAGCCTCTAATACCGGAAAGGGTTTAACGACATAGCAAGCTAATGATTTTTCATACCAATACTGTATATCGATATCAATTGGCCTCGTAATCGGAGTAGCGCTAGCTAATAACTTTTGGGCCCCTGATATCGATACAAATTGCCCGCGAGTGGAAGACGGTAACTTTAAACAGGTCGACAATGAAAATAGCTCTGTTAACTCAATACTATCAATGACTTTTTTCTGCTTTCGACCATGACATAACTTAATATAATCCCATGAAGAAGGTAATTGGCTAATGCTCTGTATCAGTGAGAGTAACTCAGGGTTAAGCACTGAGTCATCCTCTAGAATAAGCGCAAAATCTAATCCTTGCGAAACCATCATGTTCCAGCAGTTTATATGGCTCAGATAACAGCCAATTTCACCCACGTTAAGCACTTTATCGTACTTTGCAAGATTCGCTTTTTCATTGAAGACAGCGTGGATTTCAGCATCATCTAGGTCTTTGCCATATACAGCCGGTACTCTTTCATAGTCTATATTGAGTAGTTCTAGCTGTTGACGCATAAAAGCCATTCTTTCGGTGCTTTTATCAAGATTTATTACAAACACTTTAAACTGCATAATGTCTCTTCTACCATCCTTGGGCTTATCTATATAATATTCTACACAGTCAAAAAGCGACTCATTGATGGCTCTTCATTTTGTCTGTAATACTCTACTTTGGCGTGATATTTAATTTTTGCTTTAACACGGTTGAACTAACATTCGGCGTGTAATCAAAATAAACCATTTCACACGTAACTGGTGGATATTTTCCTTTCCAATCTGAACCAACTGATATTGCATCGATATTATATTGATCAACGACTGCCTGCTTATTCTTATCAACCTGAGGGATCACTTCATCAACGTAGCGGTTGGCTTCCAGAATCGAAATCCGTTCTTCAAATGGAATAATCGGAGGGCGACCTTTGGAATTAATTATCACCTCATCGGTAGACACTCCCACGATAAGATAATCGCACAGCTCTTTGGTTTTCTTTAGAATATTCAAATGACCTTGATGAAAAATATCGAAACACCCAGATGTATACATTCGTCGATATTTCTTCGTTGTCTCTTTTGACTCAAGAGAAATGAAGTCACTTTTGAGGGTTTTTAATAACTCTTGCTGATAAATATCATCAAGTTGCAATTCATTGGCAAGACTCGGCTGGTTCGGCCATTGTTTATCAGTAAACACTTTGTCGCAGAATTCAACAGGTGACTCATAACGCGGTATCACATGAAAATGTACGTCAGGGTCGACCATCATCAGCATCAAATAGTTAATTTTTGTATAATCAAAACGCTTTTTTAGCACTCTTTCGATATCAGAGATGATTAGTGACTGTTCGTCAGCAGCTTCTTTTGAAATCGAAGAATATTGATGCACACTCTCTTTACATATCAACACCATTGAACCTAATGTTGGTTGTTCAGGTCTGAGTAATAAATCCCAGTGCTGATAAGATTTAATAAGACTTTCAGGGTAGGCAAATTTTTTAAGCGTTACTTGAGGCATGAATTCAGTACACAGTAGAATTGTGGGAAACATTTTAGTTCAATATTGTAAAGCCGTCTACGAGTTAGTCTGTTTGAAAGTACCAATGTAACAAATCGGTAGTTGGAATTTGATTGCTTAAGATTAACTAACATATAATTAAACACTGTAAACATCTTTGAAGCATAATTAATAGGAATATCATGCTAATTTTTTTCGATACTCTCAATGTGTATTATCTTCCCCAGTACGTTCCTATTATTCAAGAATTAAAAAAACAAGGTCATTCTGTTAAACTCGTTTGTTATCATGAGCGCAATGAGAAGGATGTCGTTCAGCAAATTTTTAATAAATTAGATTTAGCGTGCCTTTGGGTTAATGATGATAGTGAAGCAGAAACACTCTACCTCGCTCAAAAACCTGACTGGATTTTCTTCGGTAATAAATGTACTTATCTCGACAGTATCCATCAGTACTCAAAAACGGCTCAACTTGGCCACGGTATAGGACCTAAACCTTCTTATTACCATAAATCTATCACTCCGATGACAGTAAGATTTATTGAAGGGTCGTTGCGATTAGCCAAAATCAAAGAATTTTACCCTGACGATAACTTTGTTCAGGTCGGGTTTTCAAAATTAGACCCAATCATTAATCATCAAGAGCCTGGGTTAGATTTAGACAAAATAGGTCTAGATAGTAATAAGAAAACGATTCTGTACGCTCCGACATTTAATCCGAGCTCCTTAGAATGTTTTCCTGATAATTGGCCGAAAGATTTTGCAGATTACAATATTCTTATTAAACCTCATTCGTTAACCCAGATGAGAGATAAATTCAAAAATCAACAGCTAAAATTAAAGAAATGGTCAGCATTTAGTAATGTATATGTTGCTTCTGCTGAAGATATTTCACTGCTCCCTTTTATGCAGAATGCAGATATTTTACTCAGTGAAGCATCCAGTACTTTATTCGAGTTTTCCGCATTGGCAAAACCGGTTATCGTATGCAATTTTTTTAAACTCAAATGGTCATATCGCGGCATTTTTCACTTTCGTTTTGTAAAGCGCTTCGGTAAAGATAATGTGCTTTATAGCGATATAGGGTTACATGTAAACAAATATTCTGAGTTGATTTCTGCTGTTCCACAACAATTAGCCCACCCAGAACAATACGAAGCCAATAGGCAAATATATACGGATGAACATGTTGGCCCCACAGATGGAAAAGCATCAAAGCGGATCGTTGAATACCTTGAGAATTATCCATCAGTGTAAAGAATTACCACAATTGATAAATTCGTTAACTGGTTTACTTACATAGGAATTATTGAACGGTTGATTCAATGATAAATGAATAAAAATATGGCTATAATCTCTGCATCACAATTACAATCTTGTCAGCGAATGTTATTCATGTCGCCACTAGCATTAGGTGACTTTCTATATCTAAAAACATTTTTAATTGCTCTTAAAGCTCAAAACCCGCATATCACATTGGATATTTGGCTAGACGATAACCGTTGTACAGACACAAGTTGGCGGTTATCTAGAAGCGCAATTTTGCAACAATGGATAGCTTCAGACTCCTCGTTTAATATCAGCTACGGTTGTACTAAATCGGCTTCAGATCATCAAGCACAGATCCAACAAGCTAAAGCTAATGACTACGACATTATTATCTGTCATTCTGCAAGTAAAAGTGCTCGTTATTCACAAATAGCAAGAGAAATAGCGCCAAAAGCATTCATTGCTTCAAGTATCACTAAGCAACCTTACAATGGATTGTTTAATCGCTTGATTTTTAGGCATAGTGATCACGTTATTGCGCTAGATACTAGTGAACTAGATAAAAATCATCATATTACTGATAGGTTTTATGCCGTTTTCAATAAAATATGTAACGTTACACTCGATAAATCACAATTTATGCCAACACTAGACATACCAAATCAAATGGATAGTGTAAGTAAAAAATGGTTATTAAATAAATTTAATAACCAGGATAGACAAGGAAAATTATATTTCCTCAATCATTTATCGACAAATACCAAAAAAGATTGGCACTTATCACAACTCTTTGAATTAATAACTTTACTTGCCAAAGTGTCAACCGACGGGCGCTTCATTATTAATGTTACTAAAGAGAATTTTGATGAAACGGTGCAAAAAGTAAATGAATTTACATCCCAGACTTCTTTTCAAGTCGTCGTATTCACAGTAGAAGATCACTTCTTTGAATTACCATCACTGATCTCTCATTCGGACTTTGTCATCACCGTCGATACAGCTATTTTGCATTTTGCATTTGCAGCTAAACGCCCTTTAATTTCTATGATGCGATCTAAAAAGCCCTATTGGGCTCCGCCAGCAAGTAAACAGTCTCACGTATTATATGCAACTGAAGGTAAGGGCCATGTGTCAGATATCAGTGTTGAAACCGTTTACCAGCAATATCTAACAATGGTTCACTAAATATTAAGGGTTAAAAACAAATCAAGATGAAAATAGCAATATTTACTCTCGCCATAGGCGATAACCCAATGTATCGCGCCGCCATCGATAGTTTCAGTTCCTACGCTGACAAAGTAGGTGCTGATTTGATTGTTTCAAACGAGCTACATTATCAGCTTAACGTTAAAAATAAATACTACGATGCAAGTCCAGCTTGGTCTGAAAAGTTATATATAGCCGAGTTATTAAAAGAATACGATAGAGTGCTATATATCGACGCCGATATGATTATTACACCTTGGGCGGAAAATATATTTGAACAATACAATTCTTTAGAGACTGTATATATGTTCAATGAAGGGGCTTATAAAGATCGCTCTGAACATGCCAACAAAATCAGTAGTATTTTAGGTGAAGTAGACTGGCCTACTCTTGATGATGCAATGGTGTACTTTAACTCTGGTATGATTTTAGTTTCTAAACAATCAAACTTATTTATCAATGCAAGTGCAGAAGAGATGCAAAAGGTGTGTAACGAGGTAAAATTTTACGACCAAACTTACATAAACTATCTTATTTTTCGAGAGAAAATTAAGTACCACTGTATCGATAAATCATTTAATAGAATGCCTCTACTTGGCTTAGAAGGCTATAAAGAAGCGAGCTTCATTCATTATGCAGGCAGGGGGTATCGCGAAAAAATACCTATGCGTGAACTAAAATATATTATTGATTATTGTGACTTTTTTTCAAACGAATTATCTGAACAAGACAAGCTTGAGTTTAAGCAGCAGTCATGGCACTGGTACATGCTTAAACAACACAGAAAATCTAAACTTCCAATTCCTTTTTTAAGCGCGGTTTTTGGGCTTTTTCACCCTCAACACAAATATTGATGTCCTTGCCTCTGTCACATTAACAACACACAACATTTATTGCTGTGCCGTGTGATAGAGACTTATAAGTGACATAACTCTTAAACAAAGGTTATCAAAAGCCAGCTTTATTCTTTACTCTGGCAAAGGTATCGTATTAAGTGCCCACGTTGTGAAGTTCGTTATGTGGATAATTACTGCCAATTATATTCAGATAATGTCTCTCCAGAAGAGAAGCGTCAATAAAATTGAATGCATGGAATTTATTTACTAAACTTCTCGCAAAAAAGCGATGCACCTCAAAACATTTTAAACTCAATTGGTAAGCCTACAATTGGTAGAAAGTGGCTATAAATTTAATTTAAAGTAGATACTTAGCAATCATTAGATTGCTAAGTCATACTATCAAACTGCTGAATCACTTTCTCAACGCTTATCAAGCTCATCAAGTCATCCCCTTTGGCCCGTTTTCCCCAAGGGATCGTCATGTTAGGGAATTGCTGACGAATCACTTCATCATACACACTCACCACTTGCATTAAGGACATATATGGCCCAGTTCGCCCAGGGTTAGAGTGTGCGTATAACCCTATCACTGGGGTGCCTTGAGTAACGGCCATATGAGCAGGGCCGGTATCAGGAGCAATCACTATAGAGGCCCTATTTAACACGGCTAATAATTGAGTCAGTGTAGTTTGCCCCACCTTGTTTTCTATCGATTGCGAGGCAAAATGGTTAATTGATGCCGCTAAATCAACTTCGAGCTGACTAGGGCCGCCACACAATATGACCCGATAGCCTTTTGATACGGCATGATCAGCCACTGCAGCATAACGCTCTGGTAACCAATTACGTTCTGCTTTACTTGCTGCTGGGCAAATAACTAACACTTTTTCAGTTTCAGCAATCAGCTCATTTGCAAACTCGCTATCTGACTCTAATACTGGAATATTCCACTTCGGCGATAAGTCTTTCACACCAATGATTTTAGCAAACCCCATAAAGCCTTCTAACACATGAGGGGTTGCCAAGGGTTCGACGGCATGATTGGTCACCAACCACTGTCCTTCTTTAGCGCGTGCTTTATCAAAGCCCACTCTCACTTTCGCCGAAATAATCAACGAAGCGATGGTTGCTCTTAGCGCCACCTGCATGTGCAACAAAACATCAAACCTCTGCCCCGCTAAGTCTTGACGTAACTTCCCATAACTTCGCCAACCTTGAGATTTATCAAAAATAACAAAGCGGATGCCAGGCAAATGCTTGAGCAACTGATATTCAACCTTGCCTATCACCCAAGTCACGGCTAAATCAGGATACTGACGTTGAATCGCTTGCACCATTGCCACAGCATGACATACATCACCAATAGCGGATAAACGGAGTAAACATAATGATTTCATTGACGAAAAGTCTGCTTTCATGGATTACCACTATCAATGCAAAGGGAATATAAGTACAAGCATTCGATCTTAATGTAGAATATCTTTTTTAGCCACAGACAAATCAACGCATTATTAATTGACCTATGCAAATTGAATCAACAGGTAATGGGGTTATCGCATGGTGCGAACCTCTTGCACAACACCTTACTCCAGCTCAGTTTCAAGCCGATTATTGGCAACAGCGCAATGCTGTCATCGGTCAATCAAAAGGGCGTTATACCACTTGGTTTGTTGAGTACAATCAACAACAATGGGTGCTTCGTCATTATTGGCGAGGTGGGTTAATAGAAAAGCTAAGCCGAGATGCTTACATTTATACGGGCATGCAACGCACTCGAGCTATTGCAGAACTTGCCTTATTAGAAAAGCTACATGCAGAAGGTTTGCCTGTTCCTCGCCCAATTGCAGCCAATGTTGAACGATTCGGTATTTGGTACCGCGCTGATTTACTTATCGAACTCATTGATGGAGCCAAAGATTTAGTCGCTTATTTATCCACTCAAACGATGACAAATGAGCAATGGCAACAATTAGGTCAATTAATCGCGACCTTTCATAATCGCGGGGTTTATCACGCCGATCTGAATGCTAAAAATATTCTGTTTGCTAAAGGCGAATTTTACCTCATCGACTTTGATCGGGGTGAAATAAAAACACCCGCAAGTGCATGGCAACAAGCAAACTTAGCGCGTTTATTACGTTCATTTAATAAAGAAAAAACCAAACTCGCTTCGCTTAACTTTTGTTCTGAACATTGGCAAGCATTATTAAAAGGTTATCAGGCTAACATTAATAATTGATACGATATCTATATCATCTGCGCCTGTTTTAATTGCTCCTCGATAACATCAAGCTGCTTTTGTAGGGCTCCGCGGTTTTGGCTTACCACGCCTAAGCCGGCATTAGCTGCATTTTGATGTTGATGTTGATGTTGATCATCAAAGTAAGCTAATAGCTGCAATGCGAGCTGCTCAGCATCTGATACCACAGTTAATCCACCTGCTTTTTGTAGTAACTCAGTAATCTCTGCAAAATCCCAATGGTGCGGTCCTACACTGACAGGTAACCCCATTGCTGCAGGTTCAAGCGGGTTGTGACCGCCATTTTCTATCAGTGTCCCGCCAACAAAAGCAGCATCAGCTGTGCCATATAACATTAGCAATTCACCCATGGTGTCACCTAATAACACTTGCGTATTTTCGCTCACTGGTTCATTCATACTGCGTCTTGCTAATGATAAACCAAACTGCGTCGTTGTTACCGCTGCCACATTAAATTGCTCTGGATGACGTGGAGCCATAATCATAAGTGCATTCGGGTATTGGGATAATATTTGTTGATGAGCAGCAAGCATTATTTCAAACTCACCAGGGTGAACGCTACCAGCGACCCATATTGGCGTTTGTACTCGCCCCCACTGCTGGCGTAACGCTTTGGCTTGTTGATGTTTACCCTCATCAATCTGTAAATCAAATTTTAAGCTACCGCAAATATGTAACTGTTCAGCATGCACACCTAAAGACGCAAATCGCTCCGCCTCTGTGCTTGTTTGCACAGCTATCGCATCTAAACTGGTTAGCATAGGCTGACTTAACGCAGGTTTCTTTTGATATTTAGCCGCTGATTTTGCAGATAACCTTGCATTAGCTAACACCACTTTAACCCCGCGCTTTCGGGCAAAATGAACTAAGTTCGGCCATAACTCAGTTTCCATAATTACCATTAGTTTCGGGTTAATTTGACCTAAAAAACGCTGCACACTGAGACTAAAATCTAATGGCAAATAACAATGCTGCACCCGGTTACCTAAATGCTGCGCAAACGCTTTACGCACTTCATCTGAACCGGTTGGACTGGTCGTGGTAATCGTAAAAGATAGATTGGGATATTGATCCATTAGATGGTTAATCAGTGGAATCGCCGCCAGCGTTTCACCCATTGAAACACTATGAATATGCACATCCGTTTCATTAAGGCGCGCAATACCAAAACGCTCAGCCCAACGTAAACGATACGCAGGACTTTTGAGGCCACGAAAAGCAAAATATAACACCACTAAAGGTGATAATAGGTATAAGAGGATAGAATATAGGCCACGAGTCATGAAAAGAGTCTTAATCAATTTTGCTTGTCAGATAAACACAATGTTAACATAAACCAAAACCACATAAATAAGTGTTACAGCAACATATTCTTCGTATAGTGAGCTATGTTGTATAACCTAAATGCTGTTGTTTATGTCGCCTTCAAAACTGCCATTGGGCATCAAGACCTAGTTCTCAATGTGATTAAGGCTGAACTGACCAGATGTAAGTGTGTTTTAATATAAGATTCATAAGGATATGCATTAAGCGTCTTATTGGGTCACCAAGACTCCTATAGTTAGCAATTGATAATTGGAACCGATATGAAAACCCGCGATAAAATTGTTTTTGCCAGTCTTGAACTCTTTAATGAACACGGTGAACGTAATATTACCACCAACCATATTGCTGCTCATCTCGGAATAAGCCCTGGAAATCTTTATTATCACTTCCGCAATAAAGAGGACATCATCAACTCTATTTTTGCTCTGTACGAAAGTCACTTAGAGTCTGGCTTTAAGCCATATGAAGACACGACAGTCGATATTGAGCTATTGATGGGCTATTTTGATGCCATGTTTTATACCTTATGGCAGTTCCGTTTCATGTACGCCAATCTTGCAGACATATTAAGCCGTGATGAAGCACTTAAAACACGATATTTAACTGCGCAAGAACAGGTATTACGTCGTTCAAGCGATGTATTACGTAAGTTAATTAGTGATGGTTTTCTTGAGATAGAAGACGCCAAGGTTACTGCTTTAGCCGATACGATAAAGATGATGGTCAGTTTTTGGATTAGTTATCAACTTACACAATCAAGTACATCTACTATCACTAAAGCCACGCTATATGAGGGCTTGTTACGAGTGCTGATGATCTTCAAAGCCTATTCAACCCAAAGTTCAGAGCCAACATTCACCCGCCTTGAACAACATTATCTTGATATAGCGTCTCAAGAACGTGACGCAGCAGCATAAAACCCAGCAAACATACGCATACAAACCGCCTTTTTACGACTAAAATATAGCTGTAAATTGGCGGTTCACTGACTTTTAACATGATAAACCCTTCATTATTCAGCACTTAACAAAACGGTGTTAATGATTAGTATATCTAATGTGAAAACAGCCCTAGCCCTAATCATTTTTATATCGCTACGCAGGTTAAAAAAAACACTGTAGAGCCAGTAAAATTAAGGTTAGAATGCCGCCAAAGATTTCCATATTAAAACTATATTTAGGAGAAATCAGGTGGCCTCTACCTCATTTTACGACCGCATAAATCAACAACTTGTCGACGTTAAAGCTGAAGGCTTATACAAAAGTGAACGTGTTATCACTTCAGCCCAGCAAACGGCGATTAATGTAAATAGTGAAGAAGTCATTAACTTCTGTGCCAACAACTATTTAGGCCTAGCAAATCACCCTGAATTAATTAATGCTGCTCAAAACGGGTTAAATACTCATGGTTTTGGTATGGCATCTGTTCGTTTTATTTGTGGAACACAAAATATCCATAAACAACTAGAAAATAGCCTCAGTGAATTTTTAGGCATGGAAGATACTATTTTGTATTCTTCTTGTTTCGATGCCAACGCAGGTCTATTTGAAACCTTACTAGGCCCTGAAGATGCTATCGTGTCTGATGCATTAAACCACGCATCAATTATTGATGGTGTCCGTTTATGTAAAGCCAAGCGTTTCCGTTATGCCAACAACGACATGACTGATTTAGAAACACAATTAAAAGCAGCGAAAGAAGCGGGGGCTCGCGATATTCTTATTGCGACAGACGGTGTGTTTTCAATGGATGGTGTTATTGCCAACCTTCAAGGTGTTTGCGATTTAGCTGATAAATACGGCGCACTGGTTATGGTTGATGACTCTCATGCAGTTGGATTTGTCGGTGAGAACGGTCGTGGAACTCACGAGTTTTGCCAAGTGATGGATCGTGTAGACATTATCACAGGCACACTAGGTAAAGCGTTAGGCGGTGCATCTGGTGGATTCACTTCGGGCAAAAAAGAAGTCATTGATTGGTTGCGTCAACGCTCACGTCCTTACTTATTTTCTAACTCTTTAGCACCTTCAATTGTCAGCGCATCAATTCATGTGCTTGAAATGCTGAAGTCTGGTCATGCTCTTCGTGAAGCAGTATGGGAAAACAGCCGTTATTTCCGTGAAGAAATGACCAAAGCAGGCTTTACCTTAGCAGGTGCAGATCATGCCATTATTCCAGTCATGATTGGTGATGCAAAACTAGCAGGTGACTTTTCAAATCGCTTATTAGCTGAAAACATCTATGTTGTAGGCTTCTCTTTCCCAGTTGTGCCAAAAGGCCAAGCGCGTATTCGTACCCAAATGTCAGCTGCACATACTCGCCCACAAATCGATAAAGCCATTGAAGCCTTTACCCGTATTGGTAAAGAAATGGGCATAATTTAAGGTCCTAACAATGAAAGCATTAAGTAAGTTAAAGCCTGAAGAAGGCATCTGGATGGTTGATGCACCCAAGCCAGAAATGGGTCACAACGATCTACTGATTAAAATTCGCAAAACCGCTATTTGTGGCACTGATGTTCATATTTACAACTGGGACGAATGGTCACAAAACACCATTCCTGTGCCTATGGTTGTAGGCCACGAGTATGTCGGTGAAGTCGTTGATATGGGCCAAGAGGTTCGTGGCTTTACTGTCGGAGACAGAGTTTCAGGCGAAGGCCACATTACCTGTGGTCACTGCCGAAACTGTCGTGGCGGCCGCACTCACTTATGCCGTAATACCTCAGGTGTTGGTGTTAACCGTGATGGCGCATTCGCAGAATACCTAGTTATTCCTGCTTTCAACGCCTTTAAAATCCCGGATGATATCTCAGATGAATTAGCGTCTGTATTTGATCCATTCGGTAATGCCGTTCATACCGCATTGTCATTTGATGTGGTTGGTGAAGATGTACTGATTACTGGTGCTGGCCCTATTGGTATTATGGCTGCAGCCGTATGTAAGCACGTTGGCGCTCGTCATGTGGTCATTACAGACGTCAATGAGTATCGTCTCGATTTAGCACGAAAAATGGGCGCAACACGCGCGGTTAATGTGGCTAAAGAAGACTTAAAAGATGTCATGAATGACTTAGGCATGACCGAAGGATTTGATGTCGGGTTAGAAATGTCAGGCGTTCCTTCTGCGTTCCATTCTATGCTCGATACCATGAACCACGGTGGCAAAATTGCCATGTTAGGTATTCCTGGTGGCGACATGGCCATTGATTGGAGTAAAGTGATCTTTAAAGGGCTTATCCTTAAAGGTATTTACGGTCGTGAGATGTTTGAGACATGGTACAAAATGGCAAGTCTAATCCAGTCTGGTTTAGATTTATCACCTATCATTACTCATCACTTCTCAATTGATGATTTCCAACAAGGCTTCGATGCTATGCGTTCAGGTCAATCAGGTAAGGTCATTTTAAACTGGGATTAATTCCCATCGTAAATTACCGCAATAATAAAGGGGTTGTATCAAGACAGCCCCTTATTAGATACTTCAGTTATTACTTTTATCTCATTTCACATAGCAGCGGTATAGCATGAGCACATTTAAGCACCTTTCAATCAATGAATTAATCCATATGACAGCAGACTCAAGTGATGTCCAAATCGTCGATATCCGTGATGCTGCGAGTTATGCAGCAGGTCATATTGAAGGTTCAATTCATCTCACTAATGAAAACATTGCTCATGTAATAGCAGAAGCGGACATGGATATGCCATTAGTCGTTGTCTGTTATCACGGCATTAGTAGTCAAGGTGCAGCAGGTTACTTAATTGAACAAGGATTTGATGACGTATATAGCTTAGACGGTGGCTTTACAGCTTGGAGCGCAGCGCACGCATGATTGAGATCGGCCAGTTACCCCACGCACGCGCAGCTCAAGCTTTTATCGACTACTTGAAAGGGTTAGATATTGAGTGTGTACCCGTTGTGACTGCAAACGGGGTATCTCTGGTCGTATATGATGAAACAAAAGCTGAACAAGCCAAGCATGAATTCGAGCTTTTTAGACAAAACCCATATCAAAAAAAATATTTAGAAGCCTCTTGGGATAATGGTTCAACCCAAACTAAGCTCGATTATGGCTCGTCCTCTTTAGGCTTGGTGCAACAATTTATTACCGGAGCAGGCCCTTTAACCCTAATCACTTTTTTTATCTGCATGGTTGTCTTTGCAGCGATGAACCTCGGCTTTGCTAATCACGTTTTTAGCGCTTTGTCCTTCTTTGGGGCAGTTCCAGGTAGCGACTTTAGCCAAGTTTGGCGTGTCTTTACCCCTAGCTTAATGCACTTTTCAGCCATGCATCTTATCTTCAATTTACTTTGGTGGTGGTATTTAGGCGGTAAAATAGAAACAAAACTTGGCACACGACCACTGTTGATATTACTGGTCGTTGCCGGCACCTTGCCAAGCCTAGTGCAATATATGATGACAGGCCCTAACTTTGGTGGTTTATCTGGCGTCGTTTACGCCGTTGTTGGATATACTTGGATTATGGGTCAACGAAAACCAGATGCAGGTATTGGCTTACCCAATAGTTATATGACTTTTATGCTGATTTGGTTAGTTTTAGGCTTTACCGATCTACTGGGAATGCCAATAGCCAACGGCGCACATATCGGAGGCTTGTTAGTCGGATTAGCACAAGGCTTTTTTGATAGCCAAAGGCAAAGCAATACTCGGGTCGATCAGTAACTCCTGTCTCGATAACTTCACAGGTTACGCTATCGAGAATCGAATATGTCCCTTCATTCCAGTTCAGCGTTAAGAGTAATGTATGACAAGTACATTTTTTAATCACGTCATTTCAAGTACTTTAGCCACTAGCTTTTCAATACCTACATTTGCCTCTGCAATGCTATTCGCAAGCATGTAAGCAGGTGTGGATACGATGTTATTGTGTGTATCAACGATAATATCTTCAACGGTAGCATCACGGTGCTCGCCCCCCATTTCCGTGAAGGCCTGGGCGGTTCCACTATCATTACCGATCGTGCCAATAGGGTTGGTTTTAAAAATGCTAGGGATCATAACCGGCGCAATACACATAAACCCGATAGGTTTCTTCACTAAAGCAAATTCTTGAATAAACGCTTCGACACTAGGCTCAACTGTACTGCCACTTCCTGCGACGGCGAAATCGCATAAGTTTTTTGCCGCACCAAAACCGCCAGGCACAATCAAACCATCATATTCAGTGATATCTAATGACTGAACGTTTAGCACTTCACCGCGACAAATTCTGGCAGACTCTTGCAAAACGTTACGAGTTTCTGCACCATTTATTTCGCCATTAAGATGATTCACCACATGCATTTGTTCAACATCAGGTGCAAAGCATTGATAATTAGTCCCTGCTTTTGATAACGCCAGCAAGGTTAACACTGACTCGTGTATTTCTGCGCCATCATAAACACCACAACCGCTCAGTAACACAGCAATATTTTTCATTTTAGATCCCTATAAAGTGGCTTAATTTAACTTTTTTTAAACAAATCTATTGATCTGATTAAAAAACATGCTAACTTAGTTTCTCGAAATTATTTCATGGTTTAAAAACTGTACCAAATAATTGACTAAATCAAGAAAGATATTAAAAAAGTCCACAAATTAGGAATATTTTTAAAAACTACAATTGAACTCACAAAAATATTAAAAAACATTTATTTTCAATAGTTTAAACGTTTTATTCCCAGTCGTAATTAAAACACCTTTATAAGATAAATTAATTCACTCACAGAGTTATCCACAGCCTGAGAGTTAATTTTCCGTGGCCGAAAATCCTTGTATGTGGCATTCTAAGGCCATCTCAGAATACTGAAAATGAAAACAGACTATGCCAACAATCCCCAATAACCCACTCGTCCTTGTGGATGGATCTTCTTATCTTTATCGTGCGTTTTATGCACCACCACATTTGACTAATTCAAAAGGCGAAGCAACAGGTGCTGTGTATGGTGTAGTCAATATGCTTCGCAGCTTAATGAGTCGCTATAACCCTAGCCATATTGCAGTGGTTTTCGACGCTAAAGGAAAAACATTCCGTAATGATATGTATAGTGAGTACAAAGCACAGCGTCCTCCTATGCCGGATGATTTACGCTCACAAATCGCCCCACTTCACGCCATTATTCATGCGCTGGGATTACCCCTAATTTGTATTCCAGGTGTCGAAGCTGATGATGTCATCGGTACTATTGCACTAAAAGCCAGCAAAGAAGGCCGCGCCACCCTTATCAGCACGGGTGATAAAGATATGGCGCAATTAGTTGATGACAATGTCACACTCATTAATACCATGACAGATACCATTATGGGCCCAGCTGAAGTAACCGAAAAATTTGGCGTTGGACCCGAGCTCATTATCGACTTATTGGCCATGATGGGTGATAAAGCCGATAACATACCTGGCTTACCAGGTGTCGGAGAAAAAACCGCATTGGCAATGCTGACAGGTGTAGGAGGTGTCGATAAGCTAATCGCAAATCCACAAAGTGTTTTAGATGTAACATTCCGTGGCTCTAAAACCATGCCTAAAAAGATTGAAGACAACAAAGAAATGCTTCAATTATCTTACGATCTTGCGACCATCAAAACCGATGTTGAATGGGATGATGATTGGGCGCCTCTCGAAATTCAACCACAAAACCGTGACGAGTTAATTAAACTGTTCGGGGAAATGGAGTTTAAACGCTGGTTAGCTGAGGTGTTAGAAAACAAATCAGCCTTTTCTACAGCAACAGCCACCACGACTAACGAAGTCCAAGAAGCCACTCCTGCCATTGATGTTGAATATGAGACAATATTAACCGAAACTGATTTAGCTAATTGGATTAGTAAACTGTCTAAAGCTGAACTCATTGCAGTTGATACCGAAACCACCAGCTTAAATTATATGGAAGCTAAGCTAGTTGGCATTTCGTTTGCCATTGAAGCGGGCAAAGCCGCTTACCTTCCACTAGCACACGATTATTTAGATGCACCTGAGCAACTTCCTATGGAATATGCTTTAGAGCAACTAAGGCCAATTCTTGAAAGTGATAGCATCAAAAAAGTCGGCCAAAACCTTAAGTACGACATCAGTATTTTTGCCAATGCTGGGATCACCCTAAAAGGGGTCCAATTTGATACTATGCTTGAGTCTTACGTATTTAACTCTGTCGCTTCACGCCATGATATGGATGGATTAGCGCTTAAATACTTAGGCCATAAAAATATTAGCTTTGAAGAAATTGCCGGTAAAGGTGCAAAGCAGCTGACTTTTAACCAAATCGAATTAGATGTAGCCAGCCCTTATGCAGCAGAAGATGCTGATATTACCTTACGTTTGCACCAACATTTATGGCCAAGAGTAGAAAAAGAAGCCAAGCTAACTTCGGTATTTAACGATCTAGAGCTGCCGCTTATTCAAGTGTTATCAGACATTGAGCGCCAAGGTGTATTGATTGATAGCATGCTGCTGAGCCAGCAAAGTGATGAGTTAGCCCAGAAAATTGATGAGCTTGAAACCAAGGCCTATGACATTGCTGGCGAGAAGTTTAATTTAAGCTCTCCAAAGCAACTACAAGCGTTATTTTTTGAGAAGCTCGGATACCCGATCATCAAAAAAACACCAAAAGGCGCACCATCTACAGCTGAAGATGTATTGATTGAATTAGCATTAGACTACCCGTTACCTAAGTTAATTTTACAACACCGCAGTTTATCCAAACTGAAAAGCACATATACCGATAAGCTTCCTTTAATGGTCAATGCTGAAACGGGCCGAGTACATACTAGTTACCACCAAGCTAATGCCGCTACAGGTCGCTTATCATCAAGCGAGCCCAACCTACAGAATATCCCTATCCGAACAGAGGAAGGTCGTCGGATTAGGCAAGCGTTTATCGCACCAGAAGGTCGTAAAGTTCTGGCTGCTGATTACTCTCAAATTGAACTGCGTATTATGGCTCACTTATCTCAGGATAAAGGTTTATTGACCGCATTCGCTGAGAATAAAGATATTCACAAAGCTACCGCAGCTGAAGTCTTTGGCGTTCACTTTGAAGAAGTCACCACTGAGCAGCGCCGCCGTGCTAAAGCGGTTAATTTCGGACTAATCTACGGTATGTCAGCCTTTGGACTGGCTAAACAATTGGATATTCCACGTAAAGAAGCTCAAACCTATATCGATACCTACTTTGCTCGATATCCTGGGGTGCTTAAATACATGGAAGACACGCGCGCGCTTGCTGCCGAAGTCGGCTATGTTGAAACCCTATATGGAAGAAGATTGTATCTGCCAGATATTAAAGACCGTAATGCTATGCGACGCCAAGCCGCTGAGCGGGCAGCAATTAACGCCCCAATGCAAGGTACAGCAGCTGACATCATTAAAAAGGCGATGATTACCATCGACCAATGGATTAAGTCAGAGACAAACGGCGAAATAACCATGATCATGCAAGTACACGATGAGTTGGTATTCGAAATTGATGAATCAAAAGCTGATGCACTACAGGCAAAAGTATGTGAATTGATGGCTCAAGCAGCAAGCCTTGATGTGACCTTATTAGCTGAAGCTGGTATCGGTGACAACTGGGATGAAGCGCATTAGCCATATCGAATATGTTATTTAGGTTTATATAAGTTGTCCTAACATATAAAAATCACAACAGCTTCAATACAAAACCCGACAATCCCGTAGTTTTATCACTGCGGGATTGTTTTTTTTGAAGCTAATTTCATCGACAAGGCGATTTTTTCAACGACATTTGTGTCAAACTTCACATTATTGTTCATTTTTATAAAAAACAGTTTTTCATTTTAAGACTAATGACGTATTATCATTTGCGTAGGGTACAGAGGTTAAGATGTTCCATCTTTCAGACCTTTTTTATTCGCTAGAAATAGTGACAAGCCGAATTATGGCGCTCCAGCATTTTTGTGCTGGAGCTTTTTTTTTGCCAAAAATTTATTTTAGAGTAAATACTTTAAATCTGTGTAAAAAACGATTACTATATCGTTATTGAGCGTCATCGATGAGTAGGTGGCACTTGAGTCTTGTTGAATTTAGCTTCTCCCCAAAAGAGCTAATTTTTTTAACCGGTGACATTATGTCGTCGGTTTTTTTTTGCTTAATATTCACCGTCTAGTACCAATATACCGTTATATTCAAACCTTAAGCACAAAAAAGCCGCTGAGTGAATTAACTCAACGGCTGTATTAAAGCGGTTTACGCTATCAGTTATTCTTTATCTTGTTCTGCTTGCTGCTCAGCTTCAGTCAACCAGCTGGGATTGCACCACTCGTTTAAAATACCTAAGACTTTAGGTTTTCCAGTGCCTTTTAATGATGAGAAAGGCTCAACTTTTACCCAGTCACCAAATTCAGCCAGCTCTTTGCGCACGGCATTAACCGTTTTCATTTTGACATTTTGAGCAAGTTTATCGGATTTAGTCAGTAATGCTAAAACTGGAATTTCACTTAATACCGCCCACTCAATCATTTGCATATCTAAATCTTTTAACGGATGTCGAATATCCATCAACACAACGACACCGCTTAGACAGGCGCGCTCTTGCAAATATTCACCTAAGGCTTTTTGCCATTTATTCTTCATCGCTAAAGGTACCTTAGCAAAACCATAGCCAGGTAAATCGACTAAGCGACGGTTTTCATCTAACTCAAAAACGTTAATCAGTTGAGTTCGCCCAGGGGTTTTACTGGTTCTCGCTAAGTTTTTTTGCTCAGTAAGTGCATTTAAAGCACTAGACTTACCCGCATTTGAGCGGCCAGCAAACGCAATTTCTACTCCAGTATCACCAGGCAAGTACTGATCGAGATGTGCAATGTCTGGCGCACTAATTAAAAACTTGGTTTTTCGAAAATCTATACGCGTTTCTGACACGATTTACTCCAATAATTTTTAGGTAATACCTTAATTATGTAAGATTTGCTTACTTTTCCACATTTTCGTGTAAAATATTAGCCTGATCACAGTTTGTAGATTTTACCACGCTTGCGGGTCTTCCTAGTAAGCTCAGGACAATAAATTAAACAAGAAGTTGGAACGCCATGAAAAAGTTAGCTCTTGCGCTGTCTGTATTTGCCGCTATATCAACGCCTGCAATCGCTGAAGGTGATGTGGAAGCGGGTAAAACTAAATCAGTTATGTGTTCTGCCTGTCACGGTGTTGACGGTAACAGCATTGCTCCTATATGGCCTAAATTGGCCGGACAGCACGCATCTTATCTAGAAAAACAATTACATGATTTCCAAGCGGCAGCGAAAAGCGGCGGCAAAGAAGGTCGTAATGATCCTACCATGACTGGCATGTCATTGCCTTTATCTGAACAAGATATTAAAGATGTTTCTGCTTATTACGCAAGCCAAACTCAAACGGTAGCTGATGTGGCCAATGTGCCAGCCGAAGGTGAGGCTTTATATAAAGGTGGAGACATGGCTCGTGGCATTACTTCATGTATGGCTTGTCATGGACCAGACGGAAAAGGCGGTGAGCTAGCAGGCTTCCCTGCGATTGGTGGTCAGCATGCTGATTACATCAAGATTCAGTTAACCAAATTCCGTGATACAAGTCGTAACAATGATTTAAATGGCATGATGCAGGATGTGTCTAAAAAGTTATCTGACAGTGACATTGAAGTTTTATCTCAATACATTTCAAGCCTTAAGTAATTTTTTATTCATAAATTGATGAAGCTAAAAGGGTGATTATTCACCCTTTTTTATTACTCAATGTTTACGTTTACGTAAACTTATCAATATTCACGCTTGACAGAGATCACGCTTTTAGGGTTAAATAGCCCCGTACCGAGATGAACCCAACTGTGAGAACAAAAATATTAATTCTACTTCACAGATTTCGGATACGTTTACATTTAAGATATAAGAATAAAATTAATAAATAACAATAATATAAATAAGACCACTCACTAATAATAATAAGAGTCGTGATTTCAGCTTGAAATCCAGGTCATACAGAATTTGTAAGGAACAGACCTTATTGGTCGATACGCTTAAATAGCACTCCCTTACGCAACAGAGATAGAACCCCATAAGGACACTACTTTAAGGATTAAAGTAGCAGCATAGGAAGCTAATTTGCTTAGGATGCACTTGCGGAGGCTTGTTTATCACTGGAAGGTACTTTTAAACACGGATTGTTTACTCATGTCATTGAAGACAACTAAGGATATTGATGAGTCATTGAAGACCATCTACGGAAGCTGTGGTCAGGACGGCAACAGGATATAAAAAAAGTGTCATTGAAGACCGATAACAACTAAAAATGCACGGAAAGCTCTAAAAATAAGATGGATACTGACCGGGATAGTCACATAGCAAGTATGGATACTTGGAATCAAAATTTGGTGCGATAAGCACTATCTTTCAAGGTGGCAGTTTACTGCCACCTTTTTTATTTCTTATTTTCAAAAAATCTGCTATTGATTGATAATTATCATCTTTGTTGGGTCGCTTCTTATATCAATGATTAAATGCCCGTTGTGCAGCAATGCTGCTGAGTTTTTTATTCAAGACAAAAAAAGAGCATTTTATACCTGCTCTGACTGCCATCTAGTCTTTGCAAACCCACAATCATATCTAATGCCTGCAGCGTTAAAACAACGCTATGGCAGAGCCAATAAAGCCTCAAAGCAAAAACAGCTTGTTCAATTCATCCAACCTTTACTTACCCAAATTAGCGCTCAGCAACATGGGCCATTAACTGGCCTTAATTTTGGCCGAGTATTGGACAGTAATAGTTTAGATAAAATAGAACATGCAGGACACTGTCTTTATCAATACGACCCATTTATAAAAATTGATCAGCATATATTTAATCGCCAGTATGATTTCATTTGTTGCTATCGAGTACTTGAGCATTTTCAACAACCCGCTAAAGAGTGGGCTTTATTATCTAGCTTATTAAAAGAAGGCGGCTGGTTAGCAATCAGCACCTCACTGCTAACTGATTTAAGCCTTTTTTCGAAGTGGCATTTTAAAAACAATCCCAGCCACGTGAGCTTCTATAGCCAACAAACTTTCGAGTATTTGGCACAAAATAGCGAATTTAAGCTATTATTTGCAGCTAAAGAGCTCGTATTGATGCAAAAAACATCAAAGTCTGATATAAAGCGCATCCTTATTTAGTGCGAGGTGGCTCATACCCATCTAGCCAAATTTATACAACTACATGAGATCACCGATGGCTCGTAGCAAAAAATCGCGCAAGGGCGGCGAAAATGGCCCTAAACAAGCACCAAGAGTCAAAAAATCTGAGCGTAAAGCCATTGGCGGCAAAAAAACAGAAAGCGGCCGTAAGTCTGGCAGTCGTCATAATGAAGCGCTAATTAAAAAGCAATCACCGCATATTAAAACGACGAAAAATAACGATCCTCGCCATGGCAGTAAAAAGCCTGTTGCGTTAAATATTGCGCCTGTCGCAGAAAAAGCCGAAGCAAAAGTAAAACAGCCAAAGCTAACAGATGAGCAAAAATTACTTAAGCTTGAAGAAGACCCAAGATTTAACCAATTACTGGACTTATTAGAAGAAGGTAAAAACCTATCCGCTGACGATCAAAAGTGGTTAGATGGTCAACTTTCTAAAATTGAAGCCTTAATGGAAAAATTGGGTATTTCAGATGCAGAAGAACTTCCGCCTCAAACAGGTAAAGTGGCATCTGATGATGATTTATATGATCGCTTTGAAACAGGTGCCGATGTCTTAAAAGACTACCAGTCATAAGAGTGTTTTAGATGGCATGCTTTAGTCGGCATGCCATTTTTATATCTTGCATAGTGAATAAGTTAATAAGGATAGTTTGTGTCTAGCATTGTTATTGTTATCGCCGTTGTTATTGTAGTTCTATTAGCGTGTTACGCAGTTTTCCTATTAAGCAAACTCAACAAACAGCAAAAAGTAGCACAAGCGGCCAAGCAGCAACGTTTAAACGATGCCAAACAAAAAAAGCAGAAAGTATTGGATGATATTAAATATATCGCTTCAGCAATGCTTGAAGAACGATGTGAGCCTTCAGAGGGTGTCATGCGTATCGCTAAATTATTTGAAGCATTATCCATGTCTGAACAAATGGCTGTTGAGTTCCCGAGCATTTTTGAGCATTACGACTGCATCAAAGCGCATCCGATTAAAGAAGAGCGTAAGGCATTAGCCAAACAACAGCGAATGAAGCTAGATTTAGCGCGGATGAAATCTGAAGCTAAACTGGAACAAGGCATACTGGATGATGCAAAAAAAATCACACAATTTCATTTCGTGCATTAGAGTTTATTAACGACTAAGACCTCTATTTGATAACAAGTCTCATTATTATCAATAAGTTAATATGAGGCAGGTTTCTGCCCCAAGTGCGTAGCTAAGGCTGTGAGCCATTGCACAAATTCACAAAACTTCACAGCTTTCTGGCTAAATATGGCCTTTCTAGCAACATCAAGTTTCAAATTTACAACGTAGTTCAAGGTTTTTTGTCAAAGATGGCTGCATACTTCGTCTATTGCTAATTTACTCGGAGGACGCGCCTTGAAGCAGCCCACACAAATAAGTTGGGATCAGTCGATGATCGAAAAATATAACTACAGTGGTCCACGCTATACGTCGTATCCAACGGCATTAGAGTTTGATGATACTTTTACTGAGCAAAACCTACTATCTGCTATCGAAACCAGTAAAAGCGATAAGCTGTCTTTATATATTCACATCCCCTTCTGCGCCAAGCTTTGTTATTACTGTGGATGTAATAAAGTCATTACTCGTCATGCTCATAAGGCTGATCAGTATATTGAATATCTTGCCAGCGAAATCATAAAACGCGCTCCTTTATTCAAACACTACACCGTGACTCAAATGCACTGGGGTGGCGGTACACCGACATTCTTAAACCCAGAGCAAATCTTAACCCTGTCTAAATTAATAAAAAGTCACTTTAACTTTGCTGATGAAGGCGAGTTCTCAATTGAAGTCGATCCACGTGAAATCGAACTATCGATGTTGGATACACTTAAAGAAGCTGGCTTTAATCGTATTTCTATTGGTGTTCAAGACTTCAATAAAAAAGTACAAGTTGCTGTTAACCGTGAGCAAGATGAGAAATTCATTTTTGACCTAATGGCTAAAGCAAAAGACATGGGGTTTGTGTCTACTAATGCCGATTTAATTTACGGCTTACCACATCAAACACCAGAAACTTTCGCTGAAACAATTCAGCGTGTTATTGAGCTATCACCTGATCGTTTATCAATCTTTAACTATGCTCATTTACCGTCTCGTTTTGCAGCACAGCGTAAAATTAAAGATGAAGACATGGCATCGCCACAGCAAAAGCTCGACATGCTGCACCAAACCATTGAATCATTGACCTCTGCAGGTTATCAGTTCATTGGCATGGATCACTTTGCTAAGCCTGACGACGAGTTATCTAAGCTACAAAACGAAGGTAAGCTTCACCGAAATTTCCAAGGTTATACAACGCAAGAAGAGTGTGACTTGCTGGGCTTAGGTGTTTCTTCAATCAGCCAGATTGGTGATTGTTACGCTCAAAACCAGAAAGATATTCGCCCTTACTACGAGTCAATTGATGAAACTGGTCATGCATTGTGGAAAGGCTGTAGCTTAAATCGTGATGACGAAATTCGCCGTGTCGTCATTAAGCAAATGATCTGTCACTTCGATTTAGATTTAACTAAAATTGAACAGCAATTTGACTTGAACTTTGAAGAATACTTTGCAGAAGACTTAAAGCTGCTACAAACCTTCATCGATGACAAACTGGTTGATATTACTGATCGTAAACTAACAATTAGCCCTACAGGCCGTTTATTAATTCGTAATATTTGTATGTGTTTTGATGTTTATTATCGTCAAAAAGCACGTCAACAACAGTTCTCACGTGTTATCTAATACACGGAAATGAAAACAAAAAACCGCTGATTTCAGCGGTTTTTTATTATCTAAACATTCATTATTTTTTTGATGCGTATAGTGCTTTTCTTTCACTGTCTGATAGAAATGCCATTTCAACGCCATTACGTTGTACTTGGGCAATTTGCTCATCAGATAGGTTAAGTTCAGACTTAGCAATACGATATTCATGCTGAATGTCAATATTGCTCACACCAGGGTCATCGGTATTGAGTCCAATCAATACACCCGCATCTAAGAATTGCGTAAATGGGTGAGCATCATAATCAGCCACTGTAGAAGTATGTAAATTACTGGTAGGGCAAGATTCAATACCTATTGAGTGTTTAACCAAATACTCCATCAACTTAGGATCATGAATAGCATTTACACCATGCCCTATCCTAGTCGCACCTAGCTCTTGAATCGCTTGCCACATGCTCTCTGCACCAGCAGCTTCACCAGCATGTGCTGTAATCTGTAAGCCTGCATCACGGACTAATTTAAAATGTTCATTAAATAAGTCACCAGGGAAACCCAATTCATCTCCGGCTAAATCCATACCAACTAAT
This sequence comes from Shewanella sp. P1-14-1, assembly GCF_001401775.1. Classification (NCBI taxonomy): domain Bacteria; kingdom Pseudomonadati; phylum Pseudomonadota; class Gammaproteobacteria; order Alteromonadales; family Shewanellaceae; genus Shewanella; species Shewanella sp. P1-14-1. The sequence goes on along the minus strand of NZ_LKTL01000025.1, from coordinate 7,077 downwards.
GCATCACGGTGAGCAAGCAGACCTTCAAGCTCTAAGCGGCATTTTTCTTGACCAAACGAACGCGACATAATGCCAATAAGGTTAACTTTAACATCGTGCTCCTTCACACCAGCTTTGACACCATCAATGACAGCCTCAACCACACCTTCAATCGGTAAATTGTGATTCATTGCCATATAATACGGGCTAAAGCGTAACTCGGTGTAATCTAATCCTGATATCGCTGCATCTGCGACATTTTCATATGCGACACGTTTGACTGCATCTAAGTCCGCTAATACAGCTACCATCCAATCCAGCTTTTTTAAAAAAGCGACTAAGCTGTTTTCCTTACCTTGGATCTGAACAAACGGAGCAAGAGCTTCTAACGTTTGTGCAGGCAGCTTAATTCCATGCTGATGTCCGAGTTCCCAAATGGTATTGACTCTAACGTTGCCATCTAAATGACGATGCAAATCAACTAATGGAATGGATGTATTGATCATTATTAACCCCTATTAATTTTTTAAGCTAAATCTGTTTTCTTTATAATGAACATCTAGCATGGCGAAGTTTAACACGCCTCCACAAAAAAATGACGTTTTAATCGCCTAAATAGTACAATCAGTAACAAATATTTCCGCCTGAATCGCTAGCGTGCTAACTGTTGAATTGTTATGTTGTAACTGAGAAATTTAACCCAAAATTCAAAGTCTACATAGGGATACAACATGCGTAAGCTAATCTTGCCCGCGATAATCATGCTGTCAATAACTGGCTGTAAAATGACCACTGGCTCAAAAGCCCAATATTATCTTGGCGATAATTACAAAAGTGAAGAAGTCGCAAGCGAAACGCAAAATGTCTCAGCCAGTAAAAAAGTTGAAGACATGGATCTTCAATCAATTATAGATAAAGCCTGGCAAGTTAACTTAGATTTTTCTCCTCAGCTCGCTTATTCACTTGGTGATGAATCCAAAGCTTCACAACTACCCGACCTGTCGCCTGAGACACTGGCAGCCAAAAACATACGTCAGCAAGAACTCCTGTCATCTTTAAAGCAACTTGACCAAAACACGCTATCTGCAACAGGTAAGATAAATGCACAGTTGCTACAATACCAACTGCAAAATGAGGTTGATTTATACCGTTATAAAGATCATTACCTACCAATCACCGCAGAAAGTGGTTTCCATGCATATGTCGCATCTATGGCTAATGCCACATTCAACACAACTCAAGATTATGAAAACTACTTAACCAAATTAGCAGCGTTATCAAATTACTTTGCTCAACAGACCTTTTGGCTAAAACAAGGGCTAAGTAGTGGCATTACACCAGCTAAAGCGACCTTAACAGGATTCGAAGATAGCATTAGCGCATACATTGTGCCTGTAGAGCAAAGTCGATACTTCAAACCATTTATCCAATTTCCAAGTCACTTTACTGCAGAGCAAAAAGCGAAACTTGAGAAAAAAGGCAAACAAGTGGTCAGTGAACAAGTGCTCCCCTTGTATCAGCAGTTTTTTGACTTTATGACGCAAGAATATATCCCGAATGCGCGAACCTCGATTGCTGCTAACGATCTACCTAATGGCAAATCTTTTTATCAAAACAGAGTTGCTTACTACACAACTCTTGATATGACAGCTGATGAAGTACACGCGCTCGGTCTTGAGGAAGTCGCGAGAATCAAAGCGGAAATGGAACAAGTGATATCAGATGTTGAGTTTGAAGGCAGCTTCGCTGACTTCCTACACTTTTTACGTACAGATCCTCAGTTCTATCCCAAAACGGCAGAAGAGCTATTAAAAGAAGCGGCATATATTGCCAAAAAAGCCGATGCCGTATTGCCTAAATACTTCGCAACGCTACCCCGCACGCCTTATGGTATTAAACCAGTACCTGCCGAAATAGCACCTAAGTACACAACAGGTCGCTACTCTGGCTCCAATAGAGACGATGAGCCAGGCTATTATTGGGTCAATACCTATGCCTTAGATAAACGTCCACTTTATGAAATGGAAGCACTCACTTTACACGAAGCTGTACCGGGTCATCATCTGCAAATATCATTAAACAAAGAGCTAACTGATTTACCTAACTTCAGACGATACAGTTATATCTCTGCATTTGGTGAAGGTTGGGGTTTATACTCTGAATATCTCGGCCTTGAAGCAGGTTTTTATCAAGACCCGTATAGTAATTTTGGCCGTTTAACATATGAAATGTGGCGCGCTGCAAGACTTGTCGTCGATACTGGCATGCATGCTAAAGGTTGGACAAGACAAGAAGCCATTGACTTTATGGCAAGTAATACTGCGCTATCAATGCACAATGTGACCACAGAGATCGACCGTTATATTTCATGGCCAGGACAAGCATTATCATACAAAATCGGTGAGCTCACGATTAAGCGTTTACGCAATAAAGCTGAAGAAGCATTAGGCGAAGACTTCGATATCCGATTATTTCACGATGCGTTACTAGAAAATGGTTCAATCACCATGGAAATTTTAGAGCAAAAAGTAAATGAGTTTATAGCGGAACAACAGAAACAAGCTTAACTAAGTCAACGCTATATTGACTGGTTCTCTAAACCAGTCAATATAGCAAGTTTCCTCGCAACACATCACTTTCACTAAAATATCATCTGTTAGTTTGCTACACTGCCCCAATCTTATATCGATATATTCTCAGATAACCAAAGGTGAGTGATTTGTATTTTTCGTCAGAACAACAACTCAATAGCGATCAACAACAAGCATTCTGGCAAACAGTCACGCAATCCACCATGATCAAAGAGAACATCTCCATCGCCTATGCTCATGTTAATCACCCACATAGTCGCAAAGCGATTGTAATAAGCAGTGGCCGAGTTGAAAGCTATTTGAAGTACAAAGAACTAATGTTCGATCTTTATCAACAAGGCTTTAGTTTATATATTCTCGATCATAGAGGTCAGGGGCTTTCAACTCGAACAACCACCAACAAGCATCAAGGGCATATTAATAAATTCCAAACATACATTGATGATCTAAATGACTTCGTTGAGCAAGTGGTTAAGCCCCAAGCGCACCAAGATTTATATTTAGTTGGCCATTCAATGGGGGGAACAATTGGAACCTTATATATGCAGCAACATCCGACAGTATTTAATGCTGCTGTGTTTTCCGCCCCCATGTATGGAATAAAGTTGCCATTTAATAAGGCTTTCATCCGCTCATTGGCAACACTATTAGATACTTACAATGAAAAACAACCAAATAAACAGCCTAACTACGTACTCGGCGGTACCAATTACCAAGCAGTAGAGTTCGAAAAAAACCATCTGACACATAGTCAAGCAAGGTACCAACAGATTTTAGATGTGTTTGCTCAACACCCTGAAATTCAACTAGGCTCACCCACTAATCATTGGTTACTTGAAGCAATTGATGCCGCAGAGCGCGCAATAAATGCAGCAGCATTAAGCATTAAGCCAATCCTGATACTCCAAGCGCTAGATGATGAAATTGTTGATAACATGGCGCAAAATAGAGCTGAGAATAACCTTTGCCAGATAAAAAGGATTGCTAACTGTCGCCATGAAGTCTTTGTCGAAGCAGATGAGGCACGCAACCAAGCACTACGTAGCTTAGTCACTTTTTTAAATCAGTATTGAATTTAGGCACTAAGACAAGGCATTAAAAGGCACCTTCCAAACCACACTTAAGGTCAACTCTGACTCTAGAAGGTGTTTTATGTCCTGTTGAGTTAGCGGTCGGCTAATCACATATCCTTGGAATAGATTACTCTTCAGCTGACTGAGTGTGGTTAATTGCTGTCGGTCTTCAATTTGTTTTACCACGACAGGGTAGTTAAGCTCTGTAGTCATATTAACCAATGAGGTGAATATGTTTCTCGAGTCTTCAGAAATCGTAATATCGTTGATATAACTCGCTGCAAACTTAACTTGTGAAAAATGGATCCCATGTAAACGATATAACGGACACAATCCTGAGCCAAAGTCATCCAAAGCGACTCTGACACCTAAACGTTGCAACGTTTGTATTTTAGCTTTCGCCGTCACTGGATTAATCGAAAAGATATCCTCTGACAACTCCAATTGAATATATTCCGGTTTTACACCTCTAGACTCAATTTTTGATTGGATAACACTGACAAACATATCTTGATGAAAGTGCCTCGAGGAAATATTGATCGAAAAACAAGGACAAGAAAGTTCTGTATTGTGCAAGCTATCGATGAAACGACACACTTCATCTAACATCCATAATTCAAGCTCAAAAATAGAGTTAGACAGCTCTGCGACTGGAATAAACTGCTTAGGACTAATGTAACCGAACTCAGGATGATGCCAACGCATCAGTACTTCGACACTTTCTGTATTACCATCAATATCAACAACAGGTTGATACACTAAAGACATTTGATTGAGCTTAATGGCTTTCTTTAATTCTTGATGAAGCTTTTGAGGTTCATGATGACTTCCATCTAGCTGCAGACTATGTAACACACAACTGTTATTGGGACTCTCAATTGCTTTACCTAAAGCAGTATCAGCCCTAGATAATAACTGACTCGGGTCTAAAGACTCCTTACCATCAAATACCACCATGCCGATTTGAGTAAAAACAGAAAAGTCTTGTCCTGAGAGATTAAAGCTTCGTCCAACAACTTGCCTGACTTCACTCGCTAACGCTAAAGCCCGTTTGTTAGCATGTTCTAAGTTCGCTCCTAAGTTTTTAGCTGCAATAACAAACTCATCATCACCTAAGCGGCTCAATAAGCAACTTCCTGCAAAAGACCCCGCTAATCGTGCTGATATCTGCATTAATAATCTGTCACTCAATTGCTCGCCAACAGCTTCATTAACCAGCTTAATATTGCTTAAATTAATTAGCATCATAGTGCAATACTGACCAGACTTACGTGCATAAGCCTGTAAATCAAATAGTTCATTTGCTAATGCTTCACGGTCTTTAATATCAGACACACCAGCATGGCTTTGGCGCTCTACAGTAATTTTTTGATTTTGCAGCTCTGCAGTGACATCAGTAATAGACCCAATCATTCGAATCGGATTACCTTTGTCATCCCACTGAATAATCTGTCCTTTGTCCAGCACCCATATGTACTCGTTACTTTTATTGAGTAACCGATGAACACTCTCATAGTGATCGGTTTTATTAGCTAAGCATTGCTCAATAGCGCGTAGTACAGTGTTTTTCTCATCTGGGTGCAGTCTAGATTCCCACGCGTCATAATTATTTGTAACTTCATTCGTCTCATAACCTAATATTTCTTTCCAATTATCAGATAAGAAGACCTCATTCGTCTGGGTATTCCAATCCCATATGCCATTATTATTAGCACTGATTGAATACAGCCAACGCTGCTCAGAGTTTGTCACCTTTTGGTTATTATCTTGAATTAGCTTTTCGGCATGTAATAACGATTCGCCAAGGTTATACACCTCTTCAACTAGACAATTAATTCTTGTGTTATCTGGTTTAGATTGCAGAACATTTTTTGCTCTTGTAGTTAATTGCTTTACCGGTCTAACTAATAACCAATATAAAGCCCAACAGAAAAATACGACAAGTAAGCCACCTGCTCCCCAAATGAAAACAAAGCGCTTTTGTAACTGATCTGATGCGTCAGCAATAAGTGAAGAAATATCATATTCTAGATAAATCACATCTACAGCACTTGAGTAGCTGTAGTTAGAAGATGTATTAATAGGGTAATAAGCTTGAATTGATAAACGGTCTTTATTGACCTTGATAAAAGACTCACCATCGGCAACAACTTGTTGATGAATATCGTTTGAGTAACCTTCAACAACATTCTGCGCATCACTTTCTCGCCAAATTACATGGTTAGCAAACTTGATCCTACTAGAAGCATCAAGAATGACATACACCATCATATGGCTATCAGTAGAAACTAAGGATACTTCTTGCTCAATTCTCGAAATATCTTGTACAGACAGGGCAGACTCTACCACATGGATCATTCTAAATAGATCTTTCTGAATCTGTTTAGACTCTCTTGCTGCGACCTCTGAACGTAATTCATCTCTCTCATAGTAAAATTCTCCGCTAACTAATAATAAGTACAGAGAACATAAGAAAAATGGCACTAAGAACGATAGTGAAAAAGAAGGTCGCTTTGGCAAATGTACACCGTTAGTTGTTAATAAGAATGTATCGCATTGATAACATACTAAAGACAAACACAATCAACAACTATAAAAACGACTTTAACCAAAACATAATACATTTGTCTGATTATTAAGGGATATTAACGCTCTTCCAGCATTTTTATACACTAATTAATTAGCTGTTAGATAAAAACACAAATAAGAAATTTCGTTTTCTTAAGTGACACATTGTGAGGAAAAATCTACCAGTGCTCATAATGAGCTCACACAAAAATGAGAATAACTTTCTCAACAACCTGCCTCAATGATCAAACACAAAAAAGCCCGTTACGTGAGTAACGAGCTATCTGCTCTCTTAAAAGAGAAATTAGGCACTTAGCAATGACCTACTTTCACATTGGCATATCAAACACACTATCAGCAGTTGATGTGTCTAAACTTAAGCTATAGCTTTGTTTCCGAGGATGTATTCTTAAACTACAGACACAAAAAAGCCCGTTACGTAAGTAACGAGCTATCTGCTCTCAATTAAGAGAAATTAGGCGCTTGGCAATGACCAACATTTACATGGGCATATCAAACAAACTATCAGAAGTTGATGAGTCTAAAATTGAGCTTTAGCTTCGTTCCTGAGCATGTTTATCTTAAATTACAGACACAAAAAAGCCCATTACGTGAGTAACGGACTATCTACTCTCTTAAAAGAGAAATTAGGCGCTTGGCAATGACCTACTTTTACATGGGCATATCGTCCACACTGTCTTTAGTTGCACTCAATTCACTTAACAATCAGACACAAAAAAGCCCGTTACGTCAGTAACGGGCTATCTGCTCTCAATTAAGAGAAATTAGGCGCTTGGCGATGACCTACTTTCACATGGGGAGACCCCACACTATCATCGGCGCGATTGCGTTTCACTACTGAGTTC